>RFMM01000178.1 GCA_009927665.1 Actinomycetota bacterium
GCCTTCATCTCTTCATAGATCGACAGGAATTCCTCCACCGCATTTATGTCAGCGGCGAACGAGACCGTGGCGAACGCGATCGTGCCACGCGGTGACACCTGACGCGCCCCTTCGTCGCTGAACGGGCTCACGACACGCATGTCGGGGCGGGCATCGAGCACCGCGAAGTACTCATTCAACGCCGCTTGCTGCGTGTCATCGAACCCACCAGCTGACCGCACGACGATCGTGCCGCTACGGCCGCTTTCTTCTCCGCCAAAACGTTGCTCGAGCAACTCAAAACCCTGCGCGCTCTCGACATTCGGCAGGTTGAACTGCAGAGAAAAACTGTTGCCGAACACCCCCACACCGGCGGCCAGGGCGATGATGACCGCGAGCCAGATTACGACGACTACCCGTCGATGGGCGTGGGCAATGACACCGATTTTCTTCAACATGGGGGTGGGCAAAGGCTACGAGAATTCGTCGCGCCAACTAGCGTCTGGCGCGGGAGGTGTCGTGAAAGTCACAGTCAATTTCGACCTCTGTGCCTCGACCGGAGCATGTGCACAGGTGGCGCCCGAGGTGTTCGTGGTGCGCAACGACGGCTACCTGCACATTCTGCACGAGCGACCCGCCCCAGAGCTCTACGACTCGGTGCAAGAAGCCGCTGATCTCTGCCCGACGGGCGCCATCACGCTCGAAGATTGACGGTGGCATTCACCGAACGTTTACGTGCGGCGTGGACAACCTCGTCGTCGCTCGTATGCGTCGGGCTTGACCCTGACCCATCACGATTTCCGACCGCCGTCGGTCGCGACGCCGGGGCAATCGAAGCGTTCTGTCGCACGATCGTTGACGCAACGGGCGATCTCGTGTGCGCCTTCAAGCCGCAGATTGCGTACTTCGCCGCCCACGGTGCAGAATCTGCGCTCGAACGCATCTGTGAACACATTCGCCGCAATCATCCGCAGGTGGTGCTGATTCTCGACGCGAAACGCGGCGACATCGGCGACACCGCCGAGATGTATGCCCGTGAGGCATTCGATCGCTATGGGGCTGACGCCGTGACGGTCAACCCGTGGCTCGGCACCGATTCACTCGAACCGTTCTTCGCGCGGCGCGATCGTGGCGTGTTCGTGTTGTGTCGCACCTCGAACCACGGCTCGGCAGAGTTGCAGGCCGTGCGCGACGCCAGCGGCGATGCGTTGTACGAGACAGTGGCTCGTCGCGCCGCCACCGACTGGGCGAAGCGCGCGTCGGTGGGTCTCGTCGTCGGCGCCACTCAGCCAGACGAGCTGCGCCGAGTGCGTGAGATCGTCGGCGACCTGCCGCTCTTGGTGCCCGGCGTGGGAGCCCAAGGAGGTAGCGCGGCCGAGGTGGTGCGCCACGGTGCCACCCGTGACGGCACGGGGCTCGTGGTCAACAGTTCACGCGCAGTGTTATATGCGTCAAGCGGCGACGACTACGCCAACGCTGCGCGGCGGGCGGTGCTCGAGCTGCGCGAAGAACTCAACGCGGCGAGCCGACGGTAATCACTTCGGTGATACCGGCGATGCTGCGCAATCGTTCTACGACATCAGGTGGCGTGGGCGTGGCGGTGGCAATCACCATCATCGCGCTGCCAGCTTTGACGGTCTTGCCGACGTCCATGTTGTCAATGTTGATGCCAAAGTCACCGAGCAACGTGCCGACCCGACCGATGACGCCTGGGCGGTCATCGTTGCGCACGATCAACATGAATCTGGCCGGCGGCACGTCGCTGAGGTGATCGTCGATCAGAACGATGCGCGCCTCGCGACGACGACCCGTGAGAGTGCCAGACACGTTGTGCGCGCCAGAACGAAGCGTGACGAGATTGACGTAGTCCTGATGGGCGACGTCATCGTTGCGTTGTTCACGCACGGTCATGCCGCGGCTGTCGGCAATGGTTGGTGCGTTGACATAGGTGACGGCGTCACCGGTGCCACGCCCGAGAAAACCCTTGAGCGCAGCGAGCGTGAGAATGCGCGTGTCATAAGCGCCGATCTCTCCGCTGGCTTCGACCTCAAGTTCAGCGGGCCGCTCGCCCATCACGTCAGCGAACAACGCACCGAGTCGCTCAGCAAGCGGAATGAAGGGCTTCAGCGTCTCGTTGGCTTCTGATGCGTTCACGTTGACGGCAAATGGCACGAAGTCGCCTGCGAGAGCCAGCTGCACCATGTCGGCAATCACTTCGCCGGCCTTGTCTTGCGCTTCGCGCGTGCTTGCGCCAAGGTGCGGTGTGACCACCACATTGGGCAGAGTGAAGAGCACCGAGTCAGTGACGGGTTCTTGTTCGAATACATCGAGCGCTGCACCTGCGATGATGCCGTCACGTAACACTTCGGCAAGGTCAGATTCCACCACGATGCCGCCCCGAGCCACGTTGATGATTCTCAATTCGGGCTTGGCCTTCAGCAGCAGATCACGATTGATGAGCCCGCGAGTTTCTTTGTTCTTCGGCAGATGCACCGTGAGAAAATCGCTCGTGGCAACGAGTTGATCGAGCGGCAACATGTCGACGTTCAACTGCCGACCGCGCTCGGCAGAAATATACGGGTCGTAGGCGACGATCTTCATGCCAAGGCCGATGGCGCGATGCGCCACGAGCTTGCCGATGCGGCCGAGACCAACGATGCCGAGCGTCTTGCCAGCAAGTTCGACGCCTTCCCACTTGCTGCGCTCCCAACGACCGGCCACGAGCGCAGCGTGGGCTTGCGGCACGTTGCGTGCCATCGCCAGCAACAACGCGATGGTGTGCTCGGCGGCCGAGACGATGTTCGACTCTGGGGCATTCGCGACCATTACGCCTGCACGAGTGGCGGCTTCAACATCGACATTGTCGAGACCCACCCCCGCCCGACCAACGACCAGTAACCCAGTAACTGCATCGAACACTGTCGCATCGACGTTGGTGGCACTGCGCACGATCAACGCCTGCGCACCCTGAAGTGCGGCAATCAGCGCGTCGCCGTTGAGCCCAAGTCGCACATCAACTTCGTGGCCTGCGGCGCGCAGGCGATCGAGCCCGCGCTCGGCGATTTCTTCGGTCACCAGCACGCGCGCCACCCCTCTATCGTGGCGGACGCAACACGCCGATGCCAACCAGCGCAGCGTTATCGTGTTGAGTCTTCGTTTATTTTTCGTCAGGACGCCGCACATGAATCACCCGTTTCTCTCTGCCGAGTGGATGGCAGCAGCCCGCGAGATACGTGAGCGATACCGCGACCACGCCCCGAGGGTGTCGGTGGTCGTGCGCTTCAACCAAGTGGTCACGGGCGTGCCATTCGGTGACGGCACCATTCATAGCCATATGGACACCTCAAGTGGGGTCGTCGTGATGGATCTTGGTCATCTTGATGGCGTCGACGCGACGCTCACCACCGACTATGAGACTGCACGGCGCATCTTTCTCGACCAAGATCCGCAGAAAGCCATGGAGGCGTTTCTCACCGGCAAAGTCAAGGTTGAAGGCGACATGCTCAAGTTGATGAGCATGCAAGTGGCGATGCCCAACAACGACCTCGCCCAGACGGTCGCCGCCGAGATTCGCGCGATCACCGCCTAACGCTTCGTCGAGCGCACCTCACCCGCCAACAAGCCGGCGACGACACAGAGCGCTGCCCCGACGACGAGCGCGTTCGAATAACTCGGCAAGACACCCTGTTCAAGCGTCGCCTCGTGCACGCTGATCATCACGGCAGCACCGAGCAGAGCGCCGATCTGCGCCATCAGTTGATGCATTGCGCTTGCGGTGCCCATTTCGCTGTCATCGACGGCATTCGCCAGCAGCGCAGCCATCGCAGGTGACGCAACCCCAAGCCCGAGACCTGCAAATGCAAGACCGACCGCGATGACCCACAGCGGGCTGGATTCGCGCACCGTCGAGAGAACGATCAACGACGTGAAGACGGTCATTGCACCGAACATTCCTGCGAAGCGCTCACCCGTGCGCATGGTGACGCGCGCTGCGAGCGGTGCCGCAATCGCAAATGTGAGTGGGCGCGCAATGATCAACCAGCCAATGGTCTCGAGTGAGAGTCCGATACCTTTGTCGAGCATTTGCGGAACCAGAATGAAGCCGCCCATGTAGCCGAAGTTGCTGAGCGAAATGCTCAACACGGGAAACGCCACGTTGCGAGTGCGAAACCATCGCGGTGGCACCATCGGGTTTGCGACTCGCCGTTCGACGACGACAAACATCGTGAGAAGTGCAACCCCGAGCCCGAGCGAGACGATGATGCCGGGCGAGAGCCAGCCCCATGTGCTGCCGCGGTTGACACCGAGCAAGACGAGAGCGGCACCGGCTCCGAGGGTCATCGCACCAAGGGCGTCGAAGCGCACGTCTGGTTGCTTTCTCGGTGTCTCGCAGCAGCCACCACGCCAGAAATGCACCAGCGACACACAGCGGCGCCTGCGCCAGAAAAATCACACGCCAACCAACCGTCTCGACGAGCGGAACACCCGCGACGACGCCAAGCACCGGCGCGCCAGCAGAAACAAACGACCATGATGCCAGTGGACGCACTCGTTCGTGCGGATCAAACATGCGATTGATGAACGCCATGGCCGACGGCCCAGTCGCGGCACCACTCGCCGCCGAGAGTGTGCGAAGCGCAACGAGCCACAGCGCCGACGGGGCGAAGGCTGCGAGGCCGGCGAAGAATCCGGCGCCGAGCAGTCCCCCAACAAAGACGCGTTTGTGACCGACCAGATCTCCGAGCCGGCCGAACGCCGGACCCGTGATTGCAAATGCGAGCATCGGAGCCGTAATCGACCAACTCACGACGCTCACGGTTGAGTCAAGGTCGTCAGCTACACGCGACAGCACCACGACCAAGAGCGTGATGGTAAAGCTCACGGTGAAGACCCCGGCGAGCAACACCGACAACGTCGCCCGACGTCGCGAAATGCCGACTCGGTCGACGATTGCGCTACGCACACGCCCGAGCAATGGTGTGAGCGCTACCTCATCGACACCTGCCGTCATGATGCCCGACTCACGGGAACACCAGGTCAACGACGCTGCCCTTGAGCACGACATCGCCGCTCTTCACTGGCTGACCTGTTTGCAGCACGTTGCGTACCTTGCTCGTGGTGCGACCTGACGTCGTGCCGACATAGATGCCCACTTCATTGAGCCGCTTCTGTGCCTCTGCCAGAGCCAAACCAATCACATTGGGCAGCTCGACGGTCTCGGGGCCCTTCGACAGTGCAAACGCAACGATGCCGTCACGTGCCAGCTGCGAGCCAGGTTCGGGCTCTTGTGTGGCGATCAACCCGACCGGAATCTCTGCACTGAACACATCATCATTGCGTTGAGCGTTGAGTTGCACGACGACGAGTTGCGCATCGGCGTCAGCCTCTGAAAGACCGATGAGGTTCGGCACCGCGCGCAAGACAGGACCCCCAGAGACCACGATTGCCACTTCGGTGCCACGCAGCACCTGGCTGCCCGCGACGAGATTCGGTTGTTCAGTCACAATCCAGCCGACCACATTGCCGACGGGTACCGAGTCATCATCGCGCAACGACTCGATCACCGAGAGTCCGGCTGCCTGCAGGGTTGCTACGGCGTCATCACGTGTCAGACCAACCACATCAGGCAACACCGCGAGCGTTGCGCCTTCGGAAACCACCAAGATGATGTCGTTGCCTTCGCGCAAACTCGTGCCGGCGACCGGTGTCGTTGCGATGACATCACCCAACTCGACATCGTCTGATCGCTGCGCGCGAATCAGCACATTCCACCCGAACTGTGACACCGCGTTGCGCGCTTCACCCTCTGGCATACCGACGAGGTCAGGAACCTGATAGCTCGTTGCGCTCAAGTTCTGCCACGCGAGCACCCCTGACACGGTGAGCGCAACGACAGCCGCAATCGACCACAGCATGCGATAGCGACGTCGCTCTGAGCGCGGTGCGGTGACGGCGACATCGGCGGTGGTGGGCGGTGGCGTCACGACTTCCGCCGGCGATGAGGTGGGCTGCGGTGGCGGCACTGCATCAAGTTGACGAGTGATGGTGTCGCGAAACGACTCGGTAGTGAGCGATTCAATCGGCTCTGGGCGCGGCAGCTTCGTCGCGAGTTGCGCGAGCGCTTGGCCAAACTCAAGCGCCGACGCGCGGTCGGCGGCGTCAGGGCGTGCCGCCTTTTCCATCGGCACGGCGACGGGCCCGATGTCGGCCGAGACTGGCAACAACTTGCCGGCGCGCTGAGCAAGCGTCACGGCCGCCGAGTCGGCAGCGAACGGCACTTCACCGCTGAGCATCTCGACCATGGTCAGCGCAAGCGCATACACATCGGCCGCTGCAGTAGGCGTGGTGTCGGTCGCGAGTTCAGGTGCCGCGTAGCGCCCCTGTTCTGTTGTCATCTCTGCGATGGTCGGCGCGGCCCGCTTGATGCCGATGCCTGCGAGTCGCGCACGAGAGTCGGCACCGACGAACACGTTCGCCGGGCGCACGTCGCCGTGGGTGATGCCCAGTTGGTGCAGGTGATGCAACGCACGACAGACATCGATGCCAATGACGAGCGCCTGCGAAGCCGTGAGTCGGCGGCCGCGATCAAGCAATTCGCGCACCGAGGTGCCCGTGATTCGCTCGGTGACGACGAAGAGATACGTGACACCGGCGATGCTCACCTCGCCCCAATCGAGCGGGGCGACGAGCACCGGATGCTGAACCCCGGCGACCGAGAGCAGGTGCTGCTGAAAGCCGTCGATTGCTTCGGCGGCAGTGGCCGCTCGACCCGGGCCAATCAGCGAGTCGACAGTGACCAAGCGCACAACGACAGGCACGGCACCGCGTGTGTCGCGAGCCGCAAGCACGTTGGTGTTGTCAGCCCCACCCGGAATCAACTGCTCGAGCAAGTATCGCCCGGCGACGGTGGTCCCGACGAAAGAATCACGTTCGTCCATTAGCCGCCCCAAACTACTGCCGCGCGCCGCGCCCCTGGGTGAGAGACCGGTGCTGTCTGCGAGAGACATGATCGACAAGCGAGAATGGTGGCATGGCTCAGCGCTTCGATCGTGCCCGACTGCTCGCCAGTGTCGGGATTGCATTCGGACTCGTGCTGGTGGTCGTTGGCTTTCGCACAGCGCTCACAGGCGACGACGCACGCACGTTTCCAGATGCCATCGAACGCATGTCACCGGCTGACGGTGACCGCGTGTTGCGACAAGCACAGATCATCATTGACTTTGTCGTCGGTTACGAAGCCACGCTCACGATTGACGGCATCGCTTTGCCCGTGACCAGACTCGACGAACTCTCAGCGAGTGGCGGTGCACTGTCACCTGGATCGCAAGTTGAATTGCCACCAACGGCGGTGTACGACCCCGGCAACCACGTGTTGAGTTTTCAACCGCAGATGGGTGCGTTGATTGAGGAATTTTCCCAAGGCGAGCACATCGCCGTGGTCACCTACTGGAAGACCCTCGACGGCCCCGAGAAATCGCGCACCTATCAGTGGCGGTTCATCACCGACTGAAACGCTGATGGCGCGACGCCACGCTTAGGACCATCGCGTTGCGGCATTGCGGCATTGCGGCATCGCCACCGCTACGCAAGCTCGCCAGTCTCCAACAGTCGCCTAAACGCCTGTTCGTCAATTTGCGGCACGCCAAGTGCGATCGCCTTGTTCACCTTTGCCGCGCCAGGCTCGGCGCCCACCACCAAGGCAAATGTTTTTGCACTCACGCTTCCCGCGCTCTTGCCGCCACGATCTTTGATGGCGCGCTGCGCCTCTTCGCGCCCAAACCCCGTGAGCGTGCCAGTCACGACGATCGTCTTGCCTGCGAGGGTCTGAGGTGCATCAACCACCACGACATTGTCGAATTGCACGCGTCCCTTGCGCAGTTTGCCAACGAGCGACTTGTGCCGTTTATCGGCAAACCAACGGTGCGCTGATTCGGCGATGACTTCGCCAACGCCGTCGACCGCCGCAAGCTCATCGACTGATGCTGACGCGATGGCATCGAGTGAACCGAAGCGTCGCGCCAACGACTCGGCGGCGGCGGGTCCGAGATGTTTGATGCCGAGCGCCACCAGCAGTTTCTCTAACGGCCGCGTGCGCGACACCTCAATTGATCGAAGCAGGTTCGTCGTTTGACCCTCGCCGAATCCCTGCTCGATCAGCGTCTCGGCGCGCAACGAGTAGATGTCTCCCGCGTCTTCGATCACGCCGGCGTCACTCAACTTGTAGACGGTCTTTTCTCCGAAGCCCTCGATGTCCATACCGCCTCGCGAGGTGAAATGGATGATGCGCTGATCGCGCTGATTCGGGCACTCGAGCTCGACGCAACGAGTGTCTGCCTCACCTTCAGCCTGCACCAGCGTCGAGCGCAGTTCGCACGGGCAGATGCTCGGAAACTTCCACGGCTTCGAGTTGCTCGGACGTTTGGCCAACACGGGTCCGACCACTTCGGGGATGACGTCGCCAGCTTTGCGCACGACCACGGTGTCACCGGGTCGCACGTCTTTGAGCTGCACCTGTTCGCGGTTGTGCAAGGTCGCCATGCTCACCGTGCTTCCTGCGACGACGACAGGTTCAAGTTCGGCAAACGGCGTCGCTCGCCCTGTGCGACCAATCGACACCTTGATGTCGCGCAGCAACGTCGTGCGCTCTTCGGGTGGAAACTTGACCGCCACCGCCCAGCGCGGTGCTTTGGCAGTAAACCCAAGTCGCTCACGCTGGGCGAGATCGTCAACTTTCACCACGACACCGTCAATGATGTAGGGCAAGTCGTTGCGATGCAGTTGCCAGTGTGCGCAGAACTCGAGAACTGCATCGAGCGAATCAACGATGCGCACTTCTGGATTCACCGGAAAGCCCAGTGCGCGCAGATAGTCGAGGGTCTCATGATGCGACGCGAATTGCGGAGTTCCATCGACGTCACCCAGTTGGTAAACCCACAACGACAGCTCGCGAGTTGCGGTGATTGCCGGATCTTTCTGACGCAGACTTCCGGCACCGGCATTGCGTGGATTCGCAGGAATCGCCAGCGGCTTTTTGTCTTCTGCAATGCGAACTTCATTTTCCTGCATCTTCTGCATTCGAAATCGCTCGAACGCTGGCTTTGACATGTACACCTCGCCGCGTACTTCAAGGGCTCGTGGTGCGCTGCGCACCTTCAGGCGCGCCGGAACATCGGCAATCGTGCGCACATTGCCGGTGACGTCTTCGCCGGTCTTGCCATCGCCGCGTGTCGCCCCGAGCACCAGTTCACCGTTCTCATAGCGAATGCTGAGTGCAAGACCATCGATCTTCAGCTCGCACACGTAGCGAATGGCTTCGCCAGGCAATCCCTTTGCGACTCGGTCACCCCATGCCCGCAACTCATCGGCATCCATCGCATTGTCGAGACTCGTCATCGGCAAGCGATGGGCAACCGGAGCGAACGTCGTGGCGCTCGGCGCACCAGGAGCATCGAGCACCGAACGCTCAACGACCAGTTCGGGGTGTGCAGATTCGAGGCGCCGCAACTCGGCGACGAGCTCGTCGAATTCGGCATCGGAAATCTCGGGTTCGTCAGCGCCGAAGTATCGGTCGTTGTGATATGCGATGAGCTCGCGCAACTCGGTGACGCGCGCTATGACCTTCTTCGCAGTGGGCACGAAAGCACTGTACCCGTCGGGATGTGCGCACTTCGTAGGATTCCTGCGTGCAATCGGTGTGGCTGGCGCGAATCTCCTGGCTTGCCCTCGCAGTGGTGCCAGGCGCGCTCAGTGTGCCGGGGGCGTCGGGCGATGCGACGTTCTCTGCTGACAACGTCGCTCATCTTGCGGCAGTTGCATTGCTCTGGCTGGCTTGGGCAGCGGTTGCCTTCGGATTAATCGTGCTGCATCCACTCTCACTTGCCGCAGTGCGATGGCTGTCGCCGATGGTCGTAGCGCACGTGTGGTGGATGGCGCTTTTTGCCGACAGCGCTTCGGGCTTGGTGCGGCTCGTCGCCGCGTTGCTCGTCGCCGTCACGTTGCTCGTTTCGCTGCGCGCCGAGTTCGGTGCTCGACATGTGCAGGCCGCGGCATACGGCCACGAGCGACGTCATCTCTTGCGCCCACCGGTTGCCGTGATTCTGCCCAGCGCGCTCGTGTGGTTCGTAGCTGTGGCTCTCGCAGCAGTGGTTCTGCACACCGAACGCCCAGCCGCAGCCGTGCCAGCAGCAGTTGCCAGCATCGTGGTCGCTGGTTTTGGTTGGCGCCGTGTCAGTGTGCTGACGCGGCGATGGCTGGTGTACGTGCCAGCGGGCATCGCGGTGCATGATCCGCTGATGTTGCGCGACACGTTCATGGTGCGGCGTCATGATGTGCGGGCAGTCGGCGTTGCTGCCGACTCAACGTCGCCTGATGAGACTTCTGGTGAGTCGTTCGATATCACTGGCACGACGTGGGGTCAGCCAGTGCAAATCACCCTCGCCCACTTGCACGACGTGTCGCTCTCGGCATTCGGCGCACGCATGACTCGCACGCTCGACCGCGTGCACGTGCGAGCACTGCGCATCGCCCCGACACGCTCTCGAGCAGCGCTCAGCGAAACGACGTAGCCGACAATTCGGCTACTCGGTCAGCCGCTCAGCTGCGTGGGGTGGCGGCGAGTGCCGGTTTCAGAGGTCGCGAGCGCCAGTCTGAGCCCAGACAGAAGTCGAGCTGGCGACGATTCCAGATGCCGAGAGGCTCCTCGATCATTTCGAAGTAGTGCTGGTCGGCTTCAACGTCGTAGTCATAGCGCCACTCTCGCTGCAGGTTTGCCTTCAAGAATCGCGCGTTCGCTGTTCGCCCGTCGACGAGTATCAGTGTGCCCGGCAGCAGGAAGTGCTCGAGCCGAAGGATGTCGCATGCCATTGGCAGTCGATCGGGATGCCGGGTCGAAATGCCGATTACCTCGCCGACGGCGCTTTCTTGACTCGGGCCGTCGAGATAGATGAAATCCGGACACACATTGGGCAGTGATTCGTACTCGGTACAGATGCGCCCATCAAACGTGGTCATACGAACTCGCGAGACATGAAAGTCAATTCGCGACGCCAGCGAGTTGGCCCGCTGACGCGTGATCTCCACAAATTCAGGCATGTCGTCGACAACGCTTACTCGAAAGGGGTCGGTGCGTCGCAGTGTCTGGTGAACCGTGTCTCCAAAATCTCGCTCATTCAATTCGAGAGCATGTGCAAGCACCGACGTCGAGAAACCGCACCCGAATTCGAGAACGTGAGTGACCTTGCGCTGTCGCACCAGAGCAAACAGTGTCGCAAGGTCGTCCCATTCAGGGCGATACGGCTCTTTGTTGGCCGCGTCTACCGACTCAAATGGTGACTTCTCTTTCGATGCATCAGGCGCATCGAACAACCTGGTGAGGCCATGGGTTTCGGAGAACGAGCGAGCGACCGAAAGGTTCACCACCATTTCACCGTACCTCGTTCGAGTTCGCCAAGATGCTCAACGCGCGGTGCCGCCGCCGAGCACGAAGCGATTCGTCGGGTCGTACAACACCACGCTCTGACCAGGGGCGACTCGGCGCTGCGGCTCGAGCCAACGCACAACAAATTCACCTCGATCGGCCGATTCAACGATGGCGGGCTGTGCGGTGCCATGGGCGCTCGCCTGCACGAGCACATCGCCACCGAGAGGTGGTGGTTCGTGGCTCCAGGTCACCCCGTCAACGTGCACGGTGCTGGTCGCCAAACGTGACTCGTCGCCGACCACCACGACCGCGCGCTCAACGTCAACATCGAGCACGAACTGCTTCGGCGAACCACCGGGCAGACCGAGGCCGCGACGTTGTCCGATGGTGATCATCTCGACGGCATCGACTGCGCCGACGCTGTTGCCACCCTCGTCAACCACGTTTGCTCGACGAAACGGAATCCTCTTGCCGAGAAACACTTCGCGACCGCCTGTCTTGCTGATGAAACACACATCTTGACTGTCGGGTTTGTCGGCGGTGCGCAGCCCGAGACGTCGCGCTCGCTCACGCACTTCGGCTTTGGTCAGATGCCCGACGGGAAACAACGTGCGCGACAACTGCGCCTGGATCGAGCATGTGCACCACGTAGCTCTGGTCTTTTGCCGCATCGGCGCCGCGTGCCACTCGCCAAACACCGTTGGGGCCCCGCTCTACCTGCGCATGGTGACCGGTGGCCACTGCGTCAAAGCCCAGTAGCTCGGCGCGTCGCGAGAGGCGATCGAACTTGAGATGACGGTTGCACTCGATGCACGGGTTCGGGGTCGTGCCCACCTGATGCGCGTGCACATACGGGTCAACGACATGGTTGTCGAAATCTTCAGCGAAAGTTGAACACCAGATGGTCGATGCGCAACTGTTGGGCGACGCGTCGCGCTCGTCGACATCGCTGACTGAGCAGCAACCCGTGTCGCTTTCGCCACCCCACAACCGCAGCGTCACACCCACGACGTCATGGCCGTCGCGGCGCAACTCGGCGGCGGCCACTGATGAGTCGACGCCACCCGACATCGCGACGAGCACCTTCATGTCATCAAGGCTAGGAACCGCAACCGACTAGTTGCGCAGCCGCTTGACCGCCGCACTGATGGCCCGCGCCGCATGATCGACGTCTGCCTGCGTGGTGCTGTGACCGAACGAGAGCCGCAGCGCCCCGCGCGCCAAACGTGCATCCACACCCATCGCACGCAAGACGTGCGATGTCTCAAGCGCCCCACTTGCACACGCCGAGGCGGCCGAGGCACAGACGCCGGCTTCATCGAGCAAGAACAGCAACGCCTCACTCTCGACCCCGCCGATGCAGAGATGCGCAACACCAGGCACACTCGCATCGCCCGAGACGGCCGAGCGGCCAGATTGGGGTGATGCGCTCGGAACGGTTTCGATGACGTCATCGAGCGCGCCGAGCACCGTCGAAACAAGACGCTGCTTGAGTTCGGCGACCCGTTGCACCTCCGACTCGCGCGCTTCGGCTGTTGCGCGAAGAGCGGCAGCAGTGGCGACAATGCCCGCCACGTTGTGTGTGCCACTTCGTCGGTCACGCTCTTGCCCGCCGCCCATGATGAGCGGCTCAAGGCTGGTGCCGCTCTTCACGACCATCACCCCTGCCCCTTTCGGGCCGCCAAATTTGTGCGCCGAAAATGTGGCGACATCGGTCACGAGTACGACATCACGAACATCGAGCCAACACACCGCCTGCACAGAGTCGGTGTGCAACACCGCATTGGGAGCCGAGCGGCGCACGATTCGCGCCACGTCACGCAGCGGGGTCACACTGCCCACTTCGTTGTTGACTGCCATTACTGAGACGACCGAGACGTGTTCGCCGCGTGCTACGACTCGCTGCAGTGCTTCTTCAAGTGCGACGAGGTCGACGACTCCGCGACGGTCGACGGCAACAACTTCGCCTCGTAGGTGCTCGACACAATGCAACACGGCGTGGTGTTCGGCAGCCGAACACACTGCCGCACCCCCATGTCGACGCACGGCACCAAAGATGGCGGCGTTGTCACCCTCGGTACCGCCGCTGGTGAACACGACTTCGCCCGGTGCGCATCCGAGCACGGCTGCAACGTCGTCGCGCGCTTCGTCAATGGCGAGACGCGCATTTCGCGATGCGCGGTGGCTGCCCGACGGGTTGGCGAACTGGTCGGCCAGATAGGGCTGCATCGCCGCAATCGCCTCGGCGCGCATCGGGGTCGTCGCTGCGTGATCGAGGTAGGCGAAGTGCGCCTGCGTTGCGACCATACGGTGCGAGACTACTTCGCACTCATGCAGACTCATCGCAGGTTGTCATGACGGAGATTACTTACGGTGCTGCGTTCGCTGACGTGTATGACGAGTGGTACTGCAATGACGTCGAAACTGCAACGACCGTGCGCATGCTCACCGAGTTGATATCGCATGTGCCGTCACCACGCGTGTTGGAACTCGGAGCCGGCACGGGTCGATTGGCGATTCCCCTAGCCGCCGCACTGCCGACGGGTGTCGTCGTGGCGCTCGATGAATCGCCCGAGATGCTGCAGATCTTGCGGTCGCGTGCGTCTCTCACTAGTGCGAGCGTCGATGGCGCGACCGCTGGGGCTGTCGTCGCAGCAGAAGGCAACATGGCAGACCTTGCGGCGCTGTCAACCCACAGCGAAGCGACCGCCGAGCCATTCGACTTGGTCTTTGCGTCGTACAACACGTTCTTCAACTTGCATGTTCCAGGTGACCAAGCCCGCTGTCTGGCAGCAGTCGCGCGACGATTGCACCCACATGGCGTCGTCGTGCTTGATGCGTTTGTCGCTGGCAGCCAAGCGCCGCAGCACGCCACCACCAGTGAGAGGCGCGGTGACTGGACTCTGCACACGACCACCGACTTCGACGCCGCCACTGGTCTCATCATCGGCTCAACGCACAGCACCCATCGAGACGGGCGCGAAGTTGTCAGACCGTGGCGCATTCGGTATCACTCACCCAAGCAACTCGACGAGTTGTGTGCTGCAGCAGGCTTTGCACTCGCCTCGCGCTATGGCTCGTGGCAGAAGTCAACCTTCACCATCGACGATGCGCGCCACGTCAGCATCTACCAACTCGTACGCTGACTGCATGCCAGGCATTCGCGTTTCGACCATCATCGCTGCCCCACTTACTCGTGTCTGGCAGGTCGTTGAACCGGTCGAACGACACGTCGATTGGATGGCCGACGCCGAGTCGATCGAGTTCATTGGCGATCAACGCCGTGGTGTCGGCACCGCGTTCTTGTGCGTCACGAAAGTGGGGCCCATTCGACTCACCGACAAAATGCGCATCACTGAATGGCAGGTCGAACGGGCGATGGGTGTCGAGCATGTCGGTGTTGTCACCGGTCGCGGCGTGTTCACGTTGCGCAGCATCGACGGTGAGCACACTGAATTCACGTGGGAAGAACAGCTGAAGTTTCCGTGGTGGCTTGGTGGGCCGCTCGGTGCGCTTATCGGAGGACAACTCGTCTTGCGCGGCATCTGGAAGCGCAACCTTCGCCGTCTCGCCGCGTTGTGCGAGCAGACGGCGCAGCACTAGCGGCGCGGCACGAGCGGCGCCGCTCGCGAATAGCCGCCGACTACGCGACGGCGCGCACCAGTGCAGTCGCCACCATCGCAACGAGCACGACCACGATGAACGGCGCTCGCCGCCACACGGCAACCCCTGCAACGGCCACACCGGCAAGTCGAGCGTCGACCACCACCGCCTGGGCGAGAGTCAGCGTGTCTTTGGCGACAAGGGCTGCAAGCAGTGCAGCCGGAATCAGCCCCAAGCAGCGCTCGAGCACCGGCGGCATGCGACGCCCGCCTGCCAGCACGAAACCGAACGCCTTCAAGCCATAGGCAGTCAGCGAGAGCAACGCAATCAGCCACCACAGCGAAGAGTTGCTCATGGTCGTGCTCCGAACAGAACTCCGACGACGGCCACGAGAATCGCCGCACCAACCGGCACGAAGGGTGTGAGCGCGACGCACACGACCGCACCGGTCAGCGCGGCGAGTCGACCCTGGCGAGTGCGCAGATGCGGGGGCAACATTGCCAGAAACGCAGCAGGAAACGCAGCGTCGAACCCGAGTGCCTGAGTGTCGAGCAACGAACCGGCTAGAGCACCAACGAGCGTGCCGAGATTCCACGTGATGAACAACGACAACGCCGTCACCCAGAACGCGGTTCGTGCCAAGCGCGGCGTCACCTGCGTGGTGGTCATTGCGGTGGTCTCGTCGATCACAAAATGAGCGGCAACTAATCGCCGACCCAGCGACAGTCGGCGACCGTCGTCATCGACTGAAATGCGACCAGCCAACGCCAGCCCGTACACAAAGTTTCGCACGGCCAGCAGTGCTGCACCGCCGAACGCCGCGACCGCCGAACCCCCGGCACCCACCACACTCATCGCCGAGAACTGCGAGGCTCCGGTAAACGTGAAAAACGACAGCACGCACGCCTGCCAAACGCTCGCACCGGCAGACACCGCCGCCAAGCCAAACGACAGCGCCGTTACACCAACGGCCGCACCGAGCGTGACGCTCGCCGACACGACACGGCGACGTTCGACCGGGTCAGCAGCGGTCGGCTCGGGTTGACCCGCCTCAGAGTCGGTCACGCAGACACGCCGCGCAACATTTCGTCGGCGGCACTCCACGGGTCGAGCGACCCCGAGATGACACGGGCTTCAAGCTCTTCCCACTTCGCGCCGGTGCAGGTTTCGCGAGCCCGCAGTTCCAACCGACGTTCGACGATCTCACGCAACTCTTCGCGGCGGCGTGTCTCGCGACGGCGACTGAGGTCTCCTGACGTCTCGGCGTGCATGCGATGAGCAGCAATCGCCTCACGCAAGTGATCGACGCCGTCGCCAGTGGTCGCCACAGTGGCAACGATGCTCGGTCGCCACTCGGTTTCGGCATACTCGGTGAGTTCGATCATGCCTTGCAAGTCGCGACGCGTTGCTTCGGCACCGTCACGATCAGCCTTGTTGATTGCAAACACGTCGGCGATCTCGAGCAAACCAGCCTTGTTCGCCTGCACTGCATCACCCCAGCCGGGGTTCACCACGACGACCGTGGTGTCGGCTTTGCCCGCGATCTCCACTTCGACCTGACCCACACCGACCGTCTCGACGATGACCACGTCGTTGCCTGCCGCATCGAGCAGCCGAATCGCCTCACTCGTTGCATGGGCAAGACCACCCAGATGGCCGCGTGTTGCCATCGATCGAATGTAGACACCCTCATCATGGGCGTGGTCTTGCATGCGCACCCGATCGCCGAGAATCGCGCCACCGGTATACGGCGACGAGGGGTCAATGGCCAGCACCGCGACGCGAACGGCCTCACGACGCAGCGAGCCGATGAGCGCCGACGTGAGCGTGCTCTTGCCGGCACCAGGCGCCCCTGTTATGCCAACCACGTAGGCCGAGCCGACATACGGGGCCGCCATTCGTGCAACGACGCGTGCTTCGTCGCCACCACGCTCGACATGTGACAACAACCGGGCTAACGACGCTCGGTCACCGGCGCGTGCGGCGGCGAACAGCTCGTCTGGTTTTGTTGGTCGGCGCGTCATCGCGTCAGACGGCGACCACTTCGGTGACCCCATCAACTCGGTCGCGCATGATTCGCTCGATGCCGGCCTTCAACGTTTGGTCGCTTGCGGGGCACGTACCGCACGCACCGACGAGCGTGACCTGCACAACACCTGTCGTCTCGTTGACATCTCTCAGCACGATGTCGCCGCCATCTGCTTGCAGTGCTGGTCGAATCACCTCGATGGTCTCTTCAACTTGGCTGCGAATCGACATCTTTCACCTCGTGCTGAACGACGCACTGACGCGCCACGAACCCCTTCTACGATAGGAGCGTGCTTGCTCACCAAGGTGGTTGGGATGAGATTCTGCTCGTTGCTGGGCCAATCTTGGTGATTGTGTTCGTTCTGTGGCGAGCAACGAAACGCGTCAAACGCGACGCACATCAGCACCAAGAGCGCTGAGCCGCCCGACCAAGTCGTCGTAGCCGCGGTCGATATGGAAGATCTCATTGATTGTGGTCTCACCACTTGCCACCAAACCCGCAACGACAAGTGCGGCACCTGCTCGAATGTCGGGCACTCTCACCTCGCTGCCGATCAACTCATACACACCGCGCACCGTCGCCTTGTTGCCGTAGATGGCGATTGATGCACCGAGCCGGCGAAATTCCTCGATGTACTTGAAGCGTCCGGGGAACAACGTCTCGGTGACCGAGCCCTCGCCGCGACTAACGCACAGCATCGCGACGAGTAGCGGCTTGTAGTCAGTTGCAATACCGGGATACGGCTCGGTAATGAAGTCAATGGCGCGCAGTCGTTCATGTGAGGTAACGCGCACCCCGTCGCGTTGCGGCGTGACCGCCACACCCATGCGTGCATAACAGTTGAGCAGTTCTTCCATGTGCTCGGTTCGCGCGCCGCGCACGACGACGTCTCCTCCGGCAACTGCCACAGCGGCCATATATGTAGCTGCCTGAACGCGATCGACCATCACGGTGTGGCGGGTGCTGTGCAACGAGCCCTTCTTTACGCCGTGCACCACGAGTCGCGACGTACCGATGCCTTCGATGTCGGCACCCATCGCCACGAGCATGTTGCAAAGGTCTTGCACTTCTGGTTCACGCGCCGCGTTCTCCACGACGGTCACGCCCTTGGCGTACACCGCCGCGGTGACGAGGTTTTCGGTCGCACCCACGCTTGGGATATCGAGTTCGATAGTGGTGCCCTTCAACTGTTCGGCATGGGCGTAGATATCTAAGAGACCTTCATCGACGGTGGCGCCCATGCGTTGCAGACCCTCAACATGCAGGTTGATCGGACGACCGCCAAAGTCATCGCCACCGGGCCAATTGATTCGCGCCGAACCGTAGTGCGTGAGCAATGGTCCGAGCACATTGAGGCTGGCTCGCATCTTGTCGAACTTCTCAAACGGCACTTCCGGCGTGATGTTGCCGGTGTTGTTGAGGTGCAATTCATGCGGGCCGAGCCAATCGGTGGTGACACCGAGGGCATTCAGCGTCTCAGACATCTTTTGCACGTCGGTGATTGCCGGCACGTTGGTGAGCACGTACTCCCCCTCGGCCAGCAGGGTTGCCGCCATCAACTTGAGCACCGAGTTCTTCGCGCCCGGCACGTTGACCGAACCTGAGAGCGGCCCGCTGCGGCGCACCACGATGCGCGGAGATTGGATTTTCACCACTCTCAGTATGCTCGCGCCGTGGTGACTTCGGGTGAACGCCGCATGCTCACCCTGATGGCGGTGGCCTCGATTCCGTTCGCTTACGTAAACACGTTGTTTACCCAAACGGTGTCGTTCGTCGCCGACGACTTCGGCCGCAGCGACTCTGATATCGGCTTCGGTGCAGCAGTCGTGCGCTGGGGTGTCATCATCGTGCCGCCACTTGCCCTGCTCGCTGATCGCATCGGTCGGCGCCGAGTGCTGGTCGCAGCGTCGTGGGCTGCTCCACTCACTGCCGCGGTCGGCGCCGTAGCCCCGAACTACGAATGGCTCGTCGCATCACAAGCCCTTGCACGACCTCTGGCGCTTGTCATCAACGTGATGATCATCGTGATGCTCACCGAAGAAATGTCGAGTGAGTCGCGTGCCCGTTCGCTCGGCTACGTGGCGATCGTGAGCAGTCTCGGCGCAGGTGTTGCTGTCGGGGCCCTACCGCTCGCCGATCTTGCTCAGTCAGGTTGGCGCTTGCTCTACGTCGGATCACTCATCTGGTTGCCGGTGGCTCTGATCTTGCAGCGCAAGGTGCCCGAGACGGCGCGATTCATGCGCGTACACGCCAGAGCCGACGCCGCCAAAGTGGCTCGCATCTCTGGCGCGCGATTCACGACGCAAGTGGTGAGCGCGTTTCTCACGAGTGTGTTCGTCGGCTCGGCGAGCGTGTATCTCGTCAACTACCTGCGCGACGTGCGCGACTACGACGCCCTTGCTGTCAGCCTCTTCACCATCGGCACCGCGGTGCCCGCGAGCATCGGGCTGATCGTCGGCGGAAGACTGGCCGACCACAGCGGTCGCCGACTGGTGGGTGCCGCGTCACTTGCAGTCGGGGTCGTGCTCGTGGCCTGCAGTTTCGCCACGGGTGGCGCTGCAATGTGGTTGGCGGAAATCGCTGGCGGCATGTGCCTCGGCATTGCGTATCCGGCGCTCGGTGTCTACCGCGGCGAGATGTTTCCCACCGCCCACCGTGGTGGCGGGGCGGCAACCGTGACGGCGAGCAACCTGATTGGCGGCAGTGTCGGGCTCATTGTGGCTGGTCGCCTGCTTGACGCAGGGTGGACGTACGGCCGTGTAATGGGTGTGCTCGCTCTTGCACCACTGCTCGTGGCGGTGATGGTGTTGATCTCGTTTCCCGAAACCGCGCACCGCGAACTCGAAGAGATCAGTCCGGACGACGACGGCGCCTGAGGCTGCGCGACTTGGCTTGACGC
>RFMM01000004.1 GCA_009927665.1 Actinomycetota bacterium
GGTCAGGTTGAGCGGTGATAGTTCGGCGATTCGTGCGTGATCGTCACGTCGTGCGGATGACTCTCTTCGCGACCAGCGGTCGTCACGCGCATGAACTTGGCGCGCTGGTGCAGCTCTGGCAGGGTCGCGGCGCCAACATATCCCATGCCAGACCGCAAGCCGCCAACTAGCTGATACACCACATCAGCCAACGAACCGGCATAGGCGACGCGACCCTCGATTCCCTCGGGTACGAGCTTGTTGCGCCAGCACCTTGACCGCCGCCCTGGCCCGAGCCGTAGCGATCAGCACCATGACCTTGCATCGCCCGAGTGAACCCATGCCCCGATAACTCTTGTATCGCCGACCCTCGAACAACTCCAACTCACCTGGCGCCTCATCGGTGCCAGCGAGCAGACCGCCGAGCATCACCGTGCTTGCACCAGCGGCGAGTGCCTTCACCAGATCGCCGGAATAGGTGACGCCACCGTCGGCAATCGTTGGCACCCCAAGTTGTTGTGCGCGCTGCGAGGCGAACCACACGGCCGACAACTGAGGCATGCCCGCACCGGCAATTACGCGCGTGGTGCAGATTGATCCAGCACCTACGCCGATCTTTACTGCGTCAACGCCGGCCGTGTGCAGCGTCTCGACGCCTTCTTCGTCGACGACATTGCCAGCGACGACGGCGAGTTCGGGCCAGCTCGACTTGATGCGCTCAATTGCCTTCACGACTCCGGCCGAGTTGCCGTGCGCAGTGTCAATCACGATCGCATCGACTCCGGCACGCACGAGAGCCTCGACGCGCGACTCCAAGTCACTACCAACACCGACCGCAGCGGCTACTCGCAGTCGACCAGCTGAATCTCGTGTTGCATTTGGAAACTCCTGGCGCTTCATGATGTCTTTCACGGTGATGAGACCGCGCAACCGACCCTTGTCATCGACGAGCGGCAGTTTCTCGATGCGATGCTTCTGGAGGATGCTGCGCGCCTGCTCGAGCGTCGTGCCTTCAGGCGCAGTGACGAGACCTTCACTCGTCATGAAGTCGGTCACGGGGCGCTTGTAATCTTCGGGTGAGCAGAAGCGCACGTCACGGTTGGTGAGAATTCCAACGAGCACACCATCGCGACTGGTGATTGGTACACCAGAAATCTTGAAGCGATTCATCAACGCCTCAGCGTCGTCGAGCGTGGCAGTGGGCGGCAGCGTGACCGCGTCGCTGATCATTCCCGACTGTGAGCGCTTCACCTTCTGCACTTCGGCTGCCTGATCTTCGACACCAAGATTGCGGTGCACCACGCCAATGCCGCCGCAACGTGCCATCGCGATTGCAAGACGAGCCTCGGTGACCTTGTCCATTGCTGCCGACACCAGCGGAATATTGAGGTGAATGTCGCGCGCGAATACCGTCGACGTGTCGGCCTGGTCGGGCAAGACGTCGCTATAACCGGGCACCAAGACGACGTCGTCGAAGGTGAGCCCCTCATAGCGGTTGAAGAACTCTGCGTTGCGGCTCATCGTGCAACTGCCTTCAATCGGCGGGTCCTCAGCTTGATGAGACCGCTTGCCATAGACGAACGATAGTTGCACTTCATGCCCACACGCAGAAAATTGACAAAAAATCAGTGACGGAAGTGCCGCACGCCCGTAAAGATCATCGCGATGCCGTGTTCGTCGGCAGCAGCGATTGATTCGTCATCGCGCTGACTGCCGCCTGGTTGCACGATTGCAACGACACCAGCGGCGGCAAGCACGTCGGGCCCATCACGAAACGGAAAGAACGCATCACTGGCCGCCACCGCCCCAACGGCTCGCTGTGCCGCACGCGTGCAGGCGATGCGGGCGGCATCGACCCGATTCTGTTGTCCGGCACCGATACCCACGGCACATGAGTCTTTCGCCAAAACGATCGCGTTCGAACTCACGGCAGCACACGTCACCCACGCGAACGCAGCATCGCGCAGTTGTGCGTCGGTCGGCTGAACTCGACTGACCACTCGCCACCCCGAGGTGTCGGGGCTAGGTGTGTCATGGTCTTGCACGA
>RFMM01000114.1 GCA_009927665.1 Actinomycetota bacterium
ATGAGCCGTAGCCTCTAGTGCGTGCGAACGAGTGTTCAGCCGCCCAAGGTGCTGCCGTCGGCCAACGACGTGTGTTGGTGCGGTAGCGGGCGAAAGTACAAGCGCTGCCACAAGCCGCTCGAGGGTCGCGTGTTGCCAGGCATTGTGAGCCCAATGCGCACCGTGCCCGACCACATCGCCCGCCCGCCGTACGCCGCCACGGGTCAGGTGGCGCGACGCCCTGAGTCGGCCGTGAAGACCCCCGACGTGATTGCCCGCATGCGTCGCGCGGGTGCTGCTGCCGCTGAAGTGCTGCGTCTGGCAGGTGAACTCGTGAAGCCGGGTATCACCACCGACGAAATCGACGAAGCAGTTCACCGCATGTGCATCGAACGCGGTGCCTACCCGAGCCCGCTCAACTACCAGCGGTTTCCCAAGAGCGTGTGCACGAGCGTGAACGAGGTGATCTGCCACGGCATACCCGACTCACGCGAACTACAAGACGGTGACATCGTCAATCTCGATGTGACCTGTTATCTCGACGGCGTCCACGGAGACACCAACGCCACCTTCGCCGTCGGCACCATCAGCGAAGAAGACCGTCATCTCATCGCAGTGACTGAAGAATGCATGTGGCTCGGTATCGAGACGGTGAAGCCCGATGTTCCGCTATCAGAGATTGGTCGTGCCATCGAATCACACGCGCGAAAACACCGCATGGGTGTGGTGCGTTCGTTCATCGGCCACGGCATCGGCGAGCAATTCCACACCGACATTCAGGTGCTGCACTACTACGAGCCGCGCAACAACACCCTCATGCGACCGGGTATGACCTTCACCATCGAACCGATGATCACCCTCGGCTCAGAGAAGCACCGCATGTGGGATGACGAGTGGACTGCGGTCACCGTCGACGGCAAGCGCACCGCGCAGTTCGAGCACACGGTGCTCGTCACCGACTCGGGATACGACGTGCTCACCGCGCCTGGTGCAGTGTCACCGACGTTTCCTCGTCATGATTGACTACGGCGACGTTCCCCGATTCGAGCGGTTCGGTCGCGACGAGTGGGCTGCCCTGCGCGCCCAGACGCCGCTCACCATCAACGAAAAAGACGTCGAGGCGTTGCGCGGCATCAACGAGCGCATCGACCTCGATGAAGTCACCGCCATCTACCTGCCCCTCACTCGCCTGCTCAATCTCTACGTTTCTGCCACCCAAAATCTGCATCGCGTATCGGCGACCTTTCTCGGCACCATCGGCCCGAAACTGCCGTACGTCATTGGCGTTGCCGGCAGCGTCGCCGTCGGCAAGAGCACCCTGGCGCGACTGTTGCAAACGCTGCTCAGCCGATGGCCCGAGCATCCGCGTGTTGAGCTCGTTACGACCGATGGATTCTTGTTTCCAAACGAAGAACTCGCGGCACGCGGCATCTTGGATCGCAAAGGGTTTCCTGAAAGTTACGACACACGTCGGTTGCTCGAGTTCTTGCGGGCGGTCAAGAGTGGCGAACCCGAGGTGTCTGCACCCGTCTACAGCCACGTCATCTACGACGTCTTGCCCGACACGCAGGTCACCGTGCATCAGCCCGACATCCTCATTTGGAGGGTCTGAACGTGCTGCAGGTCGACTCGCGCGCCAATGAATTCGTGAGCGACTACTTCGACTTCTCGATCTATCTCGATGCCGATGAATCGCTCATCGAAGACTGGTTCGTCGAGCGCTTTCATCTGCTGCGGCGCACGGTGTTTCAAGACCCGAACAGTTTCTTTCGCCACTTTGCCGAACTCAACGAAGGTCAGGCGACGGCGTTGGCGCAAGAGATTTGGGAAACCATCAACGGTCGCAACCTGCGTGAAAACATCGCACCGACCAAAGGTAGGGCGTCGCTCGTAATCGAGAAGGGTCACGACCATCGCGTGACCGACGTCTTCTTGCGCAAGTTGTAGCAGCGCAGCTCGGCGCTGCGCTCGGTTATCGCTGTAGCGCGTTGAGTTAGCGGTGTAGCGCGTTGAGGTAGTTATACACCGTGATTCGTGAAACACCCATCGCATCAGCGACGTCTTCGACCGCACGGCGCAAGATGAACGCACCACGCTCATCCAACAAACGAATCGCGCGTTGCTTCTCGGCTCGCGATAAGAGGGCGAGGTTCGCACCGAGCTCACGCTCAACCGACTCAATGAGCCGTTGCATCGCGCCGTGCATTGCGGGCAGTCGAACTGCGGCGACGACCTTGCCTTCCCACACGAGCGGCACGTCTGACTTCGTCATCTCTTCAGCCGCGACCAGCGTCGCACCGAGGGCGGCAAGCAGTGGCTGCACGGTGCTCACCAGCGGGTGCTGCGTCATGCGGAATCCTGGCGGGCCACGCTCACACTGACGAACGTGGCACCGTTGCCGTATGCGGCACGCATCATGTCGGCAATCACGGTCGGCATCGCGTTCTCATCGACGTGGAACACCGAGCCGAACGGACCAAACTCCACCGAGATTCCGTGCGCCTCAACGGCAGCAACTGCCGTGGTTACGTGCGGGCCGGGCTTGCCTTCGACGAATGGCTCCACCGTGAATTCGACGACCAGCATGACGTTTCCCCCGCGCTCAGCGTAGATGCCGCGACCTACCATGAGGCATGGCCGAAAACACCCAGACGATGGCGGCACGCGACGTGCACGGCATCGCTACCTCGATCACCGAACACGTCGAAGAGTTGCAGTCGGGTGCAATTGCCCTGCGGCGCAAACTGCACGAATGGCCCGAGACGGGCAACGTCTTGCCGCGCACCCGTGAAACGGTGCTCGAGTCACTGGCCGACTTGCCGCTCGACATCACGCTGCATGAAACCACGAGTGGCATTGGTGCTCTGCTGACGGGTGGCAAGCCGGGGCCCACCGTGATGCTGCGCGGTGACATGGATGCCCTGCCGATGCCCGAAGACACCGGTCTCGACTTTGCGTCGCGGGTCGACAACGTGATGCATGCCTGTGGGCATGACACGCACACCTCGATGCTCGCTACTGCCGCCCGTTTGCTGAGTGAGCGGCGCGCCGACCTGCCCGGGCGGGTGCTCTTCATGTTCCAGCCAGGTGAAGAGGGCCACCATGGAGCAAAGTTCATGCTCGATGAGGGTCTGCTCGACGTGCCGGCACTCGCCGACGGCACACCATCGCCGGTGAGTGCGGCCTACGCCATTCACATCACCACCAACCTGCCGTGCGGCTGGGTGTCATCAAAGGGTGGGCCGATCATGGCGTCGTCAGACACGTTTGAAATCGTCGTGACGGGCAAAGGCGGCCATGCCTCTGAACCGTTTCGTGCCCGAGATCCGATTCCTGTGGCGTGCGAGATCGTGCAGGCGTTGCAGATGCACATCACGCGACGTATCAACGTGTTCGACCCGTCGGTCGTCACCGTGACACAGATTCACACGGGCACCACGTCGAACGTGATCCCTGAGACTGCGCGTATCAACGGCACGATTCGGGCAGTGAGCGAGTCGACGCGCAAGAAGGTGCACGACGGCCTGAAGCGTGTCGCGGTAGGCATCGCCGAGACCCACGACATGTCGGCTGATGTGAACGTGACCTTCGGCTACCCCGTCACCGTCAACGACACACCGAGCGCCGATTTCGGAATGTCAGTGGCCGACGCCCTCGTCGGCGCCGACAAGGCCGTACGCCTGCCGCACCCGATCATGGGTGCAGAAGATTTCTCGTACGTGCTCAACAAGTTGCCCGGTGCGATGATGTTTCTCGGCGGCACCCCTGAGGGAGTCAACCCGGCATCGGCGGCACCAAACCACTCGAACCGAGTGATGTTCGACGAAGACGCGATGAAGACGGGCGTGGCGTTGTATGCGTCGCTCGCGATGCGTTCACTCGGCGTGCGCCTCGACTAACCACTGTGCGCCCGCTTGAGGGAATTCGCGTTCTCGACTTCACCCGTGTGTTGGCGGGTCCGCATGCCACACGAATGCTCTGTGACTTTGGGGCGCAAGTCATCAAAGTCGAGCCGCCCGTCGGTGACCTCACTCGCTTTGGCCAGCCACGACTGAACTCACTCGCAACGTATTTCATCCAACAGAACGTCGGCAAACTCAACGTGTCGTTGAACTTCGACGATGAGCGGGCGATTGATCTGGCACGCCAACTCGCCGACACCAGCGACATTGTGATCGAGAACTTTCGCCCCGGTGTGATGCTCGTCTCGGGCTTGACTTCGACACGCTGAGTGCACGCAACCCACGGCTCATCTATGCATCGATCAGCGGTTACGGTGCCACTGGCCCATGGGTCGACCGACGGGCATACGCACCAGTGGTGAATGCCGAAGCGGGGCTCACCAAGCATCAAGGTGACGTGCGCGGCGGCGACTACGCGAATGATCCCTTTAGCCACGGTGATGTGTACACCGGAATGGAGACCGCCGCAGCCCTGCTCGCCGCGCTCGTGCAACGTGAACGCACTGGTCGTGGCCAATTCATTGACGTTTCGATGGCCGAAACCCTGCTCTATGTCAACGAGCACGCACATGACCAGCTTTGGCAAGGTGATGTGCCCAGCGATTGGATTCGTTCGTTTCAGCCCGCCGACTATCCGGTGCTCACCACACGCGACGGCAGTGTCGTTGTGGTCAGCGGGCATCCTGCATCAAAGACGAATTTCGCTTGGTTCTGCGCAGCGATGGGCCGAGACGACTTGGCGAATGACCCGCGATTCCTCGACGTGCCAGCGCGACTCGCCCACTTGCCTGAGTTTCACGCGATCTTGCAGGCGTGGGCCGCCACCGTGGCGAACGCAGAGGAAATCGAACGCATCTTTGCCAACCACAATCTGGCGACCGGTCGGCTGCGCAGCGTCGCCGAACTCGCCGACACCGACTGGGCACGCGAACGCGGTGCAATCACCGAGGTATCAGATCGCGCTGGTGGCACAGTGCGCATACCGCAGAGTCCGTGGAAGTTCAGCGATGCCGACGTGCGCATTCGCGGGGTGCCGAAGTACCGCGGCGAAGACAACGAGTTCGTCTTGCGCGAGATTCTGGGTCTTGATGCCGAAACAATTGCACGCTTGCAACATGACGGCGTGACGAGTAGTCACGGGCCAACGCAGCAGTAGCGAATCTTCGCCGCCTGGGCGGCTATGCAATCAACGCCCGCTGTGGCCGAAGCCGCCGCCACGATCATTGTCGTCGAGTGTTTCGACAACCGACCATTCGACGTTTGCGATGGCCTGCACGAGCAGCTGAGCCACGCGATCGCCACGACGAACGTGATAGTCGACCTGCGGGTCGTGATTGATCATGATCACCTGTAACTCACCGCGATATCCAGTGTCGATGATGCCCGGGGAGTTCACCAGTGAGATGCCGTGTTTCAGTGCCAGCCCACTGCGAGGTACCACGAAACCGGCGTGACCGCGCGGAATCGCCACCGCGACTCCGGTCGGTACGAGGGCGCGACCACCACCTGCCGCCAGAACGACGTCGACTCGGGCATGCAGATCAAGACCCGCATCATCGGCGTGGGCTTTGGTGGGCAGTGGTAACTGGTCATCGAGTCGCACGACGGGTATGACGAGCGGTGAGGCCACCCCATGACACTACGACGCATCGCCGTAGTGTTGAGCGGTGCTCGTCTGGATGGACCTCGAGATGACCGGACTCGATCCGGCCGTCGATGTGATTGTCGAAATTGCGTCACTCATCACCGACGATCAACTGAACATCGTGGCCGAAGGTCCAGACCTGGTGATTCACCAGCCCGAAGACGTGCTTGCCAAGATGGACCCCTTCGTGAAAGAAATGCACACAACCTCGGGTCTGCTTGAGGCGATACGTGGTTCACGCACGACTCTGGCCGAGGCTGGCGACGCGACGCTTGCCTTCATCAAGCAACATGTTCCCGAACCGCGCACCGTGCCGTTGTGTGGCAACTCCATCGGTACCGACCGCCGATTCTTGGCGCGCTACCTGCCCGACATTGAGCACTATTTGCACTATCGCAGCGTCGACGTCTCAAGCATCAAAGAACTCGCTAAACGGTGGTACCCGGCTGCGTCGGTATCTCGGCCGACGAAGACCGGCGCACATCGCGCACTCAACGACATTCGCGAAAGCGTGAAAGAGCTCTCGTTCTACCGTTCGTCGTTCTTCATTGCGTCACCGAGTGGCGACGCGACGACCGCGCCAGGCAACGTTGCCAACGACGGCTGAACGCACCGCACTCCACACCGCAATCGTCACGAAGAACACTGCATGCAGTGGATACAACGCGGCGGCCACTACGCCGAAATTGCCTACCCGCCGCACCATCACTGCAAGTTGTGCGACCGACGCGAGATAGAACCACGGCGAGGCGACTAGCCCGCCACAGAACGAAGTAATCCACGCAACAATCAGCACGGTCGTGCTACGCGGAATCACGAAGGCGCCAGTCGCGGTGTTCTTTGTCCAGCCTTCGACGAGTTGGGCAAACCCGGCGGGATACATGCGGTATTCCACCTCATTCTGTCGACCGACCATGGCGACTGCTTCTGGCATTACCCGCGCCAGGGCAAGGTCTTCGACCACTGCTGATCGAACGAGCAGGTGTGCGTGACCGCCAGCAGCCATATAAACATCGCGGCGCACCGCCATGCACGGGCCGTACGCCACTCGTCGTGACGTGCCGCGCGGTGCGATGCTTGCCACGAGTGACGACACCAGGTTGAACAACATGCTGAGTCGCTCGATGCTGCCCCGAGTGCGGTGCCATGGCATCACGCTGACGAGGGCGTTGTGGTGCTGCACCAGCACAGAACAAAGTGAGTCGAGTGTCGACGCACCGAGCCGCACATCGGCATCAAGAAACACCAGCACCTCTCGCGATGCAACACCCGCACCGCGCCAACAGGCGTGCGGTTTACCCGCCCACCCGGCAGGCAGCGCATCATTCACCAACACCGTGGCACCGTGCAAGCGGGCGATCTTCGCAGTGTCATCGATCGAGCCGTCGTCGACGATGATGAGTTCGTCATCTGGGCGAATGATCGGTGTCAGCGTTGCCAACAGGTGCGGCAGATTGTTGGCTTCGTTGCGACACGGCACGATGACACTCACGCTCGGGCGCACCCCCGACCCAGACGGCGAGGTGGTCGCTGACAGGTGAGCCGGCATCACCTTGGCGCGCAACCACAACCACCAGCCAGCTGACCAACCACAAACGAAAATGGCCGTCGAGACGGGGTCGGGCGACCAGTTGATCACGTCGATGCTGTGCTGCGCAGTTCGATCAAGGCCGCCGTCGAGCCACCGACGAGTTCGCGAATCACGACACGTTCGCCCAACTCGTGCACTGCGACCTGCATTTCTGCCCCCGATTCGACCGAGAGATGATGCTCGACGACAGCCCGCAGTGGTGCACGATGATCACGATGAGCGCCCAGGTATTCCTCGAGGGGTTCCCAATACGCAGCGTTGTTCATGTGGCCGACCGCATCAAAGTCACTGAACCGCAACTGCCACGCGCCGAGACTTCGTGCCGTGTCGATGGCAGGCAGCCCCCGCCCGACGAGCAAACGAGCAGACACCTTGCGACTGCTTGCTGCCTCACCAATCATCTGGCGAAATGAATCGCTGAGCGCCAAAGGTTTCAAAGTCTGCAGGTCAACGCGTACCCAGAGTGTCGCAGCCTCGATGATCGGGGTGTGCAGGCTCGCGTCATCGCCGACGAGTGAGATTCGTGTGCGACGCTCTGCCCAATGCGAACCCACGCCGCCACACCAGGTCTGCAGTTGCAAGGTGTCGAGGTACGAAGCGAACCGCTGCACGAACACGTCGGTGCGACGCACGACCCAGCCGTGTGGGTCATCGAAATTTCCGTCGAGGGCGTCATCGGTGGCGATGTCTTGCAGATAGCGAGCGATGGCGTCGAGACGTAGCCGACCACGTGGCGTCACGTCACCCAAGCGAACCTTGCGTGTGGTGGTGAACACCCGACCCGATGAGGGAAACGGTGCGAAGTCTGCACTCACGCCTGCGTCGGTCGCGGTGCCGTGTAACGGATGCGACACGCCGAAGACGCTACCGAACGAACGTGCCGTGGGTAGCCTCGCACTCGTGCGCGCGCGTTCGTCGTTGCTCGTCACCGTCGCCGCAGTCGTGATTGTCTCAGTGCTGGGTGGCTGGTGGTCGTCGCGTTCTTCTGACGACACGTACGAGCTTGAAACCACGACCGGCAGCATCGCGCTGAACAAGGTTGCCGAAGGTTCACTCTTTGCGTCGGTTGACTTGCAGACTGCGACTGGTGCGCGTGTCTCAACCGACACCCTCATCGGTCAACCACTGATCGTGAATTTCTGGTTCTCGACCTGCGAGCCGTGTCGACGCGAGTTTCCCGTGCTGGTTGATGCACACGAGCAGTACGGCGAGCGCATTCGCTTCATCGGCGTGAATCTCAGTGACTCTGCCGAGACCGCGACGGCCTTCACCGACCAATTCGGTGCCACCTACGAGACGTTCTTCGATCGCGATGGTCGTCTCACGAGTGCCCTGGGTGTGGCTACTGCACCCGTCACGATGCTGGTCGATGCGGGTGGGGTGGTGCGACGCCAGTTGACCGGTGAGATCACCGCAGAGTCGCTAACTGCCGCAATTCGTGAGGTGTTTCCATCGTGACGAGCCTTTCGTTCATCGAAGGTGACTTCGCCTACTCCTTGCTGCTTGGCATGTTGGCGGCAGTCAACCCATGCGGGTTTGTGCTGCTGCCGACCTATCTCGTGGCGTATCTGAGTGTCGCCGACGAGAGCCCCACGCACGTTCGCGTGCAGCGTGCGCTCACCGTCGGTGCCTCGGTGTCACTTGGGTTCCTCGCAGTGTTTCTCGTCGTCGGCATTGTCTCGCGCTTCTTCACCGCGTGGATCGAGATGAACGCAAAGTATGCCGCTCTCGTCGTTGGCATCGCTCTGATCGTGCTCGGTTTGCGCATGCTGATTGGGTGGAAACCTCGGCTGTGGGTGCCCGCACTCTCGGGAAATGCCGGATCACGCGGCGTGCGCAGCATGGCCGCTTTCGGCGTGGTCTATGCCGTCGCCTCGATTGGCTGCACACTCGGGTTGCTCACCACCGCAGTGCTCGGCAGTTTCACGCGCCATGGCGTCGTCTCTGGAGTCGCGAGCGTAGCGATGTATGGCTTGGGCATGGGGGTCTTCGTCACCGCCCTCACGGTGACCCTCGCGTTCGCAAAGTCGGGGTTGTTGCGCGCTAGTCGCAGTGTGATGAAGGTGCTCGATCGTGTCTCAAGCGCATTGGTCATCGCTACTGGTGTCTACCTCACGTGGTATTGGTATGCCGCCATCACCGAACAGTTCGGCGCAGGCGGTTTCGTGAACACGGTGGGTTCATGGCAGACGTGGCTTGTTCGACAAATCGAGACTGCCGGAGCACCGCGCATTCTGTTGGCTTGCGTGATCGCAGTGGGCTTGGCACTCGTGATAGGTCTACGTCGGAGAAAGCAGGCCGCTGCTTCGTGAACCTTGCTGAGCTGCTGCGCCATGACGGTGTCGAAGAAGTCAGTGAGTTACGTGGCACCTTCGGGTTCATGGCGTTTCATGGTGGAGCACTCGAAGAACGCACCGACCTCATCGCACGAGCGGCGGCGCAAGAAGCACAGGCGTCGTATTACGGCGTGCACCAACCGGCTGGCATGCGCCAGCACGTGCCGTCACACCGCTTCACTGCCGACCAGTCACCGCGACTTGCCGAGTTTCTCGCCCACGTCGACATCGTGATCACGGTGCACGGCTTCGGCCGCAAAGGGCCTGTTCACCACGATGCTGCTCGGCGGCACCAACCGGCGTCTGGCTGCACACGTCGCGCCGCATCTTCGCACTGC
>RFMM01000103.1 GCA_009927665.1 Actinomycetota bacterium
AAGTGTGCGCAACGAGCGAACTCTGGTATCAGAATACGTCAGTTGCAGCATGATCAAGAGTGAGACAAAGAGTCCGGCAGCAAGACCAAAGGTGTAGGTAGGGCGATTGACGCTTTCAAGGGTGGCGCCAATTGCTTCTTCATATTCACTGATTTGTGTCAGTGGCGCATCGGCTCGCTCGAGCAAGACGTTGATCGCCGCAATTTTCGTTGCAAGTGTTGGGTCGTTCGACTCACGCCTAGTTTCCTCAAGCACGGCCTTCAAATCGTTTAACCCCGCGCGTAGTGCGTCAGTGCGTAGAGCGCTGGCTCTGGCAACGTAGGCATCGATTGCTGAATTGCATGTTGCACGCTCAGGTTCGTTACACGAAAACGAGTACGTGGGCACACCTGCGCTCTGAAAGACGAAGGAGCTCTGTCCGTCACTTTCCAGGGTGTCAATCAGCGCAAAACTCGGTCTACTGCGTGAGACCGTGACGGTCGCCGAATTGCCAGTCTGTTCAGCGATCTCGCTGCGAACGGCTGCACTCTGCAAGATGAGCAGCTGATTGTTGACATCGGGGAACGACCGCACCGATACCGGGTCGATGCCCACGCCAGCCAGCACGGCCGTCGGATCGCGCCCTTCGTAGGCACGTGAGATCAGGTAACTGGCGGGCTCGGTTCGCAAGTCCGTCTCTTGGGTCCACAAGAAACCAACCGCCAAGAGTGGAGTGAGTGGGATCACCCACCAGCGCAGCCGCACCGTTTCCCACAGCGCCCGCAGGTCGAAGCCAGAGAGCAAGCCGTTCTCGAGAGGGTTGTTCGACGCTGTCACGAGAAACCGCTCTAGAGCCTACTGATGACGTTGTTGCGCCAAGATGGAGAGGTGCAGCCGCGCGAGTTCTCGCCATGGAATGAGCCAACCGTTGTCGACATCAATCGCTTGCCAATGCGCCAACACCTCGGCGCAAGTGCCACCGTAGAAGCAGCCCGTCGTGGCAGGTTCGTGCGGCGAATCTCGCTTGATGGGCGCTGGAAGTTCCGTTTATTCGAGTCACCTGACGACGTAACTGACGCATTCTTCCGAGGTGCGTCAGCGAAGCTCGGCTCAGCGTGGCATCACATCGAGGTGCCCGCCAATTGGACGATGCAAGATGTCGGTGATCATCCGCACTACACGAACATCACGATGCCGTTCGACGGACCACCACCGCGTCTGCCTGAGTACAACCCGACCGGTGTCTATCGCCGCAGTTTCACTGTGCCGCGCACCTGGCAGGGCACCCAGATCGTCTTGCATCTCGGGGCAGCTGACAGCGTGCACTTGGTGTACGTCAACAAACAGTTCGTTGGTTACGGTACCGATAATCGACTGGCGAGTGAATACGACATATCGCGGTACGTGCGCGTGGGCAGCAACGAACTTGCCGTCGTCGTCGTGCGCTACAGCGCGCAGAGTTATGTCGAAGATCAAGACCAGTGGTGGATGGCGGGGCTACATCGCAGCGTGTTTGTCGAAGCTCGATCAATGGTGCATGTTCGCACCATTTCGTGCCTGGTCGATTATGACGCTGCGACCAGAATCGGATCCGCCGATCTCGACATCGAAGTGGCGTTTGCCGACACGCCAGCGCCAGGTGTTCGTGTGCAGACCTGGATCGAAGACCTCGCGGGTCATCGTGTCTGCGAACCCCAGATGTTGTCGATTCCACATAAGTACGACGAGCGGTACGTGTTTCGGGGGCATCGGGTCACCACCCGTCTCGCCGTGCGTGATGCGCGCCCGTGGTCTGCAGAAGACCCACATCGTTATCGAGTGATGGTCAAACTGCTCGGGCCGACGCGTGAATACACCGCAATGCTCACCGGCTTTCGCCGAATTCGAGTCGAACATGGCGAGATTCGGGTGAATGACCAGCGCATCACGGTGCGCGGCGTCAACAGGCACGATCATCATCCTGAGCGAGGCAAGGCCGTGACGCGCGCCGACATGGTGGCCGACGTCGTTGCGATGAAGCAGCTCAACTGCAACGCAGTGCGCACGAGCCATTATCCGAATGACCCGGCGTTTCTCGATGTGTGTGATGAGTACGGGCTCTACGTTGTCGCCGAGGCGAACATTGAAGCTCACGCCTACAACACCTCACTGTGCGACGACCCGTCATATCTCGCCACATGGTTGGCGCGTGGCGCGCGCATGGTGGTGCGCGACCGTCATCACCCGAGCGTCATTTTCTGGTCGCTGGGCAACGAATCGGGCTTCGGAGTCAACCATGATGCACTCGCCGCTCTCGTGCGGTCACTCGACCCAACCCGTCCGCTGCATTATGAAGGCGCAATCTTCCATGGTCGCAACGGCGAGACGCATGCATGGCGCACGGCGGGCGCAACGCCACCGACGTGGTGTGCCCGATGTACCCACCGATTTCGGCAATTGTCGACTATGCGCAAAGTGGAGCCGAGCGCCCGCTCGTGATGTGCGAATACAGCCACGCAATGGGTAACTCGAATGGCTCGCTCGCTGACTATTGGGTGGCCATCGAACGTGAACCTTTACTCGCGGGCGGCTTCATCTGGGAATGGAAAGATCACGGGCTGCGTCAGCGGGTGGATCCGAAGGCGAATCCGACGCGCAGTACATGGCGGTATGCCTACGGCGGTCAGTTTGGTGATCACCCGAATGACGGCAACTTCGTGGCCGACGGCATCACTGCTGCCGATCTCACACCGCACCCTGCCACGCGCGAGTTGGCGTGGGTGCACCGACCCGTTGCGGTCAGTGCGGCTGTCACCTCGGCAACCATGTCAGCACCAGACTCTCCTCGCACATCAATATCTGCGTTCGTCGTGCACAATCGTCGGGCGCACACGTCGCTCAACGATCTTCTCGGTGTGGCGGTGTTGTTGGTTGACGGCGAGTCAAAACATGAAGAAGCCATAGAGACCTCGTTGGCGCCACATCAACGCGAAACCCGCGAGTTCTCGGCACAGCTTCAGGCAGCCATCGCTGCAGCACCACAGCACGCCACCATGATGATGCAGTTTCGGTGGACTCAGCGCTTCGACACGGCGTTCGCTTCGGCAGGTCACCTGGTGGCGTGGGACGAAATCGTTCTGTGTGATCCGGTGATAAAGCGTTCAGCTCCAGCACTTCGTGGCGGCGTCGACACGATCAGCGACCATCACGCAGCCGACGCGGTCTTCACGGCACCGATTCGACTCGCACTCATGCGTGCACCAATCGACAACGACGGCTACAAGCTCATGCCCGGGTTTGGTGAAGCCAATCGCATCGGCGGCCGAGCACTGGCTCGTTGGCAACGTCAAGGAATCCTCGCCGACACGATTCCTGCCGGCATCCAGCACGTGCAACAACGCCAGGTGCATGATGACGGAAGCGTCACCTACCAACACCGTGTCGTGGTCCCCGACTCACTCGCACACTTGCCGCGCATCGGCGTGCGGTTCGCCCTGCCGAGTGAGTTCGCACACGTTCGCTGGTTTGGTCGGGGACCACACGAGAACTATCCCGACCGCAACTCCGGTGCGATGCGCGATGTGTGGGCGCGTGAACCAGATGAATTGCCGTATCTCGTGCCACAAGAGTTCGGGTTGCGCACTGACTGTGAGTGGATTGAACTCGTCGCACCCCACTCACGTGTGCGAATCGACGCACTTTCACCCGCCACGCTGCACTTCAGCGCGGTGCATCACACTCCGTTGCAACTGTTTCAGGCCCGCGATACCACCGACTTGTTGCGCACCACCGATCTTGTCGTGCACCTCGATGTTGCTCACCGCGGTGTGGGCACCGCGAGTTGTGGCCCTGACGTGCTGCCCGAATATGAGATTCCGGCTGGCACCTACGAGTTCAGTTACGTCGTGCGACGAATCTGAAGGCGTCGATCGTCGGCGGTCACACAGCGCCCATCAGAGGTGCGAAACCGCCAACCGTGCAACGTGCACACCACCTCATCACCTTCGATCTTGCCGAACACCGAGAGGTCGGCCTTGCGGTGCGGGCAATAGCGCTCGACCGTGAACTGCCCGAGCGCGATCTCGTCGCTCGGGGTTTCTGATTCGCCGAGCCGTCTGCGCGCTTCAGCCTCAGCACGATCAATGCGCTCAACAGAAAGACTCTTCAAGAAGTTGTAGAGGTACTCATTGAATGGTCCTTCGCGCCAGGCGCGAAAGCGGCACGAGAGAAAAAGCGAATTCGACCAGTCGACAGCGTGATCGACGAGCACGGTTTCCAAGATTCGCTCGGGTAGCTCGAAGCGGTATCTCACTACTTCACCTGCAAAGGGTCGCACTTCTGCACGGGCGAAATCGACCACGATCTGTTCGTCGCCAGCAACGATCAGGCAATTGCCACCCACACCGCTGCGCAATGACGGTGCACGTAACAGCAACGGCTGCCACCACGCAGCAAGTCGTGGCTGAAACGCACCTGACTTCATTGGCCACGTTGACTTGTACGACGCCAACCACTCGGCCCAGTCGGCTTGGTACTGGCGCAGGTACTCGCGCTTCTTGCTGAATGGTGCAGCAGTGTCACCTTGCGGGTGCGACACCTGCAACTCGCCGGCACGTGCAACGATCGTCGTACCAGGCACGTTCATGACACCGTGTCGACCAGCGTTGGCCAGGCGTTCAAGAAACACGGTCTGATCGGGGAAGATCGAGATCTCATCGCCTCGATCATGTTGAAGCCAAACAACTCGTCATCGAGAAAGCACGGGGGACCAGCCGACGGCACCACGACCGCGGCGTCGACGGCTGCAACGTACTGTTCGGCGCGGGCAAACTGGCTCGCAACTTTGGCACGTGCTTGATCGCGTCGCACAGATTCAGGCTCGTCGTACACCATTGGGTACCAGATGGCCCCGCTGTACTGCAACCAATGCTGGTCGACTGGCCCGTG
>RFMM01000123.1 GCA_009927665.1 Actinomycetota bacterium
CGACCACTGCGTGGGTGGTGTGAGTGGTAGCGAGGCTCGCCACCACGGCGAGACACATGGTGACGGCAATACGGCGCTTTCGTTGCACGACTCAACCGTACTGAGCAAGCGTGGGGTCGAGGCGTTCACGTAGCCCGTCACCCAACAGGTTGAAGCCCAGCACGGTGACGCATACGAACAGCGCTGGCCACAAGATGAGCAACGGGTGAACAAGCAGATACTGCTGGGTGTTTGCCAACATGCGGCCCCACGAAGGCGTGGGTGGCGGTGTGCTGAGCCCGAGAAACGAGAGCGTCGATTCGGCGATGATGGCGATAGATGCCGCGCCACTGGCTTGCACCGCGAGTGTCGGTGCGAGATTGCGCACCACATGACGTCGTATCACGAGCCAGGTTGATGCACCGCTGTAGCGCGATGCCAACACATACGGAGATCGAACGATGCCGTCGGTATCGAATCGCGTTACAGCTGCAACAGAGGCCCCGGCAGCGATGCCGATTGCTGCGACCGCAGCCGAGGTCGAAGGCCCGCGTGCGGCGGCGATGACGAGCGCCAACAGCAGTGCGGGCAGAGCAATCACCACGGTGATGATTGCCGAGAACAGCCCATCGAGCCAGCGTGGCGAGACTGCGGCGGCGATACCGAGTGCTGCGCCGACGGTCATCGCAATCATCGTGGCGGCGAGGGCTGCAGTGAGCGAAGTTCGCGAACCAACGAGCAAGTTGCTCAACACATCGCGACCGAGTTGATCGGTGCCCAACCAGTGTTGCCAAGAAGGTGACGAGAAGCGTGCTGTGGTGTCGATAACGAGTGGGTCGTACGGAGTCCACACCGATGCCAAAAAGGCAAGTGTTGCAATCAGAGCGACGAGAGAGCCACCGACAACGAGCGAAGTACTGCGATTCATGCGACTCGTCGCGGGTCGAGGCGATCATTGGCAAGGTCAACAATCGTGCGTAGCGCGAACACCACGAGCACCACGACGAACAACACCGATTGCACCTTGGGGTAATCGCGATTCGCGATGTCGCGTACCAGCATCGACCCGAGCCCAGGAAGCGCAAAGACACTCTCTATGACGACTGCCCCAGTAATGAGCGTCGCCACCTGCAGTGATGCGACGGTCAGAACGGGCGAGAGCACCAGTCGTTGGGCGGTCAGCAGAGCGTCGTTTCGTGGTCGACCGACGGCGCGCGCGGTGCGAAAAGCGTCTGACGCAACGAACTCAAGTGAGGAAGAACGGGCGAACCTCGTGAGCATCGCGGTTTGCGCAGCGGCAAGGGCGACGGTTGGCAAGATGAGCGATCGCAGTGCCTCGGTGAACGAGCCCCATCCTGAAACCGGAAAGCCGCCTGCCGGCAACACCTTGAACTGCACTGCAAAGAGAAAGATGAGTCCAATGGCGAGCACAAACGGAGGAATCGCTAGGCCGAGCTGAATCAACGACATGGTAAGCACGCCACTGCCGTGATCGCGGCGCAAAGCCGTGCGACGTCCAATTGCTGCCGCAATCATGATTGACACGACTGTTGAGGCGGTGATGAGCGGCAGTGTGACATCGAGACGTGACACCACATCGTCTTTCACCGACGCACCAGATAGCAGCGAGCGACCGAGGTCGCCGCGCACTATGTCGATCAGCCAGTCGAAGTACTGCGCGATCAGCGGACGATCAAAGCCATACTCGCGCCGCAAGTCAGCGAGCGCTTGCGGGGTCGCATCGGTGCCCAACCGCGTGGTGGCAACGTCGCCAGGTAGGGCTCGCAACAGCACGAAGATGACGATGGTGGAGAACAAGACCGCCGCGAGCGCTGTACCAAGTCGGCGCACGACGCCGCTCAACATGTTGGTCGGTTAGACGCGTTCGAGCCGAGCGGCAAAGTAGGAATCGCCCACCGAGTTGCGAGGAACACCCGCAACATCACGCTTGGCTACCTGCAGATTTGGAATCAACCACAACCAGTCGCTGGCCGACTGCTCTGTCAACAGGCGGGCAGCCTTTCGCAGATTGTCGCTGCGCTCCGTAGCAGTTGGGGAAGATGCAGCAGCAGCAATGAAGCCCTGATACTCGGCGTTGTCGAATCGGAAGTAGTAGTCAGGGTTGGCGTAGATCGCCATGTCGTTGCGTTCGATGTGGCACACGATCGTGAGGTCGTAGTCGGCCTTGGTGAAGACACGGTCGAGCCATTCTTCCCATGTCACTGGGGTGATGGTGACGTCGAGGCCAACTTCACCCAGTGCAGCGGCGATGAACTCACTCGAGTTGGTCGCATAGGCGATGGGCGGAACATCGAGTGACACTTCGGTTCCGGTTGCAACGCCCGCCTCAGCCAGCAAGTCGCGGCTCGCCGCTGGGTCATATGGCGCAACGTCGGTGAGGTCTTCGTACCACTCATCGGTTGGCGGTACGAAACTGCCGATGCGCGTGCCGTAACCCGCCCATGCCGCTTCAATCAAGGCATCTTTGTCGAGTGCTTGGCGCACGGCGGTGCGCACGCGCACGTCGTTGAACGGCGCTCGCGAGTTGTTCATGCCGAGCGTTACTTCGCAATTGGTGGTGCCACTCTGCACGCGCAAGTCGTCACGCGAGTCGTAAGCCAAGAGGCTCTCGGGCGACTGCACGGTGGTCATGACGTCGATGTCGCCGGCGAGCAGCGCATTGCTGAGGGCGGCCGCATCGGCGAAGTAACGGAACACCACGCTGGCAGTGTCGGCGCGTCGGCCCCAGTAGTCGGCGTAGCGCTCAAGCGTGATGCTGCTGCCCTTATCCCACTGCGCCAACGTGAAGGGTCCGGTGCCGTTGGCCGTGTTGGCGAAATCAGTGGTGCCCTTCTTGAAGATGACACCACCACGCTGGGTGAGGCTGTAGAGCAGGTCGTTGTCGCGTTCGGTGAGGGTCAGGCGAACCTGGTTGTCGGCAGTCGAGGCAACCTCGGCGACCCGCGCGAACTGCGCGAGCTGGGTGGGCAGCACCACAGTCGACTTGTCGTCAAGCACGCGCTCGAGGCTCCACACGACGTCATCGACCGTGAGTGATTCACCGTTGTGAAACGTGGCCTCGCGCAGCGTGAAGTCGTAAGTGAGGCCATCGTCAGAGACGATGTAGTCAGATGCGAGGGCCGGAACAATCGAGCCATCATCATCGACGCGCACGAGACCTTCGTACACATTGTCGAGCAACACCTGCGGTATTGCTTGGCCGGCGGTGCCACTGATGTCGAGATTTACGGGCTCGAGGGTGAGACCGAGGGTGATGACGTCGCTGTTTTCGGCGGGCGCGCACGACGACACGACTGCACCAATGCCAACTATTGCAGCGAGGGAAACGACGAGAAGGCGCCGTGACTTCATCGCTCACACTCTACGACCGACGGTCGTTTCCGACCTACGCTGTCTGACAGACATCATGACGCAGACCAACGACGAACGTGATCAGTTGATCGCCGATTTGCTCGAGGAAGCCCACGGTCTGCGCATGAAGTTAGAAGATTTCAGCCAATTCACTGAGGCGAAGGTCGCCGAGTTCGTCATCGCCCGTAAGTCGCTGACCGAAGAGCGTGACCGCGCAGTGCACCAAGGGTCGTTGGCAGTCAATGATCTCGAGGTATTGCGTCGTCGACAAGATGAGTTGCATCGACAATTGATCGACACCACCGCCAAACTTCGTGAAGTCGAGGCGAGAGTTGACCGTTTGATTCAACAGCGTGACCGGGCGCGAGAGCGAGTGCGAGCGCTCGAGTCGTCGCGGTCGTATCGTTTGGTGATGCGGCTACGACGGCTGACTGGGCGCGCGAAGTAGCAACGCACCTACGTGCGTGAAGTAGCCACGAAGAAGTCGACGAAGCGACGCGACCAATCGGGTTGCCAGTCGTGAGTCCATGCTTTATCGACGACGAGCGAGACGCGAGCGGCCCCGCACGCGCGGTCGATGGCGTTGGTGGCCTCTGCCGACGCTGGGTCGCACCCTGCCGCATCGGCATAGCGGTCGACTGACTCTCGCGTCGGCGGAAACACGATGCCGATTGCGTCACCACCGTTGAGTGGCACCACGGCGTCGAGTTCGCCGTGCAGATGCAGCACATTGATTGGTCGTGATGGTGCACAGGTGTCGACCATCAGCGCGCCGGCGGCGACGCCGATTGCCGAAATCTTGTCGGCGACTTCGCATGCGAGTCGATATGCCATCATTCCGCCATTGGAATGACCGATCATCCACACCTCATCTGGGTCAGTCGAATAGTCGGCTTCGACCGTGCTGATCAGTCGCGAGAAGAACCCAACATCATCAACCGGGCCATACATCGCGAACGGACAACAACCACCTGCGTTCCACGACTGCGGTGATCCCTCGTCAGCGCCGCTGCCATTCGGATACACGACGACGGCATCGACACCAGCTTCGGCAAGTGCAGCCTCGATGCCCGTGTAGGCGCTCATTGCCTCGGCCGAACCGCCGAAGCCGTGCACCACGAGCACCATGGGCACGTCTTCTTCGCCGTTGCTGAGGTCGACGACCTTGTAGGTGCGGGTGCGACCGTCATCGGTGACGAACGACGAATAGCCAGCAGGAACCGTGACGGCACTCACCGGTGCTTCACTCGTTGATGGTGCTACGGCCACGGTGGTTGTGGCATCTGCAGAAGTCGAGTTTGCGCCACTGGAATCGCCGCCACCGCACGCGGTCAGGGCGACGAGTGCAACGAGAGCCACGGCGTATCGCAACATTTTCACCCCCACAGTGTGCCGTCGACTCGTGCTGCTGTCGACTCGTGCTGTCGTCGAGTCGTTCTGCCGTCGCGCCGTGCTGCTGTCGATGGTGCATTGAGGCATCAGTCACTAGCGTTTTTGCCATGCGGGCTGATGTCGTCGGCGATTCAGCAGCGCATGAGATGCGAACGCGGGTTCTCCACGCTGCCCGAGCAGAAGTAATCGCTCGTGGCGTGTTGGGCATGAGGGTGGCACGAGTAGCAGACCAGAGCGGCGTGCCACTCGCATCGATGTATCGCATGTTCGGTGGCCGAGATGGTTTGTTGTCGCAGGTGCTGTTGCACTTGTATGAAGAGACATTCGCCGATCAGTTTGCGGTCGTGCAACGTAATCTGGGCGGCACAGCACCGATCACGGTCGACGACATCGTCGCAAGCCTGCCCCCGCCACGCTCGGCGACATCAGTCAGAGATCATTCGATTCGCAACCAAGTGATGGCCGTTGCTTCGGTAAACCCTGAACTTCGTCGTCTTCTTTCCGAGAGCCTTCGCCAAAAGCGAGTGATGCTCGAAACCATTTTTGACGACCTTGATGCTCGTTTACCAGCCGGTCAGAGCGTCGATCGAGAGGTGTTCCGCGTGCTGGTATTCAATTTGAACTGGCTCTATAACGACTTGCTCGGTGAACACGGCGTTGACAATGAGCGCTATCACCAGTTGATGAAGCGGCTCGTCGTGAAATGAAAATATTTTCCGTACATACATGAGTCGCAATAAAGGGCGGCAACCTACCGTGGGCTCGTGCTCGTCGACGGTGCAGCTGGGGTTCAGGCAGTTTCAAATCAAACTTCTGGCGTGCTGTTTCTCGTCGCACTGCTCATCTTCGCCGTGGTGTGGTTTTCGGTAACTCGCCGACGGCAGTCGTGGTGGGCTGAGTACTCGCGTAGACCTCGAGATATCACCGGCGAACGTTGGATACGTGCATCTGAAGCGCGTGCCGACAAGCCAATGCCAGAACGGTATCCGTCGCGACGAGGAAGCCGCACGAAGTATCGATAACTAGCCTGCCGTTCGTGGCAGACGCGCGACAGCCAGCAACCTCACACACGGTTGCTGCAAATGTGGCAGCAGGAAGACGTGCGCCCGACCCGGCCGACCTTGTGCGTGTGCGACGAGGCCATGTGGCGTCTCTCGTCGAATCGACCATTGCTAACTCTGAAGGTCGCAAGGTGTTTGACGTCGGCGCCTACGACTTTTTGCGCAAGGGTGACGCTGCACCCGACACGGTGAACCCCAACCTTTGGCGGCACGCAGTGCTGAACGCTCACCACGGGCTGTTCGAAGTGACTGCGGGTGTGTGGCAGGTGCGCGGCTATGACATCTCGAACATCACGTTCATTCGCGGTGACGAAGGTTGGATTGTCATTGATCCGCTCACCAGCGAGCACACCGCTCGCGCATCGTTGCAGTTGATCAACGAACACGTTGAGAAGCGGCGCGTCACCGCCGTGATCTATACCCACTCGCACGCTGATCATTTCGGGGGAGTACTCGGGGTCACGAACCGTGCTGAAGTTGATGCAGGGCGCTGTCGCATCATCGCCCCCGAACACTTCATGCGCGAGACGATTGGCGAAAACGTGATTGCTGGGCCAGCGATGGCGCGTCGCGCGACCTATCAATTTGGTCCGCTCTTGCCGCCGGGGCCGCGCGGTCACGTTGATTGTGGTCTTGGCACGGCGGTGCCGATCAGCCCGCCGACGCTGTTGGCGCCGACCGAAGACATCACGCACACAGGTCAAGAGTTGGCAGTCGATGGTGTGCGGGTCGTGTTTCAACTGACGCCCGAGACCGAAGCACCAGCAGAGATGAACTTTTATTTTCCCGAGCTCAAGGCACTGTGTATGGCAGAGAACTGTTCGCACACGATGCACAATCTGGTGCCGATTCGCGGTGCGCTCGTGCGCAACGCCCTCAACTGGTCGAAGTATTTGAACGAAAGCCTGCAACTCTTTGGCGCTGACGCCGAGGTGCTCTTCGCGTCGCACAACTGGCCGCGCTGGGGCAACCACGATCTGCGCGAGTTTCTCGTTCTTCAACGTGACCTCTATAAATGGATGCACGACCAAACGATGCGGTTGGCCAACAAGGGCCTCACACCGTTGGAAATCGCCGAAGCGCTCGAGTTGCCCCCCGAGTTTCAGGCGCACGAACACACCCGCGGCTTTTATGGTGACCTCGTGCACAACGCCAAGGCGGTGTATCAGCGGTATCTCAGTTGGTACGACGGCAACCCAGCCAACCTGCACAAGCTGCCACCAACCGAAGTCGGCCAGCGTTACGTCGAACTGGCGGGCGGGGCCGACGCATTGCTGCGTCACGCCGAAGTCGCTTTCGAGCGTGGCGACTACCGCTGGGTGGCAGAACTCGTGAACCATCTCGTGTTCGCTGACCCGACGAATTCGGCCGCTCGTTTGCTGCAGGCGCGCACGCTCGAGCAGCTCGGCTACCAAGCCGAGTCGGCGACCTTCCGCAACGCGTATCTGATGGGCGCCATGGAACTGCGTCAGGGCCCACCCGCAAACAAGAACCCCAATGTGCGGGCGCGCAGCCTCGTGCGCGAGATGACTGTCGATCAGGTTTTCGACACCATCGCCGTGCGCACGATGTCAGAGAACCTGGGTGGTGTGTCACTGGCGATCAACTGGACCTTCACCGATTTGGCCGGCTCACCCGACGAACGATGGGTGCTCGGCGTGTCGAATCGCACGATGTATTCATCTCGTGGCATGCACGCACCAGACGCTGTGGTGTCGGTGACCCTCACTCGCAGCAAGTTTCTCGACATCGTGCTGCAAGACACCACCTTCGTTGACGCTGTGCAGGCGGGCGACGTGATGTTGCATGGTGATGCGACGGCACTCATCACCATCTTTGGCAACCTCGACACCTTCTCGATGGGGTTCCCCATCGTCGAGCCGTAACGGGCACTGCCCAGCCCAGAGTCTGCAAGCAACCGCGTGGCTAGCGCTCAGCTCGCTTAGTCGCGCGGAAAGATGCCCGCCGAGAGCCCAAAGTCGATCGACAAGTTCGCCCCAGTGATTGCGGCTGCTTCGGGCTGACAGAGAAACCATACGAACTCAGCGACCTCGTCAGGTGTGATGAAGCGTGCGTGGCGACCCTGCGGGTAGCCAGCCAGTAGGCGGTCGTAGTACTGCTGCTCGCCACCGCCGTAGTCGCGAGCCTGGCCACGCAGCATGGGCGAGTCGACATCACCAGGGCACACGGCATTGACGCGCACGCCGCGCGGCGCAAGCTCGAGAGCGAGTGCCTTGGTGAAGACCGAAACGCCACCCTTTGAGGCGCAGTACGCGGCTGCACCAGAGTTGCCCTGAATGCCGGCATCACTCGACAGGTTCACGATGCAGCCGCGCGTTGACTCAAGATGAGGAATCGCCGCAGCCGACACAAAGTAGGTGCCCTTCAAGTTGACGTCGATCACGCGATCGAAGTCGGTTTCGGTGGTCGCAGCCGTATCGCCTTCGTGCCAGACGCCCGCCGCGTTGACTACTGCATCAAGTCGACCGAGACGCTGAACCGCATCGGCAACGGCATCACGGCACGCAGCAGCCGTTCGCAGATCGGCTACCACCGAATGGCAACTCGCTGGCACGTCAGAGCTGGTGATGTCGACCGAACAACAGGCCCAGCCAGCCGAATGAAAGCGTCGCATCACCGCAGAACCGATGCCGCCTGAACCACCGGTAACGAGCACGGCAGGCGGTTCGCTCACGAACTCAAACCTAGACTTTGGTGGTGGCGTCGAAGAAGAAATCACCACCAGCACGAAAGCCCACTCGCACGTCGGCTCGCAAGCCAGAACGCTCTGCGCACTTTCCGGCGATTGAGAAGAAGCACGGCAAGCCCGTGTCGCACTGGCTGAAACTGCTCGCACCACTGCGCGGCCGCCCATACACCGAACAAATGGCGTTGTTGCAGGGTCGCCACCGTTTCAGTCGCAACCACGCAAATGCCGTTGTGATGTATTTTCGCGGTTCGAAGTCGTCACGGCGGATA
>RFMM01000202.1 GCA_009927665.1 Actinomycetota bacterium
CATCGGCGAACACGACATCGCAACGTGCACACCACGCGAGGCGGCGCGACTCGTGGCTTTCGTTCCGCAAGACCCGGTGCTGCCTGATGACATCTCGGTATACGACTATGTGATGCTCGGGCGAAACCCATACATTCGGCCGTTTGGCAGAGAGTCGGGTCGTGATCGCGATGTGGTGTCGCGCCTGATTGGTGAACTCGAACTCGGCATGTTCGTGCGCCGCATGCTGGGCACGCTGTCGGGTGGTGAGCGCCAGCGTGTGGTGGTTGCGCGCGCGCTCGCTCAAGAGTCACCCGTCTTGCTGCTCGATGAACCGACGAGCGCACTCGACTTGGGTCATCAACAACGAGCGCTTGAACTTGTCGACAAATTGCGACGAGAGCGCGGCATCACCGTGGTGTCGGCGATGCACGACTTGACGCTCGCCGGGTTGTATGCCGATCGTCTCTTGCTCTTGCATCAAGGTGTCGCCGTTGCACGCGGTGATGCGCGCTCGGTGCTGCGCAGCGAAACGCTGGCTGAGTTCTATGGCATTTCTGCGCGCGTGATACACGAACGAGACGGTACGGTGGTCGTCGTGCCGCAACGAATGGCCGGAGAGCTGTAGACGAGTTGGACGCCGCCCTTGCCCGCACGATTGATGCACAAGTTGCGGGTGCCGCCGCTTCGCATCAACGATTGCTCGCCACACTCGACCGCGGGCTTGAGCTTGCCGCTACTTCGCCTGCAGGTGCGGGTGCGCTGAGCGACGCCGCCTGCCGAGCACCGTCGCTGCTCGCGGGTTGGTCGCGTGGGCATCTCTTGTCGCACATCGCCCGCAACGCCGAAAGCCATGTGCGCATGTTTCAGGCAGCAACGCGTGGCGAAGTATCTGAGCAGTATCCGGGTGGAAAGGCAACACGTGATCGAGAGATTGACGAAGGAAGCTCGAAGAGCGCTGTGCAGCTTGTCGCCGATGTACGCACGGCGATCTACCTGCTTGAGGCGGCCTGGGCGGCGGCGACCGAGACCACATGGTCGGGCCACGGCATCAAGTCACACGCCGACGGTGCCAAGGTGGCGATTCATGAACTCGTGCTCATGCGCTGGTGTGAAACCGAGATACACCACGCCGATCTCGATCTTGGGTTTACCTGGCGTGATTTGGATCCACTCTTCGTGCGTTATGACCTTGATCGGCGTGTGATGGCGTGGCGGGCTCGCAAGCCGATGGGCCTCACGGTGTTGCCCGATGTCATAGTGCAACTTGAACCCAACCTGCGGCTTGCGTGGTTTTATGGTCGTCACACGGTTGAAGGTGTGCCCGCACCCGACCCATACTGAAGGTCGATGTTTCGCAGAGTCATTGCCGGTGGCGTGTGGTGTTGCGTCGTTGTGTTGGCGGGTGCGTGCGGAGGCAACGCTGACGGCTCTGCGTCGGCTGGGCATAATCACAGTGGCGCATCGGGCGTGCATGATCACGGTGGCAAAGATGCCTTCAACACATCGCTCGTCTCAGATGACGTGATTGCCAATGTGACCGTTGATCCGGCCAAGACGGGAAACGTAGAGATACATATGGAGTTCACGCCGCCCGGCGGTTCGCTCTTGCAAGTCACGTCGGTGGTGGGCAACCTGATTCCGAGCGACACGGCGTTGTCGACGATGATTTTGTGGTTCGAGAAAGATGGCTCAAATCACTTTCACTACGAAGTGAGTGTGCCGACGCCAGGCAAATGGACGCTCGAGTTCGATGCAACTCTCGAAGACGGTTCTACGGCGCTCTACACCACACCGGTGATGTTCGAATCGTAAGGCGATTGCGTGCGGCGCGGTTGTGCCGACGAGTGTCGCTGACCGCGCGGCACCTCGCGCTAAGACACCTCGCGCTAAGACACCTCGCGCACCACGAGGTGATGTGGCATGCCAGACGCGGGTTCGGTGAATTGTTCACCGACGACTCGAAACCCACAACGCTCATAAAAACTCATCGCCGAATCGCGAGCCTTGGCCCACACGATGCTGGCACCTGCATCACGGGCATGGTTGATGCCAGCGTCGACGAGGCGTCGCCCGATGCCAGTGCCTTGCAACGAATCATCAACCGCCATGCCGCGTAACTGCACCGCCGGCAACGCAGGGTCGTGTGGCCAGGCGGCAAGAATCCATGTCGATGTCGCAACAACGACACCGTTTCGTCGTGCACCGATGTGAACGGTGGTCGGCAGATCGTCGCCGTCATACACCGCGGTCGTGGCCGGTGTGCCGCGGCGCAACACCGCGATACGTATGGCTTGCGTGTCGGCAAGGTCAAGGCGTTCAATGACAACGTCACGCGACATAGGTTGCTTAGTCTCGCAGCGAAATCGTCACTCTCGCAGTAGCGCGCTGAATTCGGTCGCGCGATGGGCGAGTGCAGCCCCTTCGTCACGATCGTGGGTCACGAGCACCACCGTGGTCTGTAGTTGATCAAACAGCAGTCGCAGGTCAATGAGTAGACGATCGTGCAGTGAGGCATCAAGGCCCGTGAGCGGTTCGTCGAGCAGCACGACTCGCGGCGATGCCGCAAGCGTGCGGGCAAGTGCCACCCGCTTGGCTTCACCACCCGAGAGTGAGTTGATGGTTCGCTGCGCAAAACCGCCCAGCCCGACCCGCTCGAGCCAGTCGTCAGCATGTCGGCGACGCTCGCGGCGAGCGACACCCTGCACCCGCAATGAGTAGGCAACGTTCTCGGCGACATCAAAGTGGGGGAAGAGTTGATCGTCTTGAAAGACCACCCCGATGCCACGGCGATTTGCAGCGGTCGCGGTGATATCGACGCCATCGAGCAAGATCTGCCCTGTGTCAACCGCGAGCAGCCCTGCGATGGCATGCAACAACGTGGTTTTTCCGCAGCCACTCGGGCCGTGTACTGCGACTCGTTCGCCATGCTTCACCAGCAGATCAGCACGACGAACGACGACCTGCGCACCACGTCGCACCGTGAGATCGACGACGTCAAGCATGGGTGTTGTCTCGGGGGTGAGAGTGATTGCGTGCGCCAGATTCGACGAGCAACAGCGCTGACACGCAGGCGACCACGAGCACGGTTGCGAGAACGAACGCTTGCGTGCGCACGAGATCACCCGTTCGCCCAAGCAGTCGAGCAATCATCACCGGCAGGGTTTCGGCTCCGCTGCGTGACAACATCGATGCAGCGCCGAATTCGCCAAGTGAAACGGCGGCAACGAGACCTGCCGCAGCAACGAGGGCCGGACGCAAGAGCCGCAGGTCGATATCGATGAATCGTTGTCGCGGTGTCGCGCCAAGCACGGCCGCAGCATCACGCAAGCTGGGTGCAACATTGCGCCATACGGGCACCAGCACTCGCACTGCAAGCGGCAGACCCACCACCGAGTGCACCACGGCGACGAACCACCACGTACCACGCCAGTCGTACCAACCCGAGTCGAACGTGACAACGAGCCCGAGCCCGAGCGTGACAGGTGAGACGATGAGCGGCACCATTGACACGGCATCAAGCCATCGCCCGCGAGTGCCCAAGCGCACCACCGTGCGCGCGAGGCCGGTCGCCAACACCAATGCCACGATGGCGGCGAGCACCGCAGTGCGCCCTGATGTGACGAGCGAATCAACGAGTGCGAACGCGGAGGTTGCGGCGGCAGGTGCGGATTCGGGTGTCGCTGCCACAGCGCCGTTGTCAATCAGGCTGCGCCAGCCAGCGAACGACCATGTGTCGCCGACTTGCAACGACGATATGGCCAGTGCGATGAGTGGTGCTGCCACCACCGTGAGAGTCGCAACGATGATCACCGCGCCGACGATGGCGCGCACGCCAGCGGCAGCGGTAAGCGTCAGCGTCGTTCGTCGTGGCGCAGTTGCGGCATCGCGAGCGAGCGCGCGACCAAGTAGCACCACCGTGGCGATCACCACCACTTGTACGAGTGAAAGCACTACGGCGCCACCCAGATCACCGATTGCATAGGCACGCACGGCAATGTCGCTTTCGATCGTGTTGCGGGTGACGCCACCAAGGGTGCGCACCACCGCATATGACGTGAAGCAATAGATGAAGACGACCCCGGCTGCCGACACCACTGCAGTGCGCATCGCTGGCCACGCCACCGAGGTGAACGTGCGCAGCGCACCAGCGCCCAAGGTGCGCGCGGCTGCCAACAGACCGATGTCGAATGTCTCGAGTCGCGGGGCAATCACACGTAGCACGACGGCAATGTTGAAGTACGCATGGGCCGCGATCATGGCAGCGAGCGAGACGTGCAGACGGGTTGGGAGCAACGCGATGAACCCGGCAGCCACCACGACCGACGGAAGAAAAAACCCAACCGATGCAAACGCTCGCACCACACCCCGACCACGAAACTGGTGGCGACCAATGAACCATGTCAACGGCAGTGCCAGCGCAAAAGTTGCGATCACACTCGCGAGTGCCTGCCATAACGAAAACCAGGCAATGCGCCAGGTCGACTGGCGAGTCAGCACACGTGAGATGTCACTCGCCTCAACCTGTGCCGTCAGCAGCACGACCACTGGCAAGAGCAGGAAGATCGCCAACCAGACGAGCGCCGGAATAGCGGCGCGCAGTGAACGATTACTCACCGCAACACGACGTCACTAAAGGTGTCGAGCCATTCGGCGCGGCGCGCGGCGATGATGGTTGGGTCGAGTATGAGCGGGTTCTCGGGTCGTAACGAATAGTCAAGAAACTCTTGTGGCACGGTGGCGTTGCGATTGCTTGGCCACACGAACTGCGTGAGTGGCAAGTCTTCTTGAAACTGACGTGAGACCAGAAAGTCGATCAGCTTCTGAGCAGCTGCTTCGTGTTTCGTGCCGCGCAAGATTCCGGCGAATTCATACTGACGAAAACAGGTGAGTGCGGCAACCGCAGTGGGTGCCTCGGTCGGTCGTGGGTCGGCGAAGATCACTTCGGCTGGTGGGCTCGTGGCATAACTCACGACAATCGGCCGTTCTCCATCAGATGCAGCGGTGAAGTGCGAGTAATAGGCGTGGCTCCACGAATCAACGATGAGCACGCCGTTGTCGCGCAGGGTGGTCCACCACTGCGTCCATTCATCACCAAACTCGGCGATGCTGGCGAGCATGAAGGCCAGACCCGGAGACGACGTGAGTGGGCTCGGCGCCACCAGTAGGTTGCGATAATTTGCCGAGGCGAGTGCCTGCAAGGTGAGCGGCGGGTTGATTCGACGTTCGGCGAACCACTGCTTGTCGTAGTTGATGCACACATCACCTGAATCGACGGGTGTCACCACGCCATCGGGAGCGAGTGCCACGCCGGCTGCGTCGAGATCGTCGCGATGCACCGTGACATACGGTGTGAACACGTTGGCATCAACGGCACGCGAGAGCAGCGTGTTGTCGACACCCCAGAGCACGTCGCCCTCAGGGTTGCCTGCCGATACGACCGCCTTGGTCACGATGGCGCCTGCGTCACCACCGCGCACTACGCGAACGACGATGCCGGTGTCGGCGGTAAATGCATCGAAGATCGTCTCGCTGGGGGTGAATGAGTCGTGCGCCAAGAGCGTGAGTGTCACGGGTGCGTCAGTAGTGACCGTCGAGTCATTCGTTGAAGTATCGGCGCCGCCGTTGTCTTGTGATCGTGAAGCATCTTGCGCGCAGCCCGCGGCGGTAAGTGTGACGAGCACGAGTAGCCCGATGAGAGTGCGGCGTGTGCGGGGGAGAGTGCGGCGCATGCGCGAAGGAACAACGTCAGGCAGATGCATCGCGGCCCCCATTTGTCACGGTGACGAGCAGGCGACCTCGTTGAAGAAAAATCGTGATTTCATCACGCATGGCTCGATTGCTGATGCCACGCGACGAGTTCACTGCGAGGGTTTCATTCGATAGCGCCCACTGCAGCCCGTTGGTGGTCACCCCATGTGCGTCACCACCGAAGGGCAATAGACCGACGATGTCGCCGACATTGCACGCAACCTGCAACTCGGCATCTTGTTGATCATTTGCATCAATTCGAAAGACTCGTGCGCCAGCCACGCGCAATTCAACGCGACACGCATGCAACTCAGGCAGAAACAGCACGGCGAGGTTGCCCAATTCGTGGTCGAGACGATCACTGCGGCCGGCGATGACGGTGAGCGAGGTCGCACCGAGAGCGGCTGCGTGGCTGAGTGCGAGTTCGGCATCGCTCGCGTCTTTGTCGCGAGAAAACCGCAGCACCTGGGTGCCGAGCGCCTCGACGGCAGCTAGCGCCGTGGGGTCGACTGAATCCATATCTCCAACCACCGTTGAGACGCGCAATCCGAGCGGTTCAGCAAGATGCAACCCAGAGTCAGCAGCAATCACCGTTGCATCACGTCGCACCACACCGAGTGCCGCGAGATCAGCAATGTCGCCACCGAGCAGCACGACGAAGGGTCGCTCGCTGGTATTGACGTCGTTCATATGGCTCCCTCCGCTGGCATTACCCAGATCAGGTCTGCGGGTCGGTGGAGGCTTCCACCCTCTCAGTCCGACGAACCTCGGACTCCCCGTGCGTGTGACAAAACTCTAACGCCAACATCGAAATCACCGCTGTCGTGCTGAGGGTCGACGGAAGCTGCTCAGTAGCCTGCGGAGCGTGTCAGAGACGAAAACATCGCCGTTTGCAACCACCGGCGATGCGCCGAAAAGCTCGCCGTTGGCGAGCGGCGAAGCGGCGAAGGTCTCGCCACTTGCGGCTGAGTCACCTCGCGACACCATCATCACCGTGACGACGGCCGCCTTGGTGAAACTGAAGGAACTTCGTGACACCGAGCCGGATGCCAAGAAGTTGGGTTTGCGACTCGCGATTGTCTCAAAGCCTGGCGAAGACTTTCGCTATGACCTTGTATTTGAGGAGTTTCTCAAGTCGGCCTTCACCGACGAGGTGCGCACCATCGACGGTTTCAAGTTCATCATTCCGCAGAGCGATGTTGATTTGTTGCGTGGTGCCGAACTTGACTACAACGAGCAGGCCGGATTGGTGTTGCGCAACCCGAACCGGCCGAAGGCCCCAGTTATCGAGGGTCTCGTGCGAGATGATGCAACGTCAGCACAAGTGGAAGCAATCGTGTCGACCGACGTCAACCCAATGCTGGCTGCCCACGGCGGATTCGTCACCTACGCGGGCCACGACAACGAAGGCACGGCCTATTTCACGATGGGCGGCGGTTGCCACGGTTGCTCAATGAGCAAGCAGACGATGCTTGAGGGTGTGCAGACGATGATCACCGAGCAGGTGAAGGCAATCACCCGCGTTCGCGACTTGACCGACCACGCCACCGGCGCCAACCCGTACTACTCCTAGGCGAGCCTGCAGGCGTCGGCCTGGCGACAGGCGTATTGGTCGTCGCCACCACGATGCGTGTCAGCCGTCTCCGCCGCGACGTTGTGCGGCAGCTGCCTCGAGGCATGCTGCGGGTGTCGCTCGAATCTTGCGCTGTACTTCGCGGTTTGGTGACAGGTTGATGCCCTTCTGCCAGGCGTCGAGATATCTCTGCGGCCAGATTTCACCGCGTAGCAGGTTCTGTTCTGACATCGGGCAGATGCGAGAGATGCCAAAGTGCAAATGGCATAAGGTGACCTTGGCGTTGCCCGAGTCGCCGACCGTGCCAATTTTCTGGCCGCTTTCGACGCGTTGACCCTTCTTCACCATCAAGCGACCAAGGTGCGAGAAGTAGTACCGCACAAAATCGTCACCGTGCAGGGTGATGGTGAGACCGCCCCGCGTACCGGGATCGTCAACTTTCTTATCCCACTTGTCGACGCGTCGCACGTCGAAGATGACCCCAGAGATTGGCGCGCGCACCTGCCGCCGACAATTGGTGATGTCGGCCGCGGGGTAGTGCAGGTGATCACGGGGGTAATACGGGTCGGGCCCGCCTACTGGGAATGAATACACCCACTCGGCGCGCTTCTTGCGAAGTGACGCCGCATCGTCGTTGTTGATCGTTGTCGGCACCGCGGTGGCGACGAGCAGCGTCGCAACCACCAGGTGCATCGGTTGGCTACTTCTTCTTGAAGCCCGCTGGGCACTTAGTGCCGGTCACCTTGCGGGTGATCTTGCCCTTCACGCAAGTGATTTTGGTCGACTTCGCCACGGTGGTAGTGGTCTTCGGCGTCGCGGTGATACCGACACCTCCACCCTTGGCTGTGTCTTTGATACGCAGCGTTGCGCGCTTCACCGTAAACGAGTTCATATTCTCGCTTTGCGAATAGTAGATGCGGAACACATTTGTTGCAGTTTCGTACCCGGTCGG
>RFMM01000003.1 GCA_009927665.1 Actinomycetota bacterium
TTAAATATGAAGAATCCGAGCGACTTCATGGAGCGTTATGTGCAATACGTAATGCCGATACTGAGTGCATGGAATATTGAAATGATCGCTGGCTCAATGACGCCAAATACCAAGGAAGGATCGTTCGAGGGTAATTGGGCAGCAGTACTCCGCTTCCCAAGTATGGAAATTGCCGAGGCCTGGTACAAGTCCGCAGATTATGAGCCCTACAAGAATCTGCGAATCAACGAACTGACCGATTTCTCAAGTTTGGTTTTTATCGAAGGTCTATGACGCAACTACGAGATGATTCTGACGCGATGACAGGTTTCATAAACCAATGGCGGCGTTCCGCCGTTTGGTCACAGCACTCAACTTCGTGTGTTCGTTGATCCAGACTTGTTGCAGTACGACGAGGTGTGGGCGGCGGCTGGCACGTGGAACGACGTATTCCCGATTACACCGAACGATCTCGTTCGCGCCAGCGGTGGTGTGGTCACCGACCTGAAGCGTGTGTGATCAACCGTTCCAGCAATCTGAAAGACTGTCGGTGTGACAGTTGATCCGTCAGAACATCGTGCCTTGGCCGCCGAGGCGAACAACTCGACTTGGGAGATTCTGGGAAAACCCAGAGACCAGATCTCACCCGAAGAAGCCGAAGAGATGACGCGTCGCGCGTATGCCGCGGCCTATCACTGGCAACGCGCCGAGGGATCGATACCCGCTAACTCTGCGCGCGCAGATTGGTTGCTGTCGCGTACTTGGGTCGTGCGCGAAGAGGGTGCTCAAGCGATGAACTACGCGAAGCGGTGTATGGCAACTTGTGAAGCATCGTCTCTCGCTGACTTCGACCTCGCGTACGCACACGAAGCACTTGCTCGTGCCCACGCGTGTCTCGGCCAGGCTCCAGAGGCCAGGTGGCACAGAGAGATGGCCGCACAGGTCCCGATTGCCGATCCTGAAGACAAGGCAGTGGTTGATGGGGACCTTGCATCGGAGCCGTGGTTCGGTGTCTCCTGACGGAAACCTAAAGAGTTTCCAAAGACAACGGTGGCGT
>RFMM01000069.1 GCA_009927665.1 Actinomycetota bacterium
CCTAGACGAGCGCGACGATCTCGTGCTCGAGGCCGAGCCAATGCGCCACATGGTGCGCGACCGACAGTTGGCGGTGTACACCCACGAAGGTTTCTGGCAGTGCATGGACACCTACCGCGACTGGGAGCTTCTCAACGATCTCGACCGCAAGAATGAAGCACCATGGCGTCACTAGCCAACGATCTGCAACGGTTCAAGGGCCGTCGCGTGCTCATCACGGGGCACACCGGCTTCAAGGGGTCGTGGCTTGGCTTGTTGCTCGCGCGGGCTGGCGCACGGGTAACCGGCATCGCCCTAGCCCCCCAGACGAACCCTTCCCACTTCAGCTTGCTCAACCTCGCCAACGAAATCGACAGCCGCGAGTGCGATATTCGTGACCTGTCGAAACTCGAGGCCGAGTTCCAACGGGCACAACCCGAGGTGGTGTTTCATCTGGCGGCGCAAGCCTTCGTGCGTGCATCGTACGCCGACCCCTATACGACGTTCTCGACCAATGTTCTCGGTTCGGCGAACGTGCTTGAGTGCGTGAGCAAAACCACCTCGGTGACGACACTCGTCTTCGTGACATCAGACAAGTGCTATAAGAACAAAGAACAACAGCATGGATATGTAGAAACTGATGAGTTGGGCGGAATCGATCCGTACAGTCAGTCGAAGGCCGCCGCTGAGATGGTCTTCGCTGGGTATTGCGCTGCAACGTTCAACCGCCCCAACGCAGCTCATGTCGCAAGTGCGCGTGCCGGCAATGTAATCGGCGGAGGCGATTGGTCTCCTGATCGTCTGATTCCCGACTGCATTCGCGCACTCGAACGCAACGACATCATCGAAATTCGCCATCCGCGTGCAACGCGACCATGGCAACACGTGCTTGAACCACTTTCGGGTTACGTCCGTCTCGCGGTGGCACTCGAAGACAGGGTCGCACCAACCTGTAGTTCGTGGAACTTCGGGCCTCCGGAGACCGCCATTCACGAAGTGCAGGAAGTGGCTGGATTGGTTGCTGCGCAGTGGGGTCGCCCCGATGCGGTAAAAGTCGGGCAGACAACCGGTGCGATGCACGAGTCGCAGCTCTTGCAATTGAACAGCGCTAAGGCCCACGATCAACTCACGTGGTCGACCCGCTGGAACTTTGCCGACACGATGAACCGAACCATCGCGTGGTACGGGGGTGTGCGTGACGGCAGCACGGCGATCAGCCTCACGGTTGGCGATATCGAGGCCTATCTTTCTCGATGATTGACGGTGTACATGTCAGCCCGCGGCGCGTGATTGAGGATCCACGTGGCGACGTGCTGCACATGCTGAAGTGCACCGACGAGGTGTTCACACAGTTCGGCGAGGTGTACTTTTCAAAAATCCATCCTGGCCAACAAAAGGCATGGCGTCGACACCGTGTCGCAACATCGCAACTCGCGGTGCCCGTTGGTGTGGTGCACTTCGTGCTCGTAGACGATCGCGCAACGAGCCCCACTCGTGGTGTGCGGGCAGATGTGACAATCGGCGAAACTTCGTATGCGCTACTGACGATCCCACCGATGGTGTGGTACGCATTCGAGAATTCGGGATCGTTGACCGCCGTCATCGGCAGTTGTTCGAGCCTTCCACACGACCCCAACGAGGCTGATCGGCGAGAACTTTCCGACTCGGCGATGCCCCAACTTGCAGGGCATTGAGTGCCAACAAGTCAACGGGTGCTGATCACCGGAGCAGGTGGCCATGTAGGCGGGCGGCTCTTTGCCCACCTCACTACTAGCGGCACAAGAACGCGGGCGCTCCTGCGATCGCAACAGTCGCTGCCTGAGTGGGCATCACGTGCCGAAGTGGTCTTCGGCGATCTCGACGATGCATCAATGCGACATGAAATTCTGCGTGGTGTAGACACCGTCGTCCATCTCGCGACACGCGGATTCTCTTCGGTCGTCGCACCCGCGAACCAGGTGTTGCAAGCAGAAGAAGACATCTCCCTCTCACTCTTCGATGATGCGTGTTCGGTCGGCGTTTCTCGCTTCGTGTATCTCTCCTCAATTCATGTCTACGGCGACTCACTCGTCGGGCAGGTAGACGACTCGACGGTAACCCGCCCGAACTCGGACTACGGCCGTTCACGCCAACGCATCGAAGAGCGAATGTTGCACTGCTCTCTAGCAACCCCCACACAAACTGTTGTCGTGCGGCTGACCAACTCGTTCGGAGTACCGATATCACGACGCCCGGAGACATGGAATCTGCTTATGCATGACCTATGTCGCCAAGTGGTGTCGTCGAAGGCGATGGTGCTGCGCTCAGACCCCCGAATCTCTCGCGACTCGATGGCGTTGTGCGACGTCGTCGAGGTGCTCGCCACTATCGTTTCTCGTGCTCAGCCGCTGCAGGGGGTGTACCTACTCGCAACTGGCGAAACAATGCAGCTTTCTCACCTCGCGGGCCTCGTGCAGCGACACGCTGAGGAAGTGCTGGGGATATCGGCTTCAATCGAAGCGCCGTTCCGGCAGGCGACGGTGCCGCCAACCTTCACTCTCGATACGCGCAGGCTGCGCGACGCAGGTGTTCGAATACCGAACAACCGCAGCCAAGAGATCTGTGACTTGCTTCGCTATGCCCAGCAAGAATTCGGTCGGATCTCAGTATGAACACCTCCGCTGCCCGCGTGGAGGTAATCATCCCCACCTACAACCAGGCTGACTTCCTGCGCGAGGCCTTGCAGTCTGTCGTTGCCCAAACATTTCGAGAATGGAAAGTGACCGTGGTCAACAACATGTCGACCGATCACACCCATGCCGTGGTAGCCGAGTTCTCCGCTCATCCGATTCGCATCATTGACTTTGCCAATCACGGTGTGATTGCTGCCGCACGCAACCGGGCCCTGCGTGATGCTTCAGCGCCCTACGTTGCGTTCCTTGACTCCGACGATTGGTGGTACCCCCTCAAGCTTGCACGCTGTATCGAGCGTCTCGAGCAGGGTGCCGAACTGGTGTGTCACGCCGAAGAGTGGAAGTCGGAAGGTTCGAGTCGCATCATGCGATATGGTCCTCACCATCGCATGGTCTACCGCGAGATGTTGCTCGGCGGCAATTGTCTGTCGACCTCGGCAATCGTGGGTCGCACCAGTCTGTTTCAGCAGGTGGGTGGCTTCTCCGAGCGTGCCGACTTTATTACTGCCGAGGACTACGACTTGTGGCTACGACTCTCACAACGCGGTACCCGCATCGAATTGATTGACGACGTGCTCGGTGTATTCCGTATCCATGCAGCGAGCGCTAGTTCATCCATTGTGCGTAATCGCGATGCGGAGATGGCAGTGGTTAACTCACACCTTGAGAAGAATGACTTCGCTGCTTCAACGGTGCGTCGGCGCATCGGGCTGTCGCACTACTCGGCAGCGAGAGCGTTCACCAAGGCGAACGACTTTCACAACGCATGGCGTGAGTTCGTCACGGCACTGCGCCATGACCCGCTCTTTGCCCGCACGTACGCCGGTCTGGCTCTGCTACTGGTCGCCTCACTGCGTAATTCAAGCAACCGAATCAACAATGACTTCCAATCGCCTCTACTACGCATATGCGCGACACGCTTTGGTGACTGCTCTCAAGCTCGTGCGGGTGCAGGAAGGCTCGTCAGTGTTGGTGCCCGATTTCATCTGTCGTGACGTACTGGCTTCGCTACACGCCGTGGGTTCCAAACCAAGGTTCTACACAATCGGTGATGATCTCCAGATATCAACAACACAATCGCTTCCACGCGCAGCTGCCATCATCGTCGTGAACTATTTCGGCTTTCCGGCTGACCTGCAGCGCGTACGCGAAGTTGCCTCATCAGAAACCACCATCATCGAAGACAACGCGCATGGTTGGTTGAGTGCGGATCGTGATGGAACTCCCCTTGGTTCACGCACAGATGTGGGCGTCACCAGTGTGCGTAAGACCATTCGCTTGCCTGACGGGGCCTTCGTCGAGTGGCGCGACACCGCACATCTCGATATGACCATGTTGCATGCGCCACTAGTGCCACGTGATGAGCCACTTCCGTTGGGTTTTGGATTGCGCGCGTCATGGCACGCATCGACTCAGTATCCCCACTCTCTGTCATGGCTGCCTCGCGACACACAGTGCGCCTGCTTCGTCGCCTGCGCGGGCAGCCAGCTATCAGTCAGCACCCCGACGAAGAATGGCAACTGCCGGCCAATCGGGCAATTCATGGCGAAAGCCTCCGGTTGCTCGAAAGCGTTGACCAGACACGTGAAGTGCAGCGTCGGCGCAAGCTCTTCGGTCGCTGTCTCTCGTCCGCCCAGCGATATGACATCGAAACCCCAACTCCTCTCCTCAACGACGGTGTGTCGCCACAAGGTTTTGCTTTCTTCACCGATGCTGGCAACGTTGACGAGTTTGAAACCCTGATTCACCGTGAGCGCCTGGGTGAAGTCATCACCTGGCCGGCACTTTCGGCACGCTCACCGTTGCCGACAACGTCACGACTGCGCACGCTGCGTCTGGTGAACTTTCTCGCATGACGTGGCAACGATTCACGGGTTCAGCCGACAATTGGGATGCGTTGGTCGAGCGGCTCGGTGCCACGACACCATTCCAACTTTCAGCCTGGGCTGCATTTCGTGAGTCATTTGGTTGGCAACCAACTCGCCTCATTACGAAAGATGGCAAGAGTGCAGCACAACTGCTGGTGAAGAGGGTCGGACCTGTGCGGGTGGCGTGGGGAGCGGGCGCCCCGCTCGGTGTCGTCACGCCATCCCTCTTGCACGACCTTCTCGACGAGACCAAACGCCTTCTCGATGCCAAGGTGTTGTACCTACGGCTCGCTGATCACGCACCACTCGCCTCAGAACGAAGAACGGCATTCCGTATGGCCGGATGGTCAGCCGCCACGCCAATAGGCAGTGTGACGACACTCAGGCGTTCGCTCGCTACGCCCACTGAAGCACTGAGTGCCTCCTTCAGTAGCAATTGGGCACGCAACTTGCGACGCGGTGAGCAGCGCCAGGTGTCGGCCGAACTCTGGCTGAACCCCGACACGCAGATCATCGCCACCCTGCATCGGGAGGTTGAGGATGTGAAGCAACCTTTCCATGCTGAATGGCGTGGTGACGATGCTGCAATCAAGCGACTGATTGATTGTTTCGGCGAACGAATCGTCGTTGTAAAGGCTCACGACGTGACCGGTGCCGTTCTTGCCTTGCGCGCTGCTGTCATCGTCGGTGCAAACGCCTATGACTTTCTTGCCGCGACTTCGAGAGATGGTCGCAAGACCTATGCATCAAATGTGGCGCTTGCTGCACTTCTCGACTTGCTCGCCAAGCGGGGTCTTCAGAACTACGACTTTGGCGGAGTTGATCGCGTCAAGAACAAAGGGGTCTTTGACTTCAAGCATGGTGCTGGTGGTACCGAGGTTGCGTATGTCGGAGAATATGAAGCGACGTACCCACGATTTATGAAACGAGTGCTCGCTAAACTTGTGGCATCTCGTACTCGTTGAAGTCTTCCTCACACGCGCACGGTCGTACGTCATCTCGGTGAACCAATCAAGTACCTTCTGGCTGTTGGTCTTGCCGAGGCCACCGCTGCGATTCGACACCGAAGTGTCAGCCTGTGTGGTACACGAACGCTGATGTATCACGATCTCGGCGATGGGTCTCCATCTCGAGATATTTATGTGCTATCGCCTTCATTGTTTCGCGCTCAGATGGAAACTGTCACCGAATGGGTTGCAAGTCAACAATTGCACTTTGTATCCCTCGGGAGTGACCCACAACCCGGCATTGCAATCACTTTCGACGATGGATACCAGAGCACACTCTCAGTCGCCGCACCACTACTCGTGCGACTCGGTATCCCCTTTCATGTCTTCGCCACAAGGTCGTATTGCCTGTCTGGCAACACTCGATATCTCACCGAATCTGATCTGCGCGAGCTTGCCTCACTGCCCAATGTGGTGATAGGTGCGCATGGTGCCACCCATGCTCCGCTTGCACAGATGAGTGCTGATGATCTTCAACGCGAGCTCTCAGAATCAAGAGACTGGCTACAACAGACACTCCAGCGTCCTGTTGAGTCAATGTCGTATCCACATGGCAGCTTCACGCCTGCTATCGCCGACGCAGCCCAGAAACACGGCTACCACTATGCGTGCTCAAGCAAAGTTGGAACGTATCATTCAGCAAGTCAGCGACTGAGCATTCCGCGCATTGACATCTGGTCGCGCGATTCGGCTCGCACCACTCTGCGCAAACTGCAAGGATCCTGGGATTGGATGTTGTGATGTCAGAATCCGTTGCCGTGGTGATTCCTACGTTCAATTCCGCATCGACGATTGAGCGAGCCCTGGCTTCGGTGGTAGGTCAAACACGGCTGCCTGACGAAGTGATTGTTATCGACAATGCCAGCGCCGATGACACGATTTCCCGTGTTCGCGCTTTCGCCGCTCGGCATCAGAAAGTCATCTGGCAGATTGAGATACTGCCAGTCAATATTGGCCCAGGAGCTGCAAGAAACCGTGGTTGGGACCTAGCCAAAAGTGATCTCATCGCGTTTCTCGACTCGGACGACTCGTGGCGACCGGAAAAGCTTGAGATGCAGTGCGAAGTGGTACGCAGATTTTCTGACTCCGTGCTCTTCGGTCATAGCTACGTGGTTGTTCGGCAGGATGAAGACACGCCTCGATCTATTGGTGCGAATCCAGTAATCGATCACTTCGGTCTGCGTCACTTTCTCCTTCGAAATCGTCTCTCAACACCTACGGTGATGCTTCGTCGAACGATTCCAGAGCGATTTCCCACGGACGTCTGGCATGCGGAGGATTTCGCCCTGTGGCTCACGATCGTGGCTGCTCACGGACCCGCAATCTTTCAGCGGTGCGCGCTGACTCTTCTGCACAAGTCAACCTATGGGGAAAGTGGCCTCAGCGCGAACATGACGAAGATGCATCAAGGAGAACTTCACGCCGTACGACGTCTGAGGCAGTCGCGTGACATCGGAACGCTGGGCGATGCGCTCATCATGTTCTGGTTGAAGGTCAAGTATCTGCGCCGTCGGATTGTGATGATGCGTCGTGTCTGACTCGCTGTATCTCGGTCAGGTGGTGATACTTGGTGTAGTCACACTCTCTTCACTCGTGGCCAACGAGTGTTGCAGTTGCAAATTCTGGGTTGGATGTTGCTTTCTAGTTTGATACTGCTTCGATATGGCCTGGTGGAGCAACAGAACTTCTACTCGAATGATCAGCGATACCACTCGGGTCTCGTCAATGAGATTCTTGGCAACGGACTCCCCTTCGACCTTGACTGGTGGCTCTCGGCAGCGCGAGTTCCCTATGTGCTACCTGCATCTCTGCTGGCAGCC
>RFMM01000217.1 GCA_009927665.1 Actinomycetota bacterium
AGCGCCAAGCCCGGTGCCTCATAGATGCCGCGACTCTTGGCTTCGATGATGCGGTTCTCGATTTGGTCGCTCATGCCGAGGCCATGGCGGCCGCCGATGGCGTTGGCTTCGCGCACCAGATCGGCTCGCGACGAGAACTCGCGGCCGTTGATCGCCACCGGCCAGCCTTCGTGAAAGCGCACGCGCACGTCTTCGGGCTCGATCTTCACCTTCGGGTCGTAATGCGCAACGCCCATGATCGGCGCCACGATGTGCATCGACGTCGACAACTCTTCGAGCGACTTTGCTTCATGCGTCGCACCCCAGATATTGGCGTCGGTTGAATACGCCTTCTCGGCCCTGTCGCGGTAGGGCAGTTTGTGTTTGGCGAGAAACGCGCTCATCTCGGCGCGGCCACCGAGTTCGGCGACGAACGCCGCGTCGAGCCACGGCTTGTAGATGCGCAATGCCGGGTTGGCCAACAATCCATAGCGATAGAAGCGTTCGATGTCGTTGCCTTTGTAGGTGCTGCCGTCACCCCAGATATCGACATCGTCTTCTTGCATCGCGCGCACCAACAAGGTGCCCGTCACCGCGCGGCCAAGGGGAGTCGTGTTGAAATACGTCTTACCTGCGGTCGTGATGTGGAAGGCACCACACTGCAGCGCCACCAGGCCTTCGTGCACGAGTTGTTCGACGCACGACACCACGCGGGCAACTGAGGCGCCGTACTGCTTGGCGCGAGCGGCAACATCGTCGAGATCGGGTTCGTCGGGCTGACCGAGGTCGGCGGTGTAGGCACACGGCACCGCACCCTTCGACTTCATCCACGCACGGCTGCAGAGGTGTCGAGCCCGCCCGAGAACGCGATGCCGACTCGCTCGCCAACGGGCAACGATGTGAGAACGCGGGTCATGATCGACCCACTTGACGACTGCTCACGGTCGGGCCGCCGCAGACACCACGGTGATCAACAGAGCAACGAACGCAATCACAAACTCGACGGTGGCAACACCCGGCGTGCCGCTCACGTCAAGGGCAGCGACAACGACGAGCAACGCCACACACACCAGATGCACGACGACGCTCAGGCGACCTGGTCGCTGCGTGGCGACGAGCGCGGCGACCGTGATGAAGAACGGCAGTGCCCACAGCACGATCGGCTGGGGGTTCGACTCGGGTCCGAGCCACCACGTGGCCTTGCCGATGTTGCGGCTGGTGATCGCCACCGCCAGTTGGCACACGAGCACGCCGACCCAACTGATGGTGGCAAGCACACGCCACGGGCGAGTCGCCGTCGTTGTCACCGAATCAAGGGTAGTGAGCGATGCCGACTGATTACGCCGAAAACGGCGCTCATAGCCTTGATTCTCGGTGGCGCACTTCGCGAAGTTGTCGATCTTTTTTCCGATGTGGAACGAAGAGCAGTACATCCACCGTGCGCTCAACGCCGCACACGACGTGTCACGAGAGCTGATGGCTTCGGGCGAAATCGCCGACTACGAGCTCATCGTCGTGAATGACGCTTCGACCGATGCAACACCTCGACTCGCCGATGAGGCTGCGGCGGCAGACCCGCGGGTGAAGGTGGTGCACCACCCGGCGAACCGCAAGCTCGGCGGCTCAATGAAGTCGGGTTTTGCCGCTTCGACGGGCGACGTGATCGTCTACACCGACGCCGATCTGCCCTTTGACATGCGTGAGTTGCACAAGGCGTTGCGTCTCTTGCGCCAGTACGAGGCCGACATGGTGAGCGCCTACCGCTTTGACCGCACTGATGAAGGTCTCACCCGCGTGATTTACTCGGCGCTCTACAACGCGCTCGTTCGGGTGCTCTACGGCGTGCGGGTGCGCGATGTGAACTTTGCGTTCAAGGTGTGCCGATCGCGCATCTTCGCCAACATCACACTGAAGAGCGAAGGATCGTTCATTGACGCCGAGTTGGTGGTGCGCGCCAAGAAACTTGGCTACTCGCTGGTGCAGTTTGGTGTCGACTACTTCCCGCGTACGCGTGGAGTCTCAACGTTGTCAAAACCGTCGGTCATCGTCAAGATTCTGCGTGAGGCATTTGCACTGCGACGCGAACTCAACGCGATAACTGTTGCGCAACCGAAATAGGTAGATACGTTGTCGCAACCACGCAGACCTGAACGTGACTCGTCGCAGGCACACCCTCTGCCGCGTGCCAACACTCGAGTGCTCGGTGTCTCGGCGGCACTCGTGCTCGTCGTCATGGTTGTCGTTGCTCTCGTTCTGGAGAATCGCGTCAAGCCAGACACCACAGTGCAGGTCGCGCCGACCACGAGCACGACTGCTGCTCCAGTCGTCTTGCCGCCGATCACACGGTCGCTCAAAGACGGTGACGAGGGCGACGACGTTCGCATGCTGCAGTCGCGTCTCGCCGAGTTGAAGTTCGCTCCGGGGCCGATCGACGGCGTGTTTGGCAGATCGACCACACAGGCGATTTGGGCGTTCGAGAAACTCGTCATGAGCGTGCGCAGCGACAAGGCCACTGGTGTGGTGACCCCAGAGATGTGGGATGTGCTGCGCAGCGACGTGCAGATTCGCCCGCGTCGCAACGCCGATACACCGCGTCACGCCGAGGCGTATCTGCCCGAGCAGGTGATTGTTACGTTTCTCGGGGGTGAGCCGACGCTGATCTCGCACATGTCGAGCGGAGACAACAAGCCCTGGTGCGAAGAAGTCGTCATCGACCCGGGCGAAGAAGGCAACGACAGCCCCGAGCAGATTGCAGCGGGTCTCCCTCTGAAGGTTGGCATCTGTGGCGATTCGGTGACTCCGGCCGGAATCTTCACCTTCTACCGACGATCATCGGGCACGCGCGAAACCAAACTCGGCACGCTCTACAACCCCGTGTATTTCAATCAAGGCATCGCCGTGCACGGCGCGATCCTCGTGCCACTCAAGCCAGCATCGCACGGCTGCATTCGTATCCCCATGTCGGTGGCGCAGTTGTTTCCGGCACTGGTGCAGTTTCGCGACCGCATCTACGTGTTCGACGGCGTGAAAGAACCCGAGGAATACGGTTCACCGCTGCCGCCGGCCGATCGCCCCGACCCCAACTACACGACCACCACCGTGTTGCCGACAACGACGCTGCCGGCGACGACCGTGCCCACTGCCGTGCCCGCGACGACGATTCCCGCAACCACGGTGCCGAAGACCGTGCCGACGACGTTGCCGACTTCCACTACCGTGCCGTGAGGCATCGACGATGACGAGCACGACCCCGCCACGCAAGGTGCCCTACGACGAGTTTGCGTTGTTTCACGAAAACATCGCGGAATACGGTCTCACGGTGTCAGCCAAGCCTGCGGTGTCGCGTGTGACGTACACACTTGAAGACGGCCGCACCATTAGTGCGTTGAAGTGGGGCAGTGCGACCCCACGTCTGGTGCTCGTGCATGGCAGCGCACAAAATGCTCACACATGGGACACCGTCGCACTCGCCTTGGGTGAACCGCTGATTGCAATCGACCTCTCGGGGCACGGGCATTCGTCGTGGCGTGATGATGGCGACTACACACCGCGTTCGCTGGCGCACGACATCGCCCCGGTCGTCGAGCAGTTCGCCGCGCGTGCCGAAGTGGTGTGCGGCATGTCGCTCGGTGGTCTCACCACCTTGGCGCTCGCATATCAACGACCCGACTTGGTGAACCATCTCGTGATGGTCGACATCACGCCGGGTGTCACCCCCGAAAAGTCAAAGTCGATCACCGACTTTGTGAATGGTCCGCAGTCATTCGCGAGTTTCGACGACCTGCTCGCCCGCACCATTGAGCACAATCCGACTCGTTCAGAGGCATCGTTGCGACGCGGCATTTTGCACAACGCTCGCCAACTCGACGACTTGTCATGGGCATGGCGTTATGACCGTCGAAGCCACCCGCGTCGCGAGCCGGGAACCAGCGTGGCTGCAGGCATGTGGGACATGATTGAGCGGGTGCACTGCCCGATCACGCTCGTGCGCGGCGGAATCTCACCAGTCGTAGACGATGCCGACGTCGCTGAACTGCGTCGACGTCGTGCAGATGCAACGGTGCACGTAGTCGATGGCGCTGGTCACAGCGTGCAAGGTGATCGGCCTCTCGAACTGGCGGCGATCTTGCGCGAAGCCACGACTCGCTCGAGTTGAGCAACCACGCCTAGCGTCATGGCCATGGTGCGTCGAGTCGGTCGTCCGTGCCAGAGCGATGCTGTCGAAACGCGGCGTCGCATTCTTGACGGGGCGCGCGAATCGTTCACCACGCGCGGCTATGACAACACGACCAATCGTGAGATTGCCGACGCGGCCGGCATCACGGCGGCGGCGATTTACCACTACTTCCCGAGCAAGGTCGAATTGTTCGTGGCGGTGTTCATCGACGTGCAACACAAGGTCTACGACAGGTTCGAATCGGTCATGGCCGAACACGACACGTTTCTCGCGCGCTTTGATGCGATTTTTGATGCGATGTTCGAGCTCAGCAAAGATGATCCGACGCTCGCCAGTTTCGTGGTCGGTGTTGTGACCGAAGCCCAACACCACCCCGACCTGCGTGAGGCGTTGCAATCGGTTTCGTCGCGACAACAGAACTTCTTGCACACTTTGTGTATGCAAGCCCAAGAGCGCCATGAGTTGCCAGAGTCGCTGCCATTGCAGACTGCGATCGACGCGATGAGCGGTGTAGTCGGAGGCTTCGCGCGCCTCGCTGTCGTCGTGCGTGACCGTCAGCGTCTGCGGGCCGTGGCGAAGGTATACAAGGCGATGGCGCGCAGTGCACTGGCTCGCGCCGCTGCCAACTGAAACGCGCGCTGTCGCGAACCGCGGCCACCTGAGCCGCGCGCTGTCGCGAACCGCGGTTAACTGACTGCAACCCGGCGTCGCGTCGTGTCGACGAGCGTGAGCCCGAGGCCGATCCACACCAACACGAAACCGACGACGCGACTCGGCTGCAGATCTTCGTTGTAGGCCAACCAGCCGAGCAGAAAGTTGATGACAGGCACGATGTATTGCAGCGGGCCGATCATGGTGAGGGGCAGCCGCAACGCTGAATGGGCGAACAACAACAACGGCACTGCAGTGATCAGACCGGTGAGCAACACGAGCACCCACTCAGTGGCCGACGCAGTTGCAGCAATGCCGCTGTCGAGGGTGAAGCTCCAAGCGACGAGTGCCATTGCCGGCACCGACAGCACGATGGTTTCGGCAGTCAGACTTTCGACGGGGCCGAGTGAGACCTGCTTTTTCAACAGCCCGTAGAACCCCCACGACGCTGCAATCGCGAGCGCGATGAGTGGCGGGCGACCATAAGCCAGTGTCATCACGGCAACTGATGCTGCGGCAAAGCCAATCGCCACCTTCTGCAGCATGCGCAGCGGTTCGCGCAGCACCGCGACGCCGAGCAACGAGGTGAGCAACGGGGCAATGAAATAGCCGAGCGCAGTCTCAATGACGTGCTCGTTAACAACTGCCCAGACGTACAGCGTCCAGTTGATGGCAAGCAGCACCGCCGCCAGCGAAACGCGCAACAACATCGCCGGGTTGCGCAGCGCACCCATAACCGCGCGAACCTTGCCCTGCACGGCGACCAGCGCAAGCAAGAGCACTACCGCCGTGACGACACGCCATCCGATCAACTCAAAGGCGCCGAAATCGTCGAGCAGTTTCCAATACGCCGTGAGCACACCCCACAACAGATACGCCGACATGCCGCTCAGGGTGCCGCGAGATGTGTCGGCGCTCATGAACGGCTCTCGACACTAATCGCACGAGTAGGATTATTCGTAGTAATGAGCGGCGCTCGAAGCCTGCCCACATCTCTTGTGGCTCTTGCTCAAGAGATGCGCACCACGAACTTGCGTGATCTCTTTTCCGCAGACCCAGGTCGGGCCACGAACTTGTCGTATGGCCTTAGCTGCGGCGGCACCGAGTTCTTCGTTGACTTCTCGAAACAGTCGATCACCGCTGCGGTACTTGACGCGCTCGTTGACGAGGCACACGAACGTGGCGTGTTGTCGCGTCGTGATGCGATGCTGGCTGGCGAGCCGATCAATCGCACCGAGAATCGGGCTGTGACCCATGTGGCGATGCGCGCCAGTGACGACAGCACCGCGCCGGCCCGCCTGCGCGCCGAAGTGCAAGCCGGAGACCGCGCTCTGCGCGACTACGTAGACAACGTTCCTACGACGATCACCCACGTGGTGAACCTCGGTATCGGTGGAAGCGACCTCGGGCCCGCGCTGGTGTACGACGCAATCTCGGCGATGCAGTCGCCAGTTCGCACGGTGCGTTTTGCCGCAAACATCGACCCTCTCGATCTCGACCGCGCACTCGATGGGCTCACACCAGCACGCACACTTTTCGTCGTGTGCTCGAAGTCATTTGGCACGAGTGAAACTCTCGCCAATGCGCGACGCGCGGTCGATTGGCTGCGTCAAGGCGGCATCAGCGATCTTGGTGATCACCTCGTGGCAGTTACCGCTCGGCCTGAGCGAGTTGCAGCGAGCGGTTTACCGATTGGCACCACACTGACGATGCCCGAGAGCGTCGGTGGGCGATACTCGCTTGCCTCAGCGGTTGGCGTATCAGTGGCGCTGGCCTTCGGTATGCCCGTGTTCGATGCGGTGCGCGCCGGCATGCGTGATGTCGACCTGCACTTTGCGACGGCACCGGCGCGCGAGAACGTTGCGCTGCTCTTTGGTCTTGTCGCGTGGTGGAATGCCGCCGTGCTCGGCCACCCGACGACGGCGGTGCTGCCATATTCGCGCGCTCTGTCGCTGCTGCCTGGCTATCTCGCGCAACTCGTGATGGAAAGCAACGGCAAATGGGTAGATGAACACGGCAACGTGCTCAACTCGAGCAGCCCGGTGGTGTGGGGTGGCGTGGGCACCAACGCCCAGCACGCGGTGTTTCAGGCCCTGCATCAGGGTCATCAGGTTGTGCCGTGCGATTTCATCGGCCACAGCCGCACGCTCGGCGGCTCGGCGCGCGATCATGACGCGCTCATCGCCAACATGATTGCCCAGTCGCAGGCGCTTGCCTTTGGCGTCACTGCCGAAGAAGTCGGCGGCGACGCCAGCTTGCGAAGACATCGCGTCACACCCGGCAATCGACCGAGCACGACGTTGTTCATGGCCCAGCTGACCGCCGGGGCAGTCGGAGCGCTGGTGGCGCTGTACGAACATTCCACCTTCGTGCAAGGTGCAATGTGGGGCCTCAACAGCTTTGACCAATGGGGCGTTGAACTCGGCAAGCGCTGGCGGGCGATGTCGCTGCGGCTCTCGGCGCTGCTAGTACCGCGAACGCCACCCACGACAACCCGACAACGCAACACGACGCTTCAACCACGCAATTGGTGGCGATGCATCGTCGCTGGCGTGACGCCTGACTACACTCAGTTTTCTCGTGCCCAAAAAGATCGCAGCAGCCGAACGCATGTTGAACCTGCTGGCGTTGCTCGCCCAGCGCACGCGGCCGATCACGTTGAAGCAGATTCGCGCCGAACTCGTGCACCAATACAGCGACAAAGATGAGGCAGCGCGCGCCCAATTCGAACGCGACAAGGCCGAGTTGCGTGAGATGGGCATCGTGATTCTCACCGAAACGCTTGGCGGTGACCAAGCGGGCGAAACCGCCTATCGGGTGGATCGCCGCAGTTACGAGTTGTCTGATGCTGAGTTCACCCAAGAAGAGTTGATGGCGCTGCATCTCGCGGCCTCGACCGTGCACCTCGGCGCGCAGGAAGGCGAAACCGCACTGTGGAAACTGGGCGCCGAACGCGCCAACCCGAAGCTGGCTCAGCAGGTCACGATTCCGTTCACTGACCCGCATTTGGCGGTGATCATGGGGGCGATCGCTGATCGCGCGCCGTTGTCGTTCGACTACAAGGGTGAGCAGCGCAAAGTCGATGCCTACGGAATGTTGTCGCGCAAAGGGTTCTGGTATCTCATCGGTTTCGATCATCTGCGTGACGCCCAGCGGGTGTTTCGAGTCGACCGTATTGACGGTGTCATCAAGGCTGGCAAGAAAGACTCGTACAAGCTGCCCAAGGGTCTCGATATTGCGAAGATGGTGCCAACCGACACCCAGATGATGGCAGCGGGCGACTATGAGTACTCGGTCGCGGTGGTGCGAGTCGACGCTTCAGAGGTGCGCGGCGTCACGCGCGAGTTCGGCGCCGGAGCAATCGTTCGCCACTACGACGATGGCTCTGCTGATTTCGAGGTGCCGTGCAGCAACAGCTATGCGTTTCGCTTGTGGCTCTTTGCGATGGTCGACAAAGCAGTTGTCGTTTCGCCCCCAGAAGTGCGCGACCTTGTGATGGGCTGGCTCGATGAACTCGCGGGGGTCAGCTGATGGCAAAGAAAAAGCCCGCGAAGGCGGCGCGCAAACCAGCCGCACGAAAGAGTGCGGC
>RFMM01000128.1 GCA_009927665.1 Actinomycetota bacterium
CAACGAGTGGCAGCGGCACGACTGGCAGCGGCACGACAGCCAGCGATCTCGATACGCTCGCTCGACCGAGCAAAAACGCTGATGCGCAGGTCAACGTAGCGCTGGGGTTGGCGAAACGACTCGGCAAGAATCCGCGTGAAGTCGCCGAGCAGATTGCTCGCAGTGTCGACGTTGCGGGCGTGTGCCGCAATGTCAAGGTGGCGGGGCCCGGTTTTCTCAACATCACCTTCGACGACGCGTTCTTGGCTCAGCAGTTGCGCGAGATGGCAGCAGGCGAATCGCTCGGCGTGCGTAATGCGACAGTTGCCGAGACGGTGGTCGTCGACTACTCGGCTCCGAATGTGGCCAAAGAGATGCACGTCGGTCACCTGCGCTCGACGATCATCGGTGATGCACTCGTGCGCATGTTGGAAGCTGTCGGCCATCGCGTTGTGCGCGAGAACCACATCGGCGACTGGGGCACACCGTTCGGCATGCTTATTGAACATCTCATCGACTTGGGCGAAGATGGCGCAGCACGCGAACTATCGGTGGGCGACTTAGATGCGTTCTACAAGCAAGCGCGCCAGAAATTTGACACTTCACCGCAGTTTCAAGATCGTGCCCGCCAACGAGTCGTCGCGTTGCAAGCCGGTGACGCCGACACTCTGCGATTGTGGAATCTGCTCGTTGCCGAGAGTGCTCGCTATTTCGCGCAGGTGTACGAAAAGCTCGACGTGCGGCTGCAACACGCAGACCTGCGGGGCGAGAGCACCTACAACCATCTGCTCGCGTCGGTCGTCGAGCGGCTGCAGGCGGCAAACCTGCTGCAACGCAACGATGATGCCGAGGTGGTGTTTCCGGCCGGGTTCACCAATCGAGAGAATCAACCGTTGCCGCTCATCATCCGCAAGAAAGACGGTGGCTACAACTACGCCACGAGCGACCTCGCATGCGTGATCGATCGAGTCGAGAACATTGGCGCGTCACTGTTGGTGTACGTCGTCGGCGCCCCGCAGGCTCAACATCTCTCGATGGTCGAATCGGTCGCCCAATCTGCGGGTTGGCTGCACTCGCCGGCGCGAATGGTGCATGTCGCATTCGGAAGCGTGCTGGGTAGCGACCGCAAGATGTTGCGCAGTCGTTCGGGCGAAGCAGTGAAACTTGTCGAACTACTTGACGAAGCGGTGCAGCGCGCTGATGCTTCGATACGCGAAAAGAACCCCGAGTTAGATGCTGAGGTGCGCGAAAGGGTCGCCCGTCAGATTGGCATCGGATCGGTGAAATACGCCGACTTGGCGAACGATCGCGTTAAAGATTACGTCTTCGACTGGGAGCGCATGCTGTCGTTCGACGGCAACACCGCCCCGTATCTGCAATATGCCCATGCACGCATCTGCAGCATTTTTCGCCGTGCGGGCGAGAGTCGCACGTCGGTGCGCGGTGTCGTGCCCATCGTCGAACACCCCGCCGAGCGGGCTCTGGCGCTCGCACTGCTGCGATTTGACTCGGCCGTGCACGACGCTCTTGACCGATTCAGTCCGCATCGGCTCTGCACATATCTCTATGACCTCGCCAGCACGTACACGACGTTCTACGAGCACTGCCCGGTGCTAAAGGCAGACGGCGAACTGCGAGCGAGTCGCCTTGCGTTGTGTGACCTGACGGCCCGCGTGCTCGAACGTGGCCTTGGCATGCTCGGGATCGGTGCACCGGAGCAGATGTGAGCGCCATTTCCCGTCATCTCTTGCCGGATACGTCGTTGATCGATGCCGGCCGTCTGTCGATCGGCGGTTGCGACGTACACGACTTGGCACTGCAGTTCGGCACGCCCCTCTTTGTCTATGACGAGGTTCATCTGCGAGCTCGATGTCGTGAAGCAGTCGACGCCTTTGGTGCCGATGCGGTGGTCTATGCGACCAAGGCGTTCTTGTGCACGGCGATGGCACGACTCGCACAAGAAGAAGGCCTCTTACTCGACGTGGCAACGGGCGGAGAGTTGTTCGTTGCGCTGCACGCCGGGGTTCCTGCCGATCGATGTGTGATGCACGGCAACAACAAGAGCACTGCAGAGTTGCGCGAGGCAATCACCGCTGGGGTGCGCCACATCGTGGTCGACAGTTTCGACGAACTCGACCGCATCGATGCCCTGCATGCACAAGGGCTTGCTGTGCCACGCGTGCAGCTGCGTATCACCCCGGGGGTCTATGTGCACACGCACGAATTCGTGTCGACGGGGCAGAACGACTCGAAGTTCGGCTTCAACCTCGCCAATGGTGATGCTCAGCGTGCCGTCATTCGCTCGCGTGAATCAAAATCGGTACAGCTCGTCGGTGTGCACTGCCACATTGGGTCGAATGTGTTCGACACCGACAACTTCACCAAAGCAGCCGAGGTGATGGTGCGCTTCGCGAACGAGTGCGAACTGCCCGAACTCACGCTCGGCGGCGGGCTTGGTGTGGCATATCTCAACGACGAGAGCGCATCGAGCATCACGCAGTGGGCGAGTGCGCTGCGAGCAGCCACCACGCAACTGCGCAGCGGTGTGCGAGTGATGGTCGAGCCGGGTCGTTCAATCGTGGCGTCGGCAGCGGTCACGCTCTATGAGGTAGGCACGATCAAGAACATCCCTGGTGTGCGCACCTATGTGGCAGTCGACGGCGGCATGAGCGACAACCCGCGACCGGTGCTCTACGGCAGTGGATACGAAGCCTTCGTGCCGGCACGTTGTACTGCCGATCGCTCGATGGAAGCACGAATCGTCGGCAAGCACTGTGAGAGCGGCGACGTGCTCATTGCGCAGGCCGTGTTGCCCTCCGACGTGCGAGTCGGCGACGTGATTGCTACACCGGTGACTGGTGCGTACGGACACTCGATGGGTTCGAACTACAACAAGGTTCCGCGACCTGCAGTCGTCTTCGTGCGCGATGGCGCGGCGCGCGTTGTCGTGCGTCGCGAGACGTATGACGATCTCGTGCGCAACGACAGCACCGATAGCGTTTGACGCATGGCGAAAGCCGCTTCTGCGCCTGCCGCATCGCCTGTTCGCATCGGAGTCGTTGGTCATGGCGTGGTGGGTTCGGCGTTCACCGCCCTGGTTGCTCGCCAGGCTGACACCATTGCTGCCCGCACGGGTATCGCACTCACCGTCACGCGCATCGCGGTGCGCGACGCCGCCAAACACCCGGGCAGGGTGGGTGATGCGAGCGTGGGCACCGACCCACTCGCG
>RFMM01000078.1 GCA_009927665.1 Actinomycetota bacterium
ACTCACGCGCAGCTGATCAGGCATCAGCGACACACCATCGAATCGTCGCGTTGCCTCACACACGGCGTCATCACCGCGATGACGCACATCGTCAATCAAGGCGGCGATTTCGTGTTGCAGTGGGGCAGTGAGAACGTCGGCAAGCGACCGCTGTGCGAACGCCTTGCGCTCGCTGGGGCTCATCGAGGCCCATTCGCGACGGCGAAGCACGGCGTTCACGTCACGAAACTATCGGTGAACACTCACGATTCTGCTCTCCTCGTTCACATGGCGAGTAGCGTAAAGATACGTTCCCTAGCGCTAGGAGCGTGAATGCCCGTCACCGTTGTAGTCGGCACGCAGTGGGGAGACGAAGGCAAGGCAAAGGTCATCGACCTCTTGGCCGCCACCCACAGTCATGTGGTGCGCTATCAAGGTGGACACAACGCAGGTCATACGGTCGTCGTTGGTCGCGAACGATATGCATTGCAGCTCGTGCCAAGTGGCGTCTTGTACCCGCACGTCACCCCAGTCATCGGCAACGGTGTGGTCGTCGACTTGCCGACGCTCTTTGCCGAAATCGACACGCTTGAGTCACGCGGAATTTCGTGCGAGCGATTGCGGGTGTCGACGCTTGCGCACCTCATTTTCCCTTGGCATCAACGACAAGACGCCATCAGCGAGTCGTTGCGTGGCGATGCCCGCATCGGCACCACCTTGAAAGGCATCGGCCCGGCGTATGCCGACAAGGTGAAGCGCATCGGTTTGCGTGCCGGTGACACGCGTGACCGCGAACGCTTTCGCACGCTGGTCAAAGATCGGGCAACGCAAGAAAATCAAGTGTTTGCATCACTTGGTGAACCAGTGCTCGATGTCGACGAGATTGTCGAGCGATGTGATGAATACGCCGCACGGCTAGCCCCGCATCTCGCCGACACGGTGAATCTCTTGCACGATGCACTCGCCGCCGACAGCTCGATTTTGCTTGAGGGTGCGCAAGCAACGTTTCTTGACATCGACCACGGCACGTATCCCTATGTCACCTCGTCGAACCCCACCGCAGGTGGCGCGTGTGCCGGCAGCGGGCTGGGGCCACGCGACATCACACGAGTGGTGGGCATCGCAAAGGCATACACGACGCGGGTTGGTAGCGGGCCGTTTCCCACCGAGTTGCACGGTGAACTAGGCGAGCGCATCGTCGACATTGGGCACGAATTCGGCACCGTCACTGGTCGTCGTCGTCGACCTGGTTGGCTCGATCTCGTGATGTTGCGCCATGCGGTGCGCGTGAATTCACTCACTGACATTGCACTCACCAAACTCGACGTGCTCGACGACTTCGACACGATACGAGTCTGTGTTGGCTATCGCCTCGATGGCCGCACACTCGATGCCTACCCCGACGACGCTGAAGTGCTGGCGCGCGTCGAGTGTGTCTATGAAGATCTTTCGGGTTGGCGCCAGCCGCTGCGCGCGTGCCGCAAAGAGTCTGACTTACCAACCCAAGCTCGCGCGTTGATCGAACTCGTTGAACGCACGACCGGCGTGCCGGTGAGCCTCATCGGTGTTGGTCCAGAACGTGACGACTGCGTGGTGCGTGAGGTGACGCGATGATCGAGCGGTATTCCACACCGGAAATGTCGGCACTCTTCAGTGACACGGCCCGCTTTGCTCGATATCTCGACATCGAACTGCATGCACTCGACGCGCAAGCCCGATGTGGGGTCGTGCCACAGCATGCTGCAGTCGCGTGTCGCGCCCGTGCGCCACAGGTCGATGAAGCGTTCGTGCGAGCAGTGGCCCAGCGTGAAGCGGTGACCAACCACGATGTTGCTGCGTTCGTTGACGTCGCCCAAGAACGCATCGGCTTGCCAGAAGCAGCCTGGTTGCACCACGGTCTCACGAGCAGCGACGTCGTCGACACTGCGTGGTGTGCAATGTTGCGTGATGCTGCTGAGTTGATCGACTCGGCCCTCGGTGGATTGTTCGATGTGCTCGTTCGTGAAGCGCGAACCCATCGGGCAACGGTGATGGTCGGCCGTACGCACGGCATTCACGCCGAGCCGACCACATTCGGCGCCAAGGTCGCATTGTGGGCGCTACAGATCGATCGAGATCGCCGACGCATGAAGGCCGCGCGCTACACCATCGCAGTGTGCAAACTGTCGGGTGCGGTTGGCACCTACAGCAACATTGATCCGCGCGTTGAAGCTGAAGTTGCGAAGGCGCTCAATTTGCGGGCTGTGCCAGCCACCCAGGTGATCAGCCGTGACCGACACGCAGAGTTCCTTGCGGCTTGCGCAAGCATCGCCAGCACCATCGAGATGATTGCCGTCGAGTTGCGACATCTGCAGCGCACCGAAGTGTCAGAGGTGCGCGAAGGGTTTGCGGCAGGACAAAAAGGCAGTTCTGCCATGCCACACAAGCGCAACCCGATTTCTGCTGAGACGCTTTCAGGCTTGGCTCGCGTCGTGCGCGGCAATCTGCAGGCCGGGTTGCAGAACGTTGCCCTGTGGCATGAACGCGACATTTCACACTCGTCGGTCGAGCGCATCATTTTGCCTGACACCGCCCAACTCACCTATTACATGACCAAGCGGCTCACCCGTCTGGTGGCGAACTGGGAAGTCGATGGCAGCCGAATGCGCACCAACCTCGAGTTGACCCGCGGAGCGGTGTTCTCTCAGTCGGTGCTTCTGGCACTCGTCGAAGCGGGTCTTGGGCGCGATGCCGCGTATCGCCTGGTGCAAGATGCGTCTCGTCGTGCGCACGAGTTGAGCCGCACCCTGCACGACGTGCTTGCTGAATCGACCGAGGTCACCGCAGTGATCGACGCAGCACGCCTCGCGCAACTCTTTGATGTGCAGCGAGTTTTACGTCATGCCGATCGTGCAGTTGATGCACTCGATGACCTCGGCGCATAACGAACATGCCGAGCAGCATGGGTCTGCCGCCACTTGACCCAGCGCGCTCTGCGCTGCGCCAACATGTGCTCACTCATTCACTCAAGACAGGCAACTTCACGCTGAAGTCTGGTAAGGCGAGCACCTGGTTTCTCGACACCAAACAAACTGCGTGTCGACCAGACGGCATCGTGCTCGTGGCCGATGTTGCGCTGTCGCTGTTGCCTGCCGACGTGGTTGCCATTGGTGGGCTCACGATGGGTGCCGACCCTGTTGCCTTCGGAATCGCCGCCGTGGCGGCGACACGCGGGCGCAGCCTGCGCAGTTTCAGTGTGCGCAAAGAAGCAAAAGATCACGGCATCACCGGCCGAATCGCCGGCGCACTGCTACCGGGCGACAAGGTGGCAATCGTCGAAGACACCGTCACCCGTGGCACGTCGATTTTTGAAGCCGTCGCAGCCGTGCGCGAGTTCGGCGCAACGCCGATTTTCATCTCCGTGATCGTCGATCGCGGTGGCACCTGCTCCGAGATGGCCCGCACCGCCGGCATCGCGTATGAACCGATGCTCACCGCCCCGCAACTCGGCTACGACTTCAACTC
>RFMM01000087.1 GCA_009927665.1 Actinomycetota bacterium
GAGAGCGACTCATCGAGATGCAACGGACCACTCGCAGTCGCCGTGATGAACGGCAGATTGATCTGCGTCTGCTGCACCTGCGAAAGCTCGATCTTTGCCTTTTCGGCGGCTTCCTTCAATCGTTGCGTCGCCATGCGGTCTTTCGCCAGGTCGACGCCATGGGCAGCCTTGAATTGTGCAACCAACCAATCGATGATCTTCTGGTCCCAGTCGTCGCCGCCGAGGTTGGTGTCTCCGTGGGTGCTCTTGACTTCGAACACGCCGTCGCCAATCTCGAGCACGCTCACGTCGAACGTGCCGCCACCGAGGTCAAACACCAGCACGGTCTCCTCTTTCGAACCTTTGTCGAGGCCGTATGCCAACGCAGCTGCCGTCGGTTCGTTGATAATGCGCAGCACTTCAAGCCCGGCGATCTGACCGGCTTCTTTGGTTGCGGTACGTTGCGCGTCGTCGAAGTACGCCGGCACGGTGATGACGGCTTGCGTCACGGTGTCGCCGAGATACGCCTCTGCGTCGCGCTTCAGCTTCATCAGTGTTCGAGCACTGATTTCTTGCGGTGTGTACTTCTTGCCGTCGATGTCGTCAGAGTTCCACTTCTGCCCCATGTACCGCTTGATGCTGCGGAACGTGCGATCTGGGTTGGTGATGGCCTGGCGCTTGGCAACTTCGCCAACGAGCACCTCGCCACCTTTGGAGAACGCAACAACCGAGGGCGTGGTGCGCGCACCTTCGGAGTTGGGGATAACGACCGGTTCGCCGGCTTCCAAGACGGCGACAACTGAGTTGGTGGTTCCGAGGTCGATTCCGACGGCCTTGGGCATGGGTGATTCCTCCGTGTTGGTGCGGGAATGCTGAGAGCGACACGCTAGCGTCGCGACTCAAAAGTTGAGTCACCGCGGCTCAGGTTCTCTGTCACACCTCTGTCAGGTAGGCAGTTACTGACCGGCTGGCCTGCACTTCTCTCGTCGCTGGTGCGGGCGGTCGATGCGGCTACCCGCGCAGCACGGCGGAAATCGCAGCCCACCGGGGTAACGACGGCACGGCTCCCTGCACCGTGGTGGCCAGCGCCCCCGCAACCGCCGCGGCGTGTAGAGCGGCCAACAATGCATCAAGCCCGCCGTCGAGGGCGAGTCGGGCACTCAGGGCCCCGCAGAAGGCATCGCCTGCTCCGGTCGTGTCGACCGGCGTCACCGGATGGGGGGCGATGCGAGTGGTTCCCGCACTGGTGACGAGTCGCGCCCCTCGCGGCCCTTCGGTGACGACGACGGCACCGACACCACGCGCAACGAGTGCTTCAGCGCCACCGAGCAGTTGCACTTCATGTTCATTCGGCGTGATCACGTCGAGCCGTGCGAGCAGTGCATCTGGCAACTCGGCAGCTGGTGCGGGGTTCAGCACGACGATGGTGTCGTCACCTGCGAGAGCCGCCGCGCGTTCTACTACCGCAAGCGGCACTTCAAGTTGCATCAGCAACACCTTTGCGCACGCGAGCAGATGTGCCGCTGCATCAATATCGCCGACCGAGAGCACATGGTTGGCACCGGGCACCACGATGATGAGGTTCTCGGCATCGTCTGACACGCCGATCAAGGCACGACCCGTTGGTGCCTCAACACTGGCAAGCTGCGACACATCGACACCGTCGTCAACGAACGCACGACGCAACGTATCGCCCGCGGCATCTCGCCCAACCGCGCCGACGAACGCCGTGTGGGCACCGGCTCGCGCTGCGGCAATCGCTTGGTTGGCTCCCTTGCCACCACACGCCTCGAAATAGTCGTGCGCCGACACGGTCTCACCAGGATGTGGAAGTCGTCGCGTGCGTGCAACGAGGTCGAGGTTTGCCGAACCAACGACGACCACGTCAAAGACCTCGTTCGTCGGCATCGTCACACTCCTGTTTCAGCTTGCTCGGTCTAGCCTTGCCGCGTGAGCGCTGCTTCGCAACCAGGGGTTGCTGCCGCGGCAGGCATGCCCGGCACGCTCGTGGTGCTGCGCCACGGCCAGAGCACCTGGAACGAGCTCAATCTCTTCACCGGCTGGCATGACGTGCCCCTCAGCGCCAAAGGAGAAGCCGAAGCAGACGCGGCGGGTCGCACGTTGCGCGGCGCTGGTCTGCGTTTCGACATCGTCTACACGTCGCTTCTGACGCGGGCCATCGACACCAATCGTCGCGCTCTTGCCACGCTTGGTCAGAGCGACGTGCGCGTCGAACGCGACTGGCGACTCAACGAGCGTCACTACGGCGCTTTGCAGGGCCTCGACAAGAAAGAGACCACCAAGCGCCACGGTGCAGAACAAACCAACCTGTGGCGTCGCAGTTTTGCCGTGCCACCACCACCTGTTGATCGCTCCAGCCCTGAGCATCCGGCGAACGATTCGCGATATGCGCACATTGACCCTGCGCTGTTGCCTGCGACCGAGTGCTTAAAAGATGTGGTGGCGCGTGTCGTGCCGTTCTGGCACGAGGTGCTCGTTCCGTTGCTCATCGACGGGAAGAACGTGCTCGTCGTAGCGCACGGCAACTCGTTGCGTGCACTCGCGATGCATCTGGAAAACCTCAGCGAAGCTGCGATCGCCGAGTTGAACATTCCCACTGGTGTGCCACGCCGATACGACTTTGTGTCGGGCGACACCGCCGTTGGCGCACGTCGCGAATTGCGTGTGGCGTCGGTCTCGTATCTCGGTGACGCAGCAGCGATTGCCGCGGCAACACACGCCGTCGCTGCGCAAGCCGGCACCTGAGACAACCTTCACCGCGAGTTTGTGCACTGACGCACGAATTCGTGCGTAACCTTTCCACCATGCCTCAGAACCAAAATCCCCTCACCACGCTCCATCATGTTCCGCTCTTTTCGTCGTGCTCAAAGAAAGATCTGGCCCGCATCGTGAAGGCCTCCGACGCCGTGTCGTTCAAGGCCGGTCGCGTGATGATCGAACAAGGCCAGCCTGGTCGCGAAGCATTCATCGTGCTGAAGGGCAAAGCCACTGTGCGCCGCAATGGCAAGAAACTGGCGTCGATTGGGGCCGGCTCGATGGTTGGCGAACTCGCACTGCTCGACCACGGCCCGCGCACCGCAACGGTCACCTGCGACACCGACTGCGACGTGCTCGTCATCAGCCAGCGCCACTTCCACGGCGTGCTCGATGACGTGCCCGCACTCTCGCACAAGTTGCTCTCACAATTGGCGTCGCGATTGCGCGACCTCGACCGCACGGCAGTCGGCTGAGCCTCGCGGTCGCCGGCTGAGTCGCGGCGAACATTTCCGCCACAACTAGCGTGGCGGTTGCCATGCACGGTGACGCTGCGACCATCGCGCCTGCCCGCAAACGGCTGAAGCCGTTCCAGCTCTCCATCATCCTCGGCTGCGGCATCGGGGTCTTCACGCTGGTGTCGGGCATCGTGCCGATGATCACCGGTTGGGAAAGTGACTCGCCCGTGCATCGCGAGGTGTTTGGCGGCATCCCCGGGCCACTCAAGCTGGCGTTTTACACCGTGATTCCGATGATGCTGATTTGGGGTTCGTTGCGCTTTGCCGACCGTATTCGCAACTGGGAGCGTGGAGCCCCCGACGACCGTCGCACGACAACGAAGAACGTCAAACGACGTCTCGCTGATTTTCGAGCCGGCGTGTACATGCGCACCTTGCTGCGTGATTCAGCAGCAGGTCTCATGCACTCGATGATCTACTTCGGTTTCTTGGTGCTGCTCGGCGTCACAACGGTGCTCGAAATCGACCACCAGATGCCACCGGCACTCAAGTTCTTGCACGGCGACGTGTATCGCGGCTACGCGCTGGTCGGCGACGTCGCAGGCGTGGTGTTCACCGCGGGTGTCGTGTGGGCGATTCTGCGGCGCTATGTGCAAAGGCCTTATCGCATTCGGATCAAGTCAAAGCCCGAGCACGCATGGATTCTCGGTGTGCTGCTCGCCATCGGCGTGAGCGGTTTCGGCACCGAGATGTTCCGGATCGCCGCCGAACAAGCCTCCGGCAAGAACGTCGACTACGAACGCTGGAGCGTGATTGGCTGGCCGCTCGCTCAGACTGTCAACGGCCTCTCGCTCGACACGTTGCAACAGTGGCACCAAGGTTGGTGGGTCTTCCACGTCATCACGTTCATTGCGTTTCTCGCCCTGCTGCCCATCACGATGTTGCGCCATATCTTCACTTCGCCGCTCAACATGTATCTGCGCGACCGCGAACGCCCGAAAGGGTGCGATGCGTGCGATGCCGAACCTTGCCGAGACGTCTCTTGAGTCGTTCGGGGTGAACGCCATTGAGAACTTCACGTGGAAGCAGTTGCTTGACCTCGACTCGTGCACGATGTGCGGGCGTTGCACGAGCGTGTGCCCCGCACACGCCACCGGCAAACCGCTTGATCCGCGTGAGATCGTGCTGAAGAGCGGCGAGGTCATGGCCGCGACTGCGGCGCACGCGCCAGGCGGCCGCGTATCGCCGCCACTCGGCGTAGATGCCGAGATCACCGTGAACGCAAACTCGGTGTTCGAACGCATCACCGCCGAAGAAATCTGGTCGTGTACCTCATGCAAGGCCTGTGATGAGATTTGCCCGGTGAACATCGAGATCCTCGACAAGATCCTCGATATGCGTCGGTATCTGTCACTGATGGAAAGCAACTTCCCCGCCGAGCTCGGCAACGCCTACCGCGCGATGGAAAACCAAGGCAACCCGTGGGGCATGAACCAGGGCGACCGTGCGGCGTGGGCGAAGGATCTCGACGTCACCGTGCTCGACCCAGGCACACCGCTGACCCACGAATATCTCTACTGGGTGGGCTGCGCAGGATCGTTCGACGACAAGAACAAAAAGGTCACGCAGGCGATGGCCAAGTTGCTGAAGCGCGCCGGCATCGACGTGGCGATACTCGGACCGAGCGAGATGTGCACGGGCGACTCTGCGCGACGCAGCGGCAACGAATATCTCTTCCAGATGCTTGCCACCCCGAACGTCGAGATGTTGAACGGCATGGGCGTGCGCAAGATCATCACACAGTGCCCGCACTGCTTCAACACGCTGAAGAACGAATACCCGCAGCTCGGTGGAAACTACGAAGTGGTGCACCACTCGCAGTTGCTCGAAGACCTCATCACCTCAGGTCGCCTCGACATGAGCAACGCTTCGCTCGATGACCGCATCACCTACCACGACTCGTGCTATCTGGGGCGACACAACGACGTGTATCTCGCCCCACGCAAGGTGGTGGGTTCGATCAAGGGCATTCAGGTGGTCGAGATGCCACGCAATGGCACCCAAGGCATGTGTTGTGGTGCGGGTGGCGCACGTATGTGGATGGAAGAGAACGTCGGAACGAAGGTCAACGACGAACGCGCGCGCGAAGCGATTGCGACGGGTGCGACACGCGTCGCGACGGCATGCCCGTTCTGCTACATCATGATGGATGACGGCGTGAAAGGTGCGGGCAAAGACGACACTCAGGTGAAAGTCGGTGACATCGCCCTGCACGTGCTCGATGCCATCGAGAACGGCGAGCGGGCATTGAGCGAACTCGATGCCCCGCTGCGCCAACCCGTCGCCGGCGAGTAGG
>RFMM01000105.1 GCA_009927665.1 Actinomycetota bacterium
AAAGTTTTCGAAGTAGCGACTCGGGGTTGGACCGCGTTGACCCTGATATTTCGAGCCGCGAGCACCTGATCCGTAGGGCTTGTCGGCGGGCGAGGTCATCGTCATGAAACTCACTTGACCGATTTTCATGTTCGGATAAATCGTGATCGGCAAATTCGCAACATTCGACAACTCAAGCGTGATGTGACCATCGAACCCGGCGTCGATGAAGCCGGCGGTCGAATGAATCAGCAACCCGAGCCGACCAAGCGAGCTCTTGCCCTCGACACGCGCGACGAGGTCGTGGGCGATTGCCACCCGCTCGAGCGTCGAGCCGAGCACGAACTCGCCCGGGTGCAAAATGAAGGGCTGATCGCCGGGCATTTCCACCAATTCGGTGAGGTCGGTGAGTTCTCTCTTCACGTCAATCACGGCCGTCGTGTGGTTGCGAAACACCCGGAAAAGATTCGACACCTTCACGTCGATCGATGACGGCTGCAAGCACGCTTCGTCGAACGGCTCGATGATGATGCGGCCCGCCGCTATGGCTTCGCGAATGGTGCGATCAGAAAGAATCACGGCGCACCAACCCTAGTAAGAAGCCGATTTCTGCCAATCGTGTCGTTGGTACGCTTCGATGCGACGCTGGTGCCGCGCCACTGGCGGGTGTAGTTCAATGGCAGAACATCAGCTTCCCAAGTTGAGAACGCGGGTTCGATTCCCGTCACCCGCTCGAGTGCGAGGTCAACCGACCGCAACGAGCGTAAAGAGCGCCCACACTGCGGCCACCAACCCCAAGAGTGCCATCGCGATGCTGCGCACCTTCGGGGCGCGCGTAAGTTCACCCTCTTCGCGCGGGGCCTCACGTGGCTTCAACAAAGCCGCGGCGTTACCGACGAACATCGCCCCGCCAAAGGCGAGCAACAACCACGCGAGCAGGTCTTCGCCGAGGAACATCGCTAGATGCGATCGTTGGAATCTGCCTCGAAGTAATTCTCGAAGCGGGTGTACGGCTCAACCCACGCCAACTTCACCGTGTCAGTGCGACCGGCACGGTGCTTGGCCACGATGAGGTCGGCGGCACCACGTACCGCGGCCGAGTCACCGACGACTTCACCGCGATAAATGAACATCACGACGTCGGCGTCTTGTTCGATGGCACCTGATTCGCGCAAGTCAGAAAGATTGGGTCGCTTGTCGCCACGACTCTCGAGGTTGCGACTCAACTGGCTGAGCGCAACGATGGGCACTCCGAACTCGCGGGCCATCAACTTCAGGTTGCGGCTGATCTCGCTGACTTCCAACTGACGGTTCTCGACCTTCGCATCACCACCCATCAACTGCAAATAGTCGATGACGATGAGTGCAAGGTCACCCTTGGCCAGACGAATGCGACGAGCGCGAGCGCGCATGGACCCAATCGACGTCATCGGCGAATCATCGATGATGAGCGGAATATCGAGGCGACCGACCGCGCGACCGATTTCTTGCCACTGTTTCTCGTTCGGTGCCGACCCGCGCAACACTTCACTCGGCACGCTGGCTTCACTCGCCAGCACGCGCTGCGAAAGCTCATAAGCACTCATTTCGAGGCTGAAGAAGATGACCGGGCGCGACGTGAGTCGCGCGACGTTCACCGCCATGTTCAGCGCGAGTGCGCTCTTACCCATGCCGGGGCGGGCACCGATCACGTGCAACGCACCTGGCTGCAAACCCAGCAGCAATTCGTCGAGCTTCTTGAAGCCGGTTGGCACACCGACCATTGCGCCCGGATTGTTCCAGCGTTCTTCGATCGTCTCGAGCGACTTGTTCAGCAGCGTTCCGAGTTCTTCGGCTCCTTCGGTGAGGTTGCCCGACGACACGTCGTAGATACGGCTCTCGGCTTCATCGAGCGCACGATCAACATCGGCCGGTTCGCTGTAGGCAATCTCTGCAATCGCAGCGGCAGCTGCGATGACACGACGCAACTTGGCGGCGTCGCGCACGATCTTGGCGTATCGCTCGGCCGACGAGATCGCTGGTGTCGCATTTTGCAACCGCAACAACGCGTCGATGCCACCGATGCTCTCGAGCAACGCCGCACGGCGCAGTTCTTCACCGACGGTGATCGGATCAACAGGGTTGCCCGACACCGTGAGTGCGCGAATCGCATCGAACACATGTCGGTGCGCAGGCTTGTAGAAATCTTCCGACACAAGACCGCGCTCGAGCACGGTTGCAATTGCATCTTCTGACAACAACATCGCACCCAAGAGCGACGCTTCAGCATCAACGTTGTGCGGTGGAATGCGTTGCGGGTTGCGGTCGTCGCGCAACTCGCGGCTGTCGCGGCGGAATTCGGAAATCGTCACCCCATCACCCTTGTCGTTGTGGCCTGTTGATCACAAGAGGAACATCCTGTGAGTTGCCTGTGGACAGTAGCGACGAGGTGTGCCCCGGTGGTGTGATGGTGTCGAACGTTCCGCGCCGACGAGGCGTCAGCCCGCCCGCACCTGCACGGTGAGGGTGGCCCGCACGTCGCCGAAGAGCCCGACGTGCACGGTGTGCGAGCCGACCTCGCGAATCGGTGTGGGAATCTCCACATGTTTGCGCTCGACGTCAACGCCGTGTTGCCGGGCGATGGCCTCGACCACGTCATGCGACGTCACCGAACCGAACAACTTGCCTGACGCTCCAGCCTTGGCGACAATGTCGAGTGGTGCAGCCGCGAAACGCGCGGCGATGGCGCGCGCCGACTCGCGATCTGCGGCCTCGCGGGCGGCTTGCGTGCGTTTCTGGGTGACCGCGTTCTCGACGGCCCCCTCGGTTGCCTCGACCGCAAGACCGTTGGGAATCAGATGGTTGCGGGCGTGACCCGACGAGACCTCAACGATGTCTCCTCGTTTGCCGACGCCCTTCACATCGCGGCGCAGCAGCACCTTCACGAGGTCAGCTCTCTGTTGGCGCAGCAGCCCCTGCGGCGGCGTCAGGTGATTCGCTGACCGCCTCAGCAGCGGCGAGATTCTCGTAACGCTCGACCACGTCGCGGCTCACACCGCCACGCTCTTCGCGGTCTTCACCGCCGCGACCGCGCGGGGCGCGCAAGCCGGCAACACGCTTGGTGTAAGGCAACAGCGCCATTTCGCGGGCGTTCTTGACTGCCGTGGCGATATCACGCTGCTGTTGCACGTCGGCCCCGGTCATGCGGCGCGCTCGCAGTTTCGAGCGATCGCTCATGAAACGCTGCAGCAGATTGACGTCTTTGTAGTCGATGTAAACGATGCGCTCAGGGTTGAGCGGGTTCGGCTTCTTCTTGTAACGGCGTTGCAGCAGTTTCGCGGCACGCAGTTTGTTCTTCTTGCTCGTCATGGGTGAGGTCCTTTCAGGTCGGTGTTACGTCGGAGTGGTTAGAACGGCTCTTCGCCAGAGAAGGGGTTTTCTTCGCCGCCGGGGTTTGCGCCGCCACCGGTCTTCTTCGGTGCGTTGCCGTCTTGACGGGGCGTGCGCTCGACTTGCGCGGTCGCCCAGCGCAGGCTGGGCCCGAGTTCGTCGGCGATCACGTCGATGGCGGTGCGCTTGTCACCCTCTCGCGTCGTGTACTCGCGCTGTTCGAGACGGCCGGTCACGACGATGCGCGAACCTTTCGACAGCGAAGCAGCCGCATTCTCGCCGAGGGTGCCCCAGGCGGTGATGTTGAAGTACGACGTCTGCTCTTGCCATTCGCCGTTTACCTGGTAGCGGCGACCGACGGCGATGCCGAACGACGCGACGGCGCGACCGTTGGCAGTGAAACGCAGTTCAGGGTCGCGCGTGAGATTGCCGACGAGGGTGATGCTGTTTTCGGACATGGGTAGACCTTTCGTGCGTTGCGTGACTTACTTGGCCGCGCCGGCGGGCAACATTCCGCGGCGTTGCGCTTCGTGATCAGGCAGACGCAACAACTTGTGCCGCAACACATCGTCCGACAGGCGCAGGGTGCGTTCGACTTCGTCGAGTGCACCGCCTGCGGCGCTGATGTTGAACACGGCGTAGTAGCCGTCGTTCTGCTTGTTGATCGGGTAGGCCAGGCGACGCCTGCCCCACCAATCGGGCGTTCCGTGCACGGTACCGCCGACGCTGGTCACCGTCTTGGTGACCTGGGCAACCCAGCCGTGGGCCGCGTTCTCGTCGAGCGCACCGCTGACGATGACCATCAACTCATATGGACGCATTCGTAACTCCCTTCGGACACGACGTGTGACGTCGAGGCCCCCGAGGGGGCAGGGTGAATAGGACTTTTGAGCGTACCGTCACCTCGTCAGCGTGCCAACGGGCTGTCACACGGTGGTGTGCACGAAGCCCGCAAAACGGTCACGCTTGTTGACGGGCTGACCACCAGGCGTCGAGTCGCGCACGAATCGCCACATCGCCAAGCAGACCTTCGTCGAGACGAATCTCCATGAGAAAGTCCATTGCTTCGCCTACCGCCGGGCCCGGTTCAATGCCGAGGTGCTGCATGACCGCCAGGCCGTCGAGTTCAGGGCGCAGCGCAGCGAGTTCTTCCTTCGCCGCCAACTCGTTGATTCGGGCTTCGAGTTCGTCCATGCGTCGGTTGAGCGCATCAACCTTGCGCTCGCTGCGCGTCGTGCAGTCGCAGCGCACCAGCACATTGAGTTCGGTCAGCACATCACCGGCGTCACGCACGTAACGACGCACCGCCGAATCGGTCCAACCCATTTGATAGGTATGAAAGCGACCGCTGAGAAACACCAGTTCTGACACCTTGTGGATGTCGTCGTTGGAATAGTGCAGCTCACGCATGCGCTTGCGAGTCATCTTTGCCCCGACCACCTCATGGTGATAAAACGTCATGCCCTTACCCGGCAGCACCTTACGAGTGCGTGGCTTGCCAATGTCGTGATAGAGCGCCGCAAGGCGAACGATACGAAAGTCGCCGGGCATCTCTCGGCGCACGTTTTCGACAACGGCAAACGTGTGGGTGAGCACGTCTTTGTGGCGGTGAATCGGATCCTGCTCGAGCGACAACGCCGACAATTCCGGCAAGAAGCGATCAGCGAGCCCGCACTCGACAGAGAAACGCAAACCGAGCGTCGGGGCATCGGTGGTCATCATGCGGTCAAACTCGTCGCGCACACGTTCCGGTGAAACGATGTTCAGGCGTTCGTTCATCGCCCGCACCGCACGCACGAGGGGTTCATCTGGTGTCACCGACAACGTGGCGATGAACCGTGCGGCGCGCAACATGCGCAACGGGTCGTCGCTGAAACTTTCTTCTGGTGACAGCGGCGTGCGCAGGCGGCGAGCCATCAAGTCATCGAGTCCGCCATAGGGGTCGACGAGTTGCGGAGTCTCAGCGGTCAGTTCCAACGCCATCGCATTGAAGGTGAAGTCGCGACGCGCGAGATCGGTGTCGATCGAGTCAGAAAACTTGACCTCTGGTTTGCGCGAATCGGGGTCGTAGGCCTCGGCGCGGTGGGTGGTGATCTCAAGGCTGCGGCTGCCGCGGAGGGCAGCGATGGTGCCGAAGCGTTCGCCTTGGGTCCACAGTGAGTCGACGAGACCGCCGAGCAGCGTCTTTACCTGGTCGGGGCGAGCATCGGTCGTGAAGTCAAAATCAAGTTGAGTCGTATCGCGGCCAAGCAACAAATCGCGCACCGTGCCGCCGACGATGTACAAGCGGTGACCCGCCGCACGAAATGCGGTGGTGATCGGTGTGAGTTCGGCAATCACTGCATCGAAGCGCGCAGGCTGCACGAACTACAGGCTACGCAAGCACATCGCCACTAGCGTTCGAGCGTGTCGGCGCGTGTCACCACGACTGGTGCGCCGCGCACCGCCGACCAACGTCGCATCAACCGCACGTGCGTCTCGGCAACACACGGTGGTCGCCGAGTGCTGCGCACACCTGCCGTCGGCACGACCGAAGCGCGGTGGTACGAAGCGCAGGGTTTCACCATCGTGCAGCACCTGGTGGTGTTGCGCCGCGACCTCACTGAGACTGCATCGTTGCTGCATCGCTCGCCGACACCAGACGTGGAGATTTCGACGCACAGCGTTGCTCGACGCCGGGCGCGCACTGGTGACCGCGACAGATGCGCGTCACTCGCCGACCTCGATGCCACCGGGTTCGGCACCGACTGGCGACTCACCATTGATGCCTTACTTCACGCATGTCGTTCGACCCCGATCCACTGCGTCTTCATCGCCCAGCCAAGCGGTATCGACAACGAGATGCCAATCGGTTACGCAATCGCTGGTGTCGCCTACGAAACGGCGTATCTGCAGCGCCTGGTGGTGGCACCCGAGCATCGCGGCCGCCGCATTGCCACCGCGCTCGTGGTTGCCAGCATGGCATGGGCCCGCAGCAAGTTCGCACGGCACCTGCTGGTGAACACTGAACCGCACAACACTGCGGCACTTGCGTTGTATCGGTCGCTTGACTTCACCACCGATGCCGATGGGCTTGTCGTGCTTGAGCGCGACGAGCAGCCAGCCACATGAACTCTCGTCGCGGGCACCAACCGGTGCCCAGCCGTGTGTGTCGTGCGCTGGTTCGTTCACTCGTAGTTGTGCTCGCGACCGCGAGTGCACTCGTCGCCGTGCACGACACCGCCCATGCGGTCGACTATCGACTGGAGATCTTGAACGGCACCTTCAATGGCCGACCAGGCGACCAGCTGTTCTTCAACCTCGCAGTGCCGGCCAATGCCGAGATCGAGGCGCTGCTCAGCGACCCGACCGCGACGCTGGTGGCACGAATCAGCGCACCGCTCGTCTCGCGCGATGCCGCAGTCGCAGCTGCCCGCGGTGACGAGTTCATCGCCGACGCCGAACTAGCGCTCGGTGCCGATGCGCTGCGTCGCATCACGGTGGATGCGACACCGGCGTTCCAGGTGCTCGTACCTACCTCGTCAAGAAACGCCCGTAATCGACTCGTCGTCGCACGCGACGGCGTTCGTGCCCTCAACGTGACCGTGACGGGTGCCAATGGTCTCGTCGCCGAGTTGCGCACCTTCGTCAACCTCGTCACCAATCGCAACTTCACCCCGTTGCCGATTACCACGGTCGCATGGCTCGATACGCCCCCGACCATCGCGCCCGATGGCAACGTCACCTTGCGCGATGAGACGCGTGAACAGTTGCGCGACCTGCGCGACCTCTTGGCGCGAAGTCCACAAGGCGTGCAACTTGGCGTGCGATTGCAGCCGGAGCTGCTCGATGGGCTCTCACGTAGCACCGACACCGCCGATCAAGAACTGCTCAGCCAACTGTTGCCGTTGCTGGCCGGCAACGACCTGCTCGTCTCGACCTTTCGCTCGAGCAATGTGCCCTCGTATGCCGCCGCCCAGTTGCGGGCTCAATTCGAAGCACAACTCGTGCGTGGCGAGACGACCCTCGATGCCGTGAATGGTGCCGCCCTACCTTCGCGCGCGGTCTGGCTGACGAACGAGCCGCTCGACGCCGCGAGCGTCGACTTCGTGCGCGGTTTCGGTGTCACCAACGTCGTTATGGTCGGCTCGGCAGTGCAGGCCTACGGCCCCGAAACGAACCAAAACCGGCCGTACGCGCTCTCATCGCCAACGGCCGGTGTGGTGCTGAATCTGGCCGACCAGCGATATTCCACCTTGCTTGACGAACCCACCGGCACAGCGCACGAGTCAGCGGCCGCGCTCGCAGCCGAACTCATTGCGCACCGCAACGAAATAGCGGCATCGTTCGTCGGCCCGGCTGCCTTGAACAACCGACACGTCGTGTTGTCGTCGGCCACGGGCGTACCGCGCGAACCGCTCATCGCTGCTCTCACCCTTCGATACCTGCGCAGTGCTCCGCAGATTTCCTTCGTTCCGGTGACCGACCTCGCGCCGACGCTCGAGGGGCTGCCGACGATCACCCCACCGCAAGTCTCGCTGATTGACGTAGCGCAGATTCAGGCGAGCACCAATGCGGCGCGCGAGAGCATCACCGCCATCAGTGACGCCCTGCAAGAAGCCGACGGTGTCGTAACGCGTTGGATCGAACTACTCGACATCGCCAACGACACGAGCCTCACCGACGAACAACGCCAGACCTACCTCGGCACTGTGCTCGATGGTGTCGCCGGAGTGCGCAACGCCGTGACAGTGCCGCGCAACTCGTACACCTTCGGTAGCCGCGAGAGTCAGTTGCGAATCGCCCTGACGAACGCGAGCGATCATCCCCTTACATTGCAGCTGCGCCTGGCGAGCGCGGCGAACAAGATGACGTTCACCCCCGACGTGCTCGATGTGCAGATCGCAGCACGTGGTCAGCGCGAGCTCTTCGTTGATGCCGTCGCCCGCTCGAATGGTCTGCTCACCGTCGAACTCGTGCTCACCACCCCGTCGGGTGTCGTGCTTGATTCACAAACCGTGCGCGTTCGTGTGAATGCCATCGCCGGACTCGGTCGTGGCGTCAGTGTGGTGTTCCTTGCATTGTTGGTGCTGTGGTGGCTCATCCATCTGCGGCGCAGTCACCGCAAGAAAAAGACCCGGCAACATCCCGCACTACGCTCATCGCCATGACCATTCGCATCGTCACCGACTCGGCCTGCGACCTGCCTCAGCAGCTCGCCGACGAACACGGCATCACCATCGTGCCGCTCACGTTCAGCTTCGGCGACGAAGAGTTCGTCGACCGTGCAAGCCTCACACCAGCAGAGTTCTGGGCCCGCTGCTCGGCCTCGCCCGTCTTGCCGCAAACCGCGGCACCCGCCCCCGGAAAATTTGCCGCGGCGTTCAGCAAACTCGCTTCCGGCGGGGCGACGGGAATTCTCGTCGTCACGATCTCGGCAGAACTCTCGGCCACCCTGCAAGCCGCCGAGCAAGGCGCCAAGGAAGCCGGCGTGTCGATTCCGATTCGCTTCGTCGACAGCCGATCGGCATCGATGGGTGAGGGCATCAACGTGTTGGCGGCCGCACGCCTCGCCGCATCGGCAAGCAACATCGACGACCTGGCAGCACAGGTGCGATCATTGGCCGAGCGCACTCGCGTATGGGGAGCTCTCGACACGCTGGAAAACCTGAAGAAAAACGGTCGCATTGGTGGCGCAAAGGCGTTGCTGGCGTCGGCACTGGCCATCAAGCCAATCATCACGGTGAAAGACGGCAAAGTTGCCGAAGGTGGAAAGCAGCGCACACGCAGCAAGGCACTCGAATTCGTGATCGAGCAGTTCCGCAACGATGGAGCGGTCTCGAACGTCGCGGTGTTGCATGCTGAATGCAGCGACGTCGATGCCTTCGTCGCACGTCTGCGTGAGACCTACAAGGGCGAGATCGTCGTCGGCAACATCGGCTCGGTAATCGGCTCGCACACGGGCCCCGGCACGATCGGTGTCACCTACCACACGGCATAAGTCGGCGCACGTGCGCTGACATTCCCCGTTTTATGGGCGGCGCGAAACTAGCGTCGCTCGTCAATCATGTCTGCTGCCGAACTCGCACCCGGGTTCATCGGCGACCGCTACCGACTCGAACGGATGATTGCCCGCGGCGGCATGGCCGAAGTGTGGCTCGGTCACGACACGTTCCTCGACCGCCAAGTCGCGATCAAGGTGCTGAAGCGCCAGATTGCCCGTGACGAAACGGCCATCGAACGCTTCCGCCGTGAGGCGCTCGCCTGCGCGGGTCTCAATCATCCGAACATCGTCGCGGTATACGACTCGTTCGCTCACGACGGATTCCAAGTCGTCGTGATGCAGTTCGTGCAGGGTCGCAGTCTGCGTGATCTGCTCGACAAGAAGAAACGTCTCACGCCAAGCCTCGCCATCATGATGGGTGCGGCGATTGCGGCCGCCCTCGATGCCACTCACGCGCACGGCTACGTGCATCGCGACGTGAAGCCGGGCAACATCCTCGTGCGACCTGACGGGCACTTTTTGCTCGCCGACTTTGGCATCGCCAAGGCGCTGCATGCCGCCGAGGGCAATGACCTCACCAACGACAACATCATGATGGGCACGGCGAAATACCTGTCGCCAGAAATCGTGCGTGGTAAACCACTCGACGGCCGTGCCGATCTCTACAGCCTCGGGCTGGTGTTGTACGAATGCCTCTCGGGCAAGGTGCCGTTCGTCTGCGACAACGACGCCGACACCGCCCTGGCGCGCCTGCAGCGCGAACCCACCGATCTCGGCCACCTCCGCCCGACGTTGTCACCGCGGCTCGTGCGCGTGGTGCACAAGTTGCTGGCGCGCAACCCCGACCATCGCTATCAAACGGGCGAAGAAACGCGCCTCGCGCTCTTGCAAGCGCTCAACGACGAACACGACGATCAGACGACGTTGACTCCACCGTCGGGTCAGCGTGTGACGCTGCAACGCAATGATGTTCGAACTGCGTCGAGTGACAACATGCGAAGAGTTCGTTTCCCGCGTGCTGTCGCTGGTGGTGGATTCCTGCGTTCAACGACAACTCGCCTACTGGCAGCGACCGTCGTGCTCACCGGTCTTGTCGTCGTGGCGGTCGTGCGCACACGCGACCCAGAGAATGTCGTCATCCCGAGCGCGCCGGTTGAAGAAGCGCAGACACCCGTCGCGCCAAGCGGTCCCGCCACGATCGCGGCGGTCAACTCGTTTGATCCGCTGGGTGATGACGGGGTGGAGAATGAGGAACTCATTGGTGCGCTCACCGACAAGAACCCGCAGAGTTCCTGGGCGACGTCGTGTTATGCCGACAAATTCTTCGGTGCCAAAGGCAAGGTTGGCGTGCTCGTCACGTTGACGGGTGCTGGCACGGGAACCTTGCGCATGAACTTTGCCAACGGGCCGTGGGGTGCCGACGTCTTCGGCGTGAACGGCACGCCTCCCTCGGGTTTCGACGGGTGGGGTGCGCCGCTGGCGAGCGACTATCGCACGCGCGGTGAGATCGTGAAGTTTTCCGTCACAGCACCGGTGACACATCTCTGGTCGTGCTCACCGAGATCGGCAAGAGTGCAACGTGCAGCACGACGAATCCGTTCCAGGGCCGCATCAACGAAGTTGCGTTCGTTCCGGCATGACGCCGCGCTGCTGACTGCGCGTCGCACACGCGGCAAAGTGCACCCAGCGTTAGCCTGACGCCGTGGCGGGCAATCCGATCAACGATCCCGAGTTTCCAAGAAAGACAGTTGACTTCATCGATCGCATCGTCGGTGCGGTGCGCGACCGCACGACCAAGCCCGTCGTCGCCATCACTCGTGGCATCGTCTTTGGTTCGATCGTTGCCGTCGTTGCCGTGTCGCTGGTGGTGCTTGCCCTCATCGCAATCATGCGTGGCACCCAAGAGTTGTTCGAGTTGTTCCTCAGCGAACGTCGTGCCGTGTGGACCTCGTACTTCGTCGTTGGCGGTTGCTTCATTCTCCTCGGTGCGCTCTTGATGCGTGCCCGACACTCATCCCCTGAAGAAAGTGAAACGACATGACGACACATCCGCATCGCAAGGTCATCATCATCGGTTCTGGCCCTGCCGGGCTCACCGCCGCCGTCTACACCGCGCGCGCCTCACTCGCCCCACTCGTGATCGAGGGCGAACCATCGTCAACGTCTGATCAGCCCGGCGGGCAATTGATGCTCACGACCGAGGTGGAGAACTTTCCTGGCTTTCCCGAGGGCGTGCAAGGCCCCGAGCTGATGCAGCGCATGCGCGACCAAGCGGCACGGTTCGGCGCTGAGTACCTCACTGAAAAAGCCACAAACATTGACTTTTCTTCGACTCCGAAACGGGTGTGGGTGCGTGACGACGAGTACACCGCCGATGCCGTCATCGTGAGCACCGGAGCTCGTTCGTTGATGCTGAACCTGCCCGACGAGACACGCCTCATCGGCCACGGTGTGTCGACATGTGCCACGTGTGATGGCTTCTTTTTTCGCGGACGAGAAATCGTGGTCGTCGGTGGAGGCGATTCGGCGATCGAAGAAGCGTCGTTTCTCACCAAGTTCGCAACGAAGGTGACGATCATCCACCGCCGCGACAAGTTTCGCGCGTCGAAGATCATGCAAGAGCGAGCGTTCGCCAACCCGAAGATCGTGGTGCGCTGGAACTCACAAGTCACCCGTCTCATCGGCGATGCAACACTGTCGGCCGTCGAAGTGACCGACACCGTGACCGGCGCCGTCGAAACGCTGAACGTCGGCGGCCTCTTCGTTGCCATCGGCCATCGCCCGAATACCGACTTGTTTGCCGGCGTGCTCGACATGGACGACACGGGCTACCTCGTCACCCAGCCTGGATCGTCACGCACCAACATCGCCGGAGTGTTCGCTTGTGGAGACGTGCAAGACCACACCTACCGACAGGCGATTACCGCCGCGGGCTCAGGTTGCATGGCGGCAATTGATGCCGAGCGTTGGCTCGAGACCGCGCACGCAGGCAAGTAGCGTCACCACCATGGCCGGAAACGTCGTCACCCTCACCACTGCCAACTTCGATGAAACGATTCGCTCGGCGAACACGCCGGTGCTCGTTGATTTCTGGGCCGAATGGTGCGGACCATGCAAGCAAATCGACCCGGTCATTCGGGAGATTGCGGTGGAAAAGGCGGGTGCGCTCACCATTGCCAAACTCAACGTCGACGACGAGGGTGATGTTGCGATGCGCTTCAGCGTGATGAGCATTCCGACGATGATCTTGTTCAAGAACGGCAGCGAAGTGCAGCGGTTCGTCGGGGCGCGTGGCAAGCAGGCGTTGCTCAACGACCTGTCGCCATTCCTCGGCTAGTCGCGTTCTCCACACCCCTCCCCCATTTCGCCCACAGCGTTATCCACAGGCTGGGGATTGGCTCAGCGTTCGCCTCAGGCTGAAGGTTGAGGGTTACGAGGCACCGAGCATCAGCCGGGCAATGCGTTCGAGGTCGTCGAGATCAGCGAACTCGACGCTCAAGACCCCACGTTTGCCGGGGCTCGGTTCGCTGACCGAAACGCGAGTCGAGAGTCGTTCACCAATCACGTGCGCCAACTCACCAAGAGCGGCGTCAGGGGCTGCTTTGGCCTTCTTCGGCGGCTTGCGTCGCACAGGTGTACCAGTTGTGGTAAGCAGCGCCTCGGTAGCCCGCACCGACAAGCCGTCGCGCACCACCTGTTGGGCCAGTCGCTCGAGTACGGCGCGATCGGTAACCCCAAGCAATACCTTGGCGTGACCGGCAGTGAGTCGTTGATCAGCAATCAACTGCTGTACCGCCGCCGGCAACGTGAGTAGGCGCAGTGCATTGGTGATGGTGACGCGACTCTTGCCGACACGGCTGGCGAGTTGATCGTGCGTGAGACGAAAATCTTCGAGCAACTGTTGATATGCGGCAGCTTCTTCGAGTGCGCCGAGATCTTCGCGATGCAGGTTTTCAATCAACGCCTGTTCGGCCGACCCGGCGTCGTCGATGTCGCGAACGATGACGGGCACCGTGGTGAGACCCGCACGTTGTGCGGCTTTCAGTCGCCGCTCACCAGCAATCAACTGATACACCCCCGGGCGCACGGTGCGCACGAGCAGCGGCTGCAATACGCCGACGGCACGAATCGAGTCGGCAAGTTCGCTGAGAGGTGCGTCGGCAAATCGAGTGCGGGGCTGATGCGGGTTGAGTTCCACGGCAGCAACAGCCACCTCAAGCACACCGCCTGTGACGGGCGGCACACCCCCACCGCTGGGGATTAAGGAACCAAGACCCTTGCCTTGCTTAAGCCCGGCCATCGACTACCTCCTTGGCGGCAGCTCGATAGGCCTGTGCGCCAACATTTGCTGGATCAAGCACCACGACTGGCTTCCCGAAGCTTGGTGCTTCAGCAATGCGCACCGTGCGTGGAATCACCGTGGTCAAAACCTTGCTACCAAAATGGTTGCGTACATCGGCGACAACCTCGGCCGACAACTTGGTGCGACTGTCGTACATCTGACACAGAATCGTGCTGACCTGCAGGGTTGGGTTCAGGTTCTGGTTGACGAGCTCGATGTTGCGCAACAACTGAGCAAGGCCCTCAAGGGCGTAGTACTCACATTGCACGGGCACGAGCACTTCATGAGCCGCCGTCAACGCGTTCACGGTCAGCAAGCCGAGTGACGGGGGGCAGTCGATAAACACGTAGGCGTAGTCCTGCGCCACCCGTTCGACGGCTCGTCGCAAGCGGGTTTCGCGACCCATCGCGGGCACGAGTTCAATCTCCGCCCCGGCCAGGTCAAGGTTTGCGGGCACCACGAAGAGGTTGGCCACACTGCTTGACTGCACGGCATCTTCGATCGCGGTGTCGTGCAGCAACACGTCATACACGCTGTGTTCGAGCGTACGAATGTCGATTCCTAGTCCGGTTGACGCATTCCCCTGCGGGTCGAGGTCAATGACCAACACTCGGTGGCCAAGGGCGGCAATGCTCGCCGAGAGGTTGACCACTGCCGTCGTCTTGCCGACGCCACCCTTCTGATTCGCCACAGCAAGAATGCGGGGAGAGGTCGTGCTCACGCCCACACTGTACAACGAGGCTCCCCTACGGCTACGGATGGCTGGAGATGTTCCTCGTGGAACGTCGTCGCGGGCGGTGGAAGAAGAACAGTGACGCTGGGGTCAGCGTTCCACGTGGAACCGAACGACGGCCCCACACCGTTCCGGGGCACTCACCCCCTGCGTCGACAACTCAAGGTGATCCCACCGAGTACCCGGAGAGCTTCGCGTGCTGGGGTCACGGGGAGGCTCGCTGACCACCACCCACCCGCCTCGTCGCACCAGGCGGGCGGCAGTCGTCAGCGTGTCGAGCGGCGGACCAAACCCCCGAGCCACGGCGGCATCAAACGACTTCGCCCACGTGGGGTCGTCGACCAGCGTGGCCGTATCGGCACACACGACCCGTACGCGAGGGTGCCAACCCAAGGTCTGCACGGCCCGTGCGAGCTCGTCCGTGCGTTTGGCGCGTCGATCAACCAGCGTGACACTGACCGTAGGGCGGTCAAGGGCGATCACTAGCCCGGGAATCCCGGCGCCAGAACCCAAATCGACCACGGTGGACACGTCGGCGGGCAGCGCAGCGACGAACGAGCGGGCGTGTTCCATCACCTCGGCAATCGGTCGAGCGCCTAACGCCCCATGGGCTTGGGCTCGTGTCAAGACCCGAGCGACCTCATCCGCAGGGGAGTCGGTCGCCACGTCGCCCAGCCTATGGCGGGGCAGCGCGTGCCCTCAGGCGTGCAGCGGCGCGTTCAGGTGTGCGGCGACGGACTCAGGCTTCGGGAGCCTTCGACACCTTGACACGACGGAAGGGGTCATCACCCTCCGAGTGGGTGACAACGCCAGCAACATCAGCGAGGGTATCGTGCACGATCTTGCGATCGGCGGAGTTCATCGGCTCAAGGATGCGCGGCGTGCCCGATTCCATCACGTCGTTCGCCACCTTCATGGCAAAACGGCCGAGTGCTTCGCGGCGACGCTCGCGATAGCCGCCAATATCGACTCGCAAACGCGTGTCGTGGTCGCCGAGGCGCCGCTGACTGACGACGCGGGTGAGGTCTTGCACCTGAGTGAGGGTCGCCCCGCGGGCGCCGACAAACATCTGCAGGTCATCACCGCGCACGGCAATCTCGATGTCGTCGCCGTCAATGGTGGATTCCACCGTCGCCGACAGCCCCGCTGCCGCCATCAACCCGTCGAGGAAAGTGGTTGCGGCGTCACGCACCGTGGTCGCTGGCACCTTCGGGGTGTCTGCATGGCGACGTTGCTGACGGTCGGTGTCACGGTCAATGTCACGGTCGATGTCGCCACTCTCGGCACGCGAGTCGGTTCGTTCGTCATCGCGTGGGGTCGCATCGCGTTCGGTGCGTCGAGGGTTGCGACGCGAGTCGTCGCTGCGTTGCCGGCGACGATCACCGCCGCGAGAACGAGCACCTCGTTCGCCACCGCGGCCGCCGCGGTCGCCACGCTCGCGCCGTGAACCGGTATCACGCACCATCGTGGGTCGCACGCGCGCTCGCACCGTGGCTTCACCGCGCAAGCGACCAAACAACCCAGGCTTGGGTTCTTCGAGTACTTCGATGTCGGCATCTTCTCGCGCCACGCCGAGTTGGTCGAGGGCGAGTGTCGTTGCGTCTTCCACTGTTGCAGCGGTGATTGTTACCCATTCCATGTCATTGTCTCCTTGCGGTGTTCGTGTCGAGTGTTGAGGGGCGTTTCTGGTATGTGTTGGTTTTCGTCAACGCTTTGGTGGCTTCGGTCGTTGTGGTGGCCCGTCGCCGCGCGGTGGTGTCGGTCGGCGTTGAGGTTGTTGCTTGTTCTTCGGTGGAGTCACGCGCTTGCTTGAAAAATCGTCGTTTTTCCCTTTGTTTTCGCTCTTTTTCTGCTTCTTCGTGTCGTCGTCTTTGAGTTCACGGGCCTTGGCGCTGGCTTGTTGTGCTTGCCGCCCAATCGAATCGTCACCGCCGTAGAACCGCTTGGTGATGTACGCCTGTTGACCGATGCGGAACACCGCTTGCACCGCGTAATACACGACAAGGCCGGTTGGCAGCACCACTTGAAAGACGGCGAACACCACCGGCAGGTACTGGAGCAGCTTCTGTTGACTCGCCGACATCGTCGGGCTGACCGTTCGCGAGGCGACCATGCGTTGTTGCACGAGATATAACAGGGCGAGACCGACGACGAGCGCGGCGTACACGAGCCCTTGCACAAAGTTGTCGCGCATCACGTCGATCGGGCGCACCGCGAGATCAAGACCGATCGAACGCATCTCTTGTTGGCCAACCAATGAGCGATAGAGCTCAGAGGCCGTGTCGAGGTGTTTGGGGGCAAAGCCTGCGTCAGGCGATGGGCGATAGGTGAGACCCTTCAAGAGTCGGAACATGATCATGAACACCGGCATCTGGGCAACGAGCGGCAAACACGAAGCGAGGGGGTTGACCTTGTGCTCTTGGTAGAGCTTCATCATCGCGTCGTTCAACCCCTGCCGGTCGCCCTTGTGCTCGATCTGCAGTCGGCGCAACTCGGGCTGCAGGCGTTGCATCTCCAACATGCCGCGGGTGCTCTTCAGGGTGAGCGGGGTGATCACCAACATCACCACGATGGCCATCGACCCGATGGCAACGGAATAGTCGTTGCTCCACGAATAGATCCAGGCGACCAGCCAACCGACACCGTTAAACAGCCAATCAAACATTGGTGAGTTGCTCCTTGTGCACCGGGGTGCCGTGCGCACAACACCCGTCGTGGTCGCCGTGTGCGCCGACGTTGCTGGCTGCACCAACCTCGCCACCGACGTGCTCGGGCACGGGGTCAAAGCCCGACGGTCCGAACGGGCGGCAACGGCTCAAGCGACGCGCGGCAAGCAGCCCGCCGTGCCACGCCCCGTGAGTGGCGATGGCGTCGTGGGCGTATTCTGAGCAGCTCGGGAAGAACCGGCAAGGCGAGAGAGCGCCCGTGCGCTGCGCTTGGTACCACCGAATAGCCGACAACATCGCCTGTTGCGCTTTCCCCAGCCTGTGGACAGCCGAAACCGGTGTGGTGACGCGCGTCACAGTATTACCTCGAGGTTCCTGACACATGTGATGATGCGGCCTGGCGGGCCGAACCAAGCCGTACGCCGACCTGATCAACAAGGGCGTCAATCGATATCCCCAGTTGTCCCCAGTCGATATCCACAGCTGTGCCCTGAAGGGAAACGAGATACCACCCGCTCGGCAGACGGTGAGCTCGCTCACGCATCGCCGCGCGCACCTGACGGCGCACACGATTGCGAGCGACCGCTGAGCCGCTGCGTTTCGGGGTGGCAATCGCGAGATGCACGGTGCTCACCGCAGCATCGGGTACGGCACGCAGGGTGAATGCCCCGTGCCGCAGCGTGCTCACGCCGCGAAAACGAGCAAAACCGGCCTGTGTGCTGATGCGGCTGATCACGCCGACAAACGAGCGCGACCCTTGGCGCGACGTGACCGCAACACGGCCCGACCGCCCTTGGTCTTCATCCGCTTACGAAACCCATGTTTCTTGGCTCGTCGACGCTTGCTGGGTTGAAATGTACGTTTCACGCCTGTCTCCTCAAGTCACTTACAAGGCGATTGGAAGCAACGCCCACAGGCTAGGGCGCATCGTGCGAATCTGCACCATGTGATTTGTCATTTTGCCCCCTGTGGAAAACGTGCTACGTTCCCTCACCCCACGATCGTCGCAGCCGGTGCCACCGACTCGTCATCGGGGGAGAAGACGAGTTCCCACTCGACGACAAGTTACATCGCTGACATTCTCCACACCATGTGGGGAGAACTGTGGACGAAAAAGAAAGCATGAACAACAGATGACGAACACCACTGACACCGCTGCCGAAACAGCGACGACCAGCACACCATCGGTGGACAACGATGAGGCACGGGCACTGTGGGAGCGCGCAGCGCTCGTTTTGCGACAACAGGTGTCAGAAGCCGTGTGGTATTCGACCTTCAATGACATCAGCGTCGAACGCAACCAGGCAAAAGTCGGCGGCAACATGAGCCTGCGCTTGCGAGTACCGAACGCCTTCGTGCGTGATCGCGTGCTGACGCGCTACATGTCGCTCGTGCGTGACGCGTTGAACGAAGCTGGCGGCAGCGCCCACGAGTTAAGTGTCGACGTGCGCACGCTCGCCGCCGACCCAGCACCACATGAACCCGCGGTGATCGCCTCTGCCGCCACCGCGCCACTCATTGCTCCAACGAGCGGCGTGACCACACCCATCGGTCGCACTGGCCGTGGTGCAGCCGTCGGATTGAACCCGCGCTACACCTTCGAAACCTTTGTGAAGGGCGCGTCGAACCAGTTTGCGCTCGCTGCCGCCCAACGCGTCGCCGAAACCCCCGGACGGTCATACAACCCGCTCTTCATCTACGGTTCAGCAGGCCTCGGCAAGACCCATCTCTTGCATGCCATCGGCTCCTACGTGCACGAGCACTACCCGAACTACGAAGTGCGTTACGTCTCGACGGAAACCTTCCTCAACGAATACGTCGATGGCATTCGCAACAACACGATCAGTGCGTTCAAGCGCCGGTATCGCGAAGTCGATGTGCTGCTCATTGACGACGTGCAGTTCATGGAAGGCAAAGAGGGCTTGCAAGAAGAGTTCTTTCACACCTTCAACTCGCTGCACGGTTCGAGCAAACAAATCGTCATCTCAAGTGACCGCGTGCCTGATGCGATTCCCACCCTTGAAGACCGGTTGCGTGGCCGATTCCGTTGGGGCCTCATCACCGACGTGCAGCCACCAGACGTCGAAACCCGCCTCGCGATCTTGCGCAACAAGGCCGAGAGCGAACACCTCAATGCCGCCCCCGAGGTGCTGGAGTTCATCGCCTCAAGCGTCACGACCAACATCCGCGAACTCGAAGGTGCCCTGGTTCGGGTGGCCGCCTATGCCTCGTTGAACAAAACGGAGATCGATGTCGCCCTCGCACGTGAACTGCTCATCGACCTCGTGTCGCGACGCGGCGGAAAGAAGCGCAGCGACGAGCAACTGCTCACCGAGATTTGCGACTACCTCGGTGTCAGCATCGAAGCGATTCGGGGCCGCAGCCGCCAGCGGCCCATTGTCACTGCACGCCAAACCGCCATGTACGTCGTGCGTGAGTTGACCGAGTTGTCGTATCCCGCCATTGCCCGGCTGTTTGGGGGTCGCGACCACACAACCGTCATTCACGCGGTGGAAAAGACCCAGCACGTGATGAAAGACCGCCAGCAGGTGTTCGATCAGGTCAACGAGCTGTTGCGAATGTTCAAAACGACATGATCTCGCTGCTCACGACCACTGGGCTGGCGAGCCTGCGAGTCGCAGGTGGACGTCGTGTGGACAACCACCCTGTTATCCCCAGATCGCAAATGACACCGTTGTGCGATGTGCGTGACCATTGCGTGCCTGTGGATATCACGGCCCTTGTCTACGCTGGGCGCAACCCTAGTTATCCACAATCCACAGGTCTTATTACTGCTATCAGCATGTATCCGACCACTACCAACAACCACCCGACGAGGCCGACATCATGAAATTCCGCATCGAACGCGACGAGTTCAACGAAGCCCTGAGCGATGTCAGTCGCGTCGCCACCGCACGCACGAGCGCCATGCCGGCGCTGGCAGGTGTTGAGCTGTCTGTCACTGGTGACACCCTGACATTGTCGTGCACCGACAAAGAACTTTCGATCCAAACGACCCTCACGGTTGGCGGACAAAAAGACGGCGTCGTGGTGCCGACCGCACGCATCATCACCGAACTCGTGCGTGGCCTACCCGACGGCAAAGTGCAAGTTGCCCTCGAGGGTGAATCGCTCATCGTTGAAGCTGGTCGCAACCGTTCGTCGGTGCTTTGTTATGCCGCCAACGATTTTCCCAAGATCCTGCAGGCGAGCGCACCAGAAGGAAAGATGTCTGCCGCGGTCTTCGGCGATGCATTACGTCAGGTCGTACGTGCTGCAAGCGCCGACGCATCGCGCCTAGCGCTCACCGGTGTGCTCATCAGCAACCAACCTGAAGGGCTTACGTTCGTCGCCACCGACAGTTATCGCCTTGCGGTGCGCCAGATCAGTGGCACGGCGCTGGCGGGCGAGAGCTCGGTCATCATTCCTGCTCGCGCGCTTGGTGAACTTTTGCGACTGATCAAAGACCACGACACGATCACGTACCGCTTGGCTTCTGATCGTGCGACGTTCGGTGTCGGCAACACCACGTTGTCGACGGCTCTGCTGGCCGTGCAGTTCCCCAACTACAAGCAATTGATCCAGCCGTCGTATCCGAACAAGCTGTCGGTCAACCGCGAAGCGTTGCTCGACGCGGTACGCCGGTCAAAGGTGTTTGCCCGCGACAACATTCCGGTACGACTCACGCAGAGCAGCGGTGCACTGAAATTGTCGGTTCACACCCAAGACACCGGTGAGACCATCGAAGAACTCGATGCCGACTACAAAGGCCCAGAGCTCACCATTGGTTTCAACCCCGATTATCTGATGCAAGGCATCGATGCGTGCACAGGCGAAACCATCAGCATCGAGTCGAGTGAAGCAATTAAGCCAGCGGTGCTGCGCGGCTCGACCAACGACGGATACCTCTACTTGGTGATGCCGCAACGTCTCACGGCGTGACGACCGGGTGAACGCCCCGTGATCGTTCGCTCGTTGCAGCTGCGCGATTTTCGCAACTACGCCCAACTCGATTTGCCGCTCGGTGGCGGCGTGTTTGGTCTCGTCGGTGACAATGCGCAAGGCAAGACGAATTTGGTAGAGGCATTAGTAGTACTCTCGACACTGAAGTCGTTTCGAGGCGTCGTCAACGACGCCGTGGTTCGCAGTGGAGCCGAGGCAGCCGTCTTGCGGGCAGAAGTCGTGCACGACGACGGGCGTGAATTCCTCATCGAAATCGAACTGAAGCGTGAGGGTCGTTCGACCGTGCAGATCAATCGCAAGCGTGCCGCCCGCACCCGCGACCTGCTCACCGCATTGCGCACCTCGGTGTTCATGCCCGAAGACCTCTATCTCATTCGCGGGGCTGCAGCAGAACGTCGCTCGGTCTTGGATGATGCAGTGGTCGCATTGAATCCGACCCACCACGACCTCGTGAGCGAAGTCGAACGTGTCGTGCGCCAACGCAATTCGCTGTTGAAAGAACTCGGTCCGCGTCCGAGTGCGTCGGTGCTGGCGAGCCTCGATGCGTGGGATGACAAACTGAGTGCCGTCGGCGACGAACTCGGGCACGCACGAGCGACCGTAATTGACGACATCACTGCCAGGGTGCAGGCGGCCTACGCCGCACTGGCGGGAAACGCCGCACAGGTAACGCTCACCTACGACGCTGCATGGCGTGAGTCAGGGCTGGCGGCAGCGCTGCGTGGCGCACGCGACGCCGACTTGCGTCGCGGCACGAGCACCGTCGGGCCACATCGTGACGATCTCGTGGTGTCGATCGACCATCTGGCGGCGCGCACCCAAGGGTCGCACGGCGAGCAGCATTCACTCGGGTTGGCGCTGCGAATGGGCATTCATCACGCCGTGAGTGATCGTTGGGGTTCACCACCCGTGTTGGTGCTTGACGACGTCTTGGCCGGGCTTGATCCACGGCGAAAAGCAGCGGTATTCGAACAGCTGCTCGTGCATCTGCCAACGAGGCAGGTGCTCGTCACCAGCCCCGAGGCTCTGCCCGACTCCCACGCATCACCCGTGTGCTACGAGTAGTGGCCGGAACCATCAACGACGTCACACCAGAGGGATGATGAATCACCCCAACATGCCCCCCGAAACGCCCGACGCCAACGATCTCCCCCCGCACACCACGCTGCAAGGCCAACTCACACGGCTCTTGCAATCGCTCGGCTCTGACGACGCCGACAGCGTCACCGGTGTGTTTGGTGCATGGCCAGAGCTGGTCGGTGAATCCGTGGCGGCACACGTGCAGCCGGTGCGACTTGACCGCGCAACCCTCGTCGTCGAGGTCGATGACCCGAGTTGGGCCACCGAACTGCGCTTTCTTGAAGCATCGTTGTGCGCGAAACTTTCGTCGTTCACAACGACACCAGTCACACGTCTTGAAGTACGCGTAAAACGTCGGTAAATCCGAGCGTTTTCGCGTAGCAAGTACCACTTCGGCAGTGTCAAAAAAGGTAGAATCAGAAGGCTCATATGTCCGTTGACGCCACCAAAGGCACCACCCGCAAAGGCTCGGCCTCGTACGGCGCCAAAGACATCCAGGTGCTCGAGGGTCTCGACCCGGTGCGCCGCCGCCCGGGCATGTACATCGGCTCAACCGGCTTGGCAGGGTTGCACCACCTGATCTGGGAAGTCGTCGACAACTCCGTCGATGAGGCGATGGCCGGGTTCTGCAACAAGATCATCGTCACCCTGCACCCCGACGGCTCGTGCGAGGTCGTCGACAATGGCCGCGGCATTCCCGTCGACCCGTATCCCTCAGGCCCGCACAAGGGCAAGAGCGCGTTGGAAGTCGTGCTCACCGTGTTGCATGCCGGCGGCAAGTTCGGCGGCGACGGCTACAAGGTGTCGGGCGGTTTGCACGGTGTGGGCGTGAGCGTCGTCAATGCGTTGTCGTTGCGTGTCATCGCCGAAGTGCACCGCGAGGGCACGCACTTCCGCCAAGAGTTCGTCGAAGGTGGCAAGCCGAAGGGCAAGCTGCAAAAAGTCGGAGCGTCTCCGGAGAAAACGCAGCGCGGCACGTCGATTCGCTTCTGGCCAGACCCCGAGATCTTCACCGCCGAGGGCACCGAGTTCGTTGCGCGCACCGTGACCGAACGATTGCAGACGATCGCATTCTTGAACAAGAACTTGGAGGTCGTCTTCGTCGACGACCGCGGCGACAAGAAGCAGAAGGTGACGTTCCAATACAAGGGTGGCATCGTCGATTTCGTAAAGCACCTCAACCAGTCACGCGAGGCGCTCTTCACCAAGGTGGCGCACTACGAAGCAACCGAAGACGACCAACCCTGGACATCGCCCTGCAATGGAACACGGGCTACTACGAGGGCATTTACGGCTATGCCAACGGCATTTCCACCGTTGAAGGAGGCATGCATGTCGAGGGATTCAAGACTGCGCTCACCTCGGTGCTCAACAAGTATGCGCGTTCGTCGGGTGGCCTGAAAGAAAAAGACGAGAACCTGCTCGGCGAAGACATTCGCGAAGGGCTTACCGCGGTGGTGTCGGTCAAGTTGCGCGAGCCGCAGTTCGAAGGCCAGACCAAGGCGAAGTTGGGCAACGTGTCAATGCGATCGTTCGTGCAGAAAGAGACGAACACAAAGTTGGAAGAGTGGCTGCAAGAAAATCCGACCGAAGCTAATCGCGTGGTGAAGAAGGCGGTCGCTGCCGCGCAAGCACGCATCGCTGCGAAGAATGCACGCAACGCCATTCGTCGCAAGACCGCCCTCTCAGGCGCGGGCATGCCCGACAAGTTGAAGGACTGTGCAAGCGGTGATCCGGCTGAGAGCGAACTGTTCATCGTCGAAGGAGACTCTGCCGGTGGAACGGCGGTTGATGCCCGCGACCCGCGTACGCAGGCGATTCTGCCCATTCGCGGCAAGATTCTCAACGTCGAGCGGGCACGGCTCGACAAGATGTTGAAGAACAACGAGATTCAAGCCCTCATCACCGCCATTGGTGGCGGTGTCGGTAACGACGAGTTCAACGTCGAAAAGGCGCGGTACCACAAGATCATCATCTTGGCTGACGCCGACGTCGACGGCAGCCACATTCGCACGCTTCTGCTCACGTTCTTTTACCGCCAGATGCGACCGATGGTCGAGAGCGGTTTCATCTATATCGCCCAGCCGCCGCTCTATTCCACCGAAGTGGGCAAAGAAAAGATATATCTGAAAGACGACGCGGCCAAGACCGCATTCTTGAAGGAACACGCAAACCACAAGAAAGAATTCCAACGCCTGAAGGGTCTCGGCGAAATGGACTGGCAAGAGTTGAAGGGCACCACGATGGATGCCGCAACCCGCACGCTCTTGCAGATCAACGTCGAAGAGGCTGCAGAAGCCGAACACATCATGAGCGTGTTGATGGGCGACGACGTCGAGATGCGCAAGGATTTCATCACCAGCAACGCGCGCGACGTGCGCAACCTCGACTTCTAGGGCAACGGAACCACGATGGCAAAGAAAAAGTCCGGCACACCAGACAAGGCGTCAGCAGGCGGCAAGAAGGGCGGCGCCGGCGACGGTAACGGCTCGTCACAACTCCCGCTCTCGAGCGGCGACTCGGTGCAGCCGATTCAGCTGCAAGAAGAAATGGAACGTTCGTTCCTCGACTACGCGATCTCGACGATCATGTCGCGCGCGTTGCCCGACGTGCGTGACGGTCTCAAGCCCGTGCACCGCCGCATCATCTGGGACATGGACCAGCAGGGGTTTCGCCCCGACCGTCCGTACGTGAAGTGCGCACGCGTCACTGGTGACACGATGGCCCGCTACCACCCGCACGGCGACAGTGCGATCTACGACGCCCTCGTGCGCATGGCCCAGCCGTTCTCGCTGCGCCACCCGCTGATCGATTTCCACGGCAACTACGGTTCGCCCGACTTTGGTCCGGCCGCCAGCCGTTACACCGAGGCACGTCTGCACCCGTTGGCGATGCAGTTGCTCGCCGACATCGAAGAAAACACCGTCGATCTGATGCCGAATTACGACGGCACGACCGAAGAACCCACGGTGCTGCCAGCGCGCTTCCCGAACCTGCTGGTGAATGGCTCACAAGGCATCGCCGTTGGTATGGCCACCTCGATTCCGCCGCACAACTTGGGTGAAATCATCGACGCGACGTTGCACTTGATCGACAACCCCGAGGCAACGGTGAAAGATTTGATGAAGTTCGTGAAGGGCCCAGACTTTCCGACGGGCGGGTTGATTCTTGGTCGCGACGGGTTGACCGAGGCCTACAAGACCGGTCGCGGCAGCATCAAGATGCGCGCGAAGGTGGCGATTGAAGAAGGCCAGCGCGGCCAGATGCGCATCGTGGTGACAGAACTGCCGTATCAAGCGAGTTGCTCAGCCATCGCGGCACGCATTCAAGAGCTCGTCGACAACGACGGCCTCGAAGGCATCGCCGACGTCAACGACAACTCGGCTGGCGGCACGACCAACCTGATCATCACGTTGAAGCGCGACGCGAATGCCAACGTGGTGATGAACAACCTCTTCAAGAACACGCAACTGCAGAGCCAGTTCCCGGTCAACATGGTGGCACTCGTCGACGGGGTTCCGCGCACGCTCACGTTGCGTGACGCGCTCGTCGGTTATGTCGCTCACCAAATCGAGGTCATCACGCGGCGCAGCCAGTTCCGCCTCGACAAGGCGAAGGAGCGCAACCACATCCTCGAAGGCCGCCTCAAGGCACTCAACGTCATTGACGACGTCATCAAGGTGATTCGCGCCAGTGAAGACGCGAACGCCGCCAAAGAAGCATTGATGGGCAAGAAGTTCGGCTTCAGCGAACGCCAGGCAATCGACATCTTGGACATGCAGTTGCGACAGTTGACGAGGTTGTCACGCATCGACCTGGAAGCCGAGCAAAAAGAGATTCGGGCGAAGATCAAGGAACTCACGGCGATTCTCGAAGACGACAAGGTGCTGCGCGGCGTCATTTCCGTAGAGCTCACCAAAGTGCGCGAAACCTTCGCCACACCGCGTGTCTGCCAAATTGCCGCCGATGTCGGTGAGATGGGTGTCGAAGACCTCGTCGAAGACAAAGAGCTTGTCATCGTGATGACACAAGAGCAGTACATCAAGGCGGTGCCGGCTGATTCATTCCGCACACAGGGTCGCGGCGGTCGCGGCGTCAGCGGTGCGCGCCTAAAGAGCGACGACATCGTGCGTCACGTCATCTTCACCACGGCGCACGCATACCTGCTGTTCTTTTCCAACCGCGGTCGTGTGTATCGCCTACGAGCCCTCGAAGTGCCCGAGCGCGAGCGCACCGCCAAGGGTATGCCGATCGTCAACCTGCTGCCGCTGCAGTCGGGGGAGACCATTCAGGCGATCATCGACACGCGCGAGTTCCCGGGTGAGCGCTATCTCTTCTTCGTCACCAAATCAGGGCAGGTCAAGAAGACGAAATTCGACGAATATGACTCGAGCCGTCGTGACGGCCTGATCGCCCTCAAGTTGCGGCCGAAAGACGAACTCGTACGGGTGATCGAAACCAACGGCACCGACGACGTCTTCATGGTGACCCGCGGCGGCCAGACGATTCGATTCGCGGAGAAGCTGGTTCGGCCGATGGGTCGTTCGGCGGCAGGTGTGCGCGGCATGAAGATGCGCGGCACCGACGAGGTGGTGTCGGTCGATGTTGCGCGCGACGAAGCATCGATTCTGCTTGTCACCGAGTCGGGATACGGCAAGCGCACACAGATCAATCACTTCGCACGCAAGGGTCGCGGCGGCATGGGCATGATCGGCATCAAGTTGACGGGCAAGAAGGGCCGCGTGGTCGCTGCGTTCATGGTCGGGTTAGAAGACGAAATCGTCGTCGTGTCATCAGGCGGTACGACCATTCGTATCCCCGTACGCGAGATTTCGAGCCAAGGTCGTGCCGCGACGGGTGTTCGTGTGATGAGTCTCGAGTCGGGCCAGGTCGTTGCGTCGGTCGCACCGATCATCGCCGGCGACGACACCTGATTCGACGAGGCATCACCGACGATCGCGGGGCAGTGAGCATGCTCACACTCGCCCTCCTGTCACTCACCTTGCTCGTGATACACGCCTTTGGTGTTGTCGCGCGAGAGGCGATCACCGCAGGGCGAATGCAGACTGCTGCTGATGCGTTGGCGCTAGCCGCTGCCAAGGG
>RFMM01000060.1 GCA_009927665.1 Actinomycetota bacterium
CCAAGCCCCACTCGGTGACATCTTCTGAGAATCCACATTGACGACGCTAACTAGGGAGCCAAAGTAACCTGAAGATTGGGTGTCCACGACCAGTCCAGAACAGTTCAACTATCTCATCGAAGAGGGTTTTCTTGATTCGCGGCAGTGTCGTGACCTTGTCGCGGCAGCTGAAGGACTGAGATCCGAATTCGACTCCCAACGCGTCGTGATGGGCGGGAGAAGACTTTTCCCAAACACTTCGCTATTTATCAACAAGCTCCTCTCGTCTTCAAAGGCATGGCAAGAACTCGATCTTCTTCTCCACTCACCTGCATTCCTAATGCGCTTGCAGGAGGAACTGAACGTTGAGGCTTCGCTAACTCCAAAGCGAGTGATGACTCGCACAGCCGGACGTACTGGTCTGTTGCTCACTCGTCTTCGCGGAGCGGTGCATTACCGACTCCTGGCATCGGCATCGGTCAAACAAGTCGCAGCATTGGTAATTCTTCGTTCGGGATTGCAAATTGCACGTGGGCTGTCAGCCTTAAAGAGCCGACTCAAAGGTCAGGTTCCCGTTGAATTGTTGTATGACTATTCGGTTGCAACCAATGGATACGAACGCGAGATTCATAGAGACTCGGATGCCCGAGAGATCGTGGTCTTGATTTACTTGAACTCAACGGCAGATAAAGCAGGGGGACACCTCCTGTTACACCGTCTCAAACGGGGGGCGATTGCATGTGCACGACCAGACCGAGAAGATTGTGAAGTGTTGGTTGATATTGTTCCACGCGAAGGAACCCTTGTTGCATTTAGAAACGGAGACCAAGCTTTCCACTCCGTATCGCTTCTCACATCAGAGTCGGAACAGCGTTACTTTGTTTATGGCGGTTATACGCGGCTCTTTGGAAGTGCGAGTGGCATCACAACATCCGAACGGCTCCCCACTGACTGGGCTCTCTATGCCTGAAAAGCGCTTCAGAGCCCCGTCGTGGCAGTTGCCGTTGCCGAGCGACCATCGCGCACGACCCACACCGTCGCAGTGATGCTATTGTCACCCACTGCTGTCACGACATCGTGAGTGTCAATATTGAACTCCTCGAGTAGCACGTCACGTTCGACA
>RFMM01000110.1 GCA_009927665.1 Actinomycetota bacterium
CGAGGGACGCTTCATGCTACGGCTCGACTTCGTACGCTGACGGAGATGCTTCGCAGCCTCGTCGAACCACTGTGGTTACCGATGGTGGTGCTCGCCGCGGTGTGGGTCGCAGTCTGGCGCTCACGCACGATCTCACGACGACTGCGCATCATCGGTGCAGTTGCACTAGGCGCGTTGTGGTTCGTCTCCACACCATTCGTCGCGCTCGTGCTTGAAACACCACTCTCCGTCGAGTCGACAACGGAACCCGACTGGCGACCCGACTACATCTATGTACTCGCCGCAGGGTTCGACATCGGCGACTCGCCGGCAGAAGATTCATCGGGTCTTGAGACGACGCGGCGCGTGAATCGAGCCGTGGCCTTGTGGCGCGAGCATCCAACGGCCACCCTCGTCATGGCGGGTATTCAGCCGGGTACAGAGTCACTGCGCAAAGCCGACCAACAAGGCAAGTTGATGCAAGACCAAGCCGAACGCATGGGGGTGCCCGCAGCGAGCATCATCATTGACGCCGTCTCCACCAACACCAATGGCCATGCAAAGGTGGCCCGTGATCAAGATTTTCTCTCCCCCGATACTCCCCTTGCCATCGTGACCTCAGATTTTCACCTGCGGCGAGCGCATCGAGAATTCTCGCGGTTCTTTGGCAATCTGCGGATGGTCGGGTCTGACCCCGACATCACCGATGACACCTTCGGTGATGTCTCGCTGCGGTCGTTCTGGCCGCAGGTCGATGCACTTCGCGATTCGACCACCTATCTGCGTGAATACGCCGCGCTTGCCCTCAGTGATCTGCGCAACTAAATCTCGTCGAGGCGCGAGTTTCAGCGGGGTGATTCTGGGTAGCGTCATTGCGTGATACCCGCAAACGACCTCGTCTACGCCTATCGCATCACGCGATTGCCGCTACTCGATGCTGGCGGTGTTGCAATCGGCAAAATCGATGATGTCGTCGTCGTTGCGGGTCGTGGGAATGAGGCACCGCGGGTCTTGGGGTTCGTCTCGAGCAGTCAGCGACGCCGCATTTTCATTTCTGCTGCGCGCGTCGCCACCGTCGACAACTCGGGTGTTCGACTGAAGAGCTTTGACATCGACCTGAAACCGTTTCTCGCGCGCGAAGGTGAACGTCTCATCGCCGGTGATGTGCTCGACAAGAAGGTCGGCGATGAAGCAGTCGTCGACGTAGCACTGCAACACCAGGGTGGTCATCACCCCGCATGGAACGTCACCCACGTTCGTCTCGCGAAACGTGGTGCATTGCTCACCCGTCCAAGTTTTCGACTCGTGCCGTGGACCGAGTGTGCGTCGTTGTTCGCGCCGTCGACTCCCGTTGCTGCCGAAGCCGCGCGCCTGCGTGGCATGCACCCGAGCGACGTGGCGGCCGTGATCGTTGCGCTTCCGATCGAACAACGGCGCACGATTGCCGCCGCCATGGAAGACGAACGCCTCGCTGACGTGCTTGAAGAGTTGCCCGAAGACGAGCAACTGCGATTGATTGAAGGTCTCGACCTCGAGCGGCTGAACAACGTCTTCGACGAGATGGAATACGACGATCTCGCCGACCTTTTGGGCAAGATGGGCAACGAACAACGCACCCGCGTGCTCGAGTCGATGGATGAAGACGATGCCGACACGATGCGTCAACTGCTGTCGTGGCCCGACGGCACCGCCGGGGCCTTGATGACCCCTGAGTTGATCGTGCTGTCACCCGAGGCCACCGTCGCCGAAGCACTCGCCCACGTGCGTGACCCAGAGCGGCATCCGTCGGTGGCCGGGCAAGTGTTCGTGACACATGGCCCGCATGAACCACCCACGGGTGGCTATCTCGGTGTCGTGCACTTTCAACGACTGTTGCGTGAACCACCGCAGACGAAGTTGAAAGACTGTGTGCAACACGAACCGACGATTCCACCGACGATGCCCGAGCGTGAGGTGATCATCCGCATCGCGACCTACAACCTGCTTTCGGTTGCGGTCGTCGACGCAGCAAATCACCTGCTCGGTGCGATCACGGTCGATGACGTGCTTGATCGCGCGCTGCCACCAGACTGGCGCACACACGAGCGCAGTCGACACCAAGACTCGAGTACAACAGCGAACGGCGGCCAGCCATGAAACGGCGCGAAGACCTTGCCAACCCGCGGTATCGACGCAAATCAACGTGCCATATGAGCCGGGGGCGTTCGGACGATTCTCTGAGGCTGTCGCCCGCAATCTCGGCACCGCCCGATTTCTCGTGGTGCAGACGTTTCTCGTGCTCGTGTGGATCACCATCAACGTCGTCTCCGTTGCGTTGCGCTGGGACCCGTATCCCTTCATCTTGTTGAACCTGATGTTCTCGGTGCAGGCCGCCTACGCTGCACCGCTCATTCTCTTGGCCCAGAATCGTCAAGAGGATCGTGATCGGCAAGCACTCGAGAACGATCGGGCCGTGGCGATTCGAACACAAGAAAACGCCGAGTATCTTGCCCGCGAGTTGGCGGCAGTTCGGCTCGCCCTCGAACACCGTGACGACGACCGAGTTGCGCGAGGCGGTCGATTCGCTCAGCGAGCGACTAGACCAGCTGCTGGCGCAACGAGCACCTGACGAACCGCCCGCGTCGTTGCCACGCTGAACTCGGCTGGTTGCAGAACGTTCACGAAGTGATCTCCATCAAGCGGAATCACATCGGCTGACGCAGTTTCTGCGAGTTGACGTTGTTTGCGTGGCGGCACGAGTTGATCACGGGTGGTCAACACCACGACCGTCGGAACACCAAGTGACGCCAACCATGGCCGGGCATCGAACCGAGAAAGTGCACGGGCGGCTTGCGCCATATGCCATGGGTCGTTGCGCCGCCATTCGGCGAGCATCCAACCAAGATGCGGGCGCAGTGCATGACGCCGTGGAAACCGACGCGCAAACACGAGACGCACCAAACGTGGTCGCACGAAGCGGCGTGTGATGGGTCCGAACATTCGAGAATCTGCCAGCGGGTGCGCTCGCGGCGAGTGGCGCGCCATTCCATGGCCGTTGCTTGCAACACGAGACCTGCGACGAGCTCGGGATGACGGCGCGCCAACAGCATCGCGATTGGCCCGCCCATTGAATAACCAACGGCGATTACCCGTTCGGCACCGAGCTCGCGGGCTACCGCAGCCGCATCATCAGCACAATCCTCGAGGCTGAAGGGCTCATCGGGTCGCAGACCTCGCCCGTGACCACGGTGATCAATGCCGATGACGGTCGCATGCTGATGAAGTTCGGCATACGCCGTAAAGAAGTTGAGGTCGCTCGATGCAGTCCAGCCGTGCAGCAGCAGTACGACAGGTGCAGTCGGGTCGGCGTGTGGTGCGTAGCGCACGAAGAACTCACCCCGCCCAGCGATCGTGACGAAGCGACCCGGCAAGAGCGCCGGCACCTCAATCGGCATGCTGCGACTCGTCATTGCGCTGTATCCACCGTGATCACTGTGCGGTTCCTACGAACTCGCGCAGTTGCAGCCCCGCCGTCAAGACATCGTTGATCATGGCTTCGTTCGGCGAGTCAATATCGCCAAGGGTCCGAGCACCACTTGCGAAGCCACCCACAATCACACCGCGTGCCGCCGTCGCTGCGACGGCTCCCGCAAGCTGTGCGAGGCGGTCGGCGATTCCCAACACTTCGACATGCCGTTCACCGTTGCGCCAACCTCGCACCTCGACGCGCAGCGCTCCCATTCCACCTTCAGCGTGAGGGGGCGTCAGCATCGGCAAGCGAGCGGTGAGTCGGTCGCGGCGAGTTGCCGAAACGCGCACACTGATTCGTGTCAACTCAGCAAAGCCGTGGTGCAAGGTCACCGGGTCGACGAGCTCGGCGCGATAACAGTCGCGTGGGCCAACGGGGTCGGGAAACCAGCAGAGCTCGCGGCCGCTGCCTGCTGGTCGACGAAGCCAGTCGCCGTCATGCCAACCGAGCGACTGACCGCCGAGCGCACGATGATGCTGTTGAGCACAGGCCGGACCACCCGTGCCGTGGATCGCAATGTGTGCCTCGTCGATGGCATCGAACCTGTCAGCGACGAGCCGCACAACGAGACCGCTCAACCCGGGCGATGCGGCTGCGCCGACGACCAGCGTCTGTCGACACTGACGAGCGACGGCATCAAGGTCGAGCAATTCACGCACGTCTTCGACGTCGTCGCTGCACGACACCACGCTCACCCCGCCTTCAAGCAGCTTGCGCGCAGCCTTTGCGTGTGGGCCTGGGCAGGCGAGCACGACGACGTTCGCACCGAACATCGCTGACTGTTCGACGACCGTCACATTGGCCGAGCGATGAGATATCGCACTGGCCAGCTTGGTGGCGGCCGCAACATTGGTGTCGTTGACCAGCACCTGCACCTGCCCCGTGGTCACGAGGTGT
>RFMM01000099.1 GCA_009927665.1 Actinomycetota bacterium
GGGCCGTACGTGTGCCAACCAGCCCAGCGCCGATGATGCCGATCATGACTGCTGAAGTTCGTGTCGATAGCGATCCAAAAACACTGCAACAATCTGGCCGCGGGTCTGAGAAATCGCCTCGGTGGTGTAACCACCAATGTGTGGTGTGACAATAACGTTGAATCCCTCCGCAATTAGAGGGGTTATAACGTTGGTTTCCAAACGACCGTTCCAGGTTCGTTCGCCTGCGAGGACATCTGTCCCGTATCCACCGAGTATCCCTTCTCGTATCGCCATCGCAACGGCCACTTCATCAACGATTTGGCCTCTACTGGTGTTGACGAGTAAGGCTCCATTCTGAAGCTGCTGCAAGAATGGCCAATCAATCAGATGCTCAGTCTTTAGCGAAAGAGGCACATGTACGGAGATAACGTGCGCCTTGTTCGCCATTTCGCTCATTTCGACGCATTTGACTGAAGGCAGTGTTGCAGTTGTTCGCACATCAACGGCGAGCACCTTCATGCCAAAACTGAGTGCGTACTGAGCAACGAAACTGCCCAGCCGACCGAGTCCGACCACACCCATGGTCTTTCCGCGAAGTTCAACACCCTTGAAGAGTGTCCGATCCCAGATACCCGACATCACTGATTGGTGAGCAGAGGTCATACGACGAGCCAGAGCAAGCACCAACCCCCACGCCAGTTCAGCAGTGCTAGAGATCGCCGAGATTTCACTTGTCACATCTCGGAGTGTCACTACTTTCACGTTCAGTCGGGATGCATGAAGGAGATCAATATGATCAGATCCAGTTGTTGGACTGACCACCCAGCGAAGATTGGCACTCGCGTCAAGGATTGCTTGATCAATCAGTAGACCTAACCCAACGAAGATGGCGACGGGCTGATGCATCTGGAGAAGCTCAACTGCCTTGTGCTGGTGACGGATGTCGATGGTGACAACTTCAAACATCTCAGTCAAGGAAGAAAGTTGCGGTTCTGAGTAGGCGCCGACCTCGAGGAGAACTAGTCGTGGCTTCATTGTGATGCGAGCAGCCATTCAGCGAATCGAAGATCCTGAAATTCATCGATATTGACTGACCGCTCAACGGGCATCTCATAGCCCAGTGACCTCTTGCCTTTGAAACTGCGTTCAAGTAGCGTTTTCCACCTGGTCAAATAAATCGCCCCATTACGAATAAACATCGGCTGAAGTTCCTGGCGAGGCTGGTTCTCGCGCAATTCGCCAAAAGTCGGGTCAACGAGTACGCCATGCTCCAGATACTTCATGCGAGCTGGGTGATGGCCGCCAACTGCAACCACAGAGATCACACTGTCGGCTAGTGGATCTTCGGCGAGTAGGTCGATACACGCATCAATATCGTCTGAGAGGCGAAAAGGTGAGGTTGGCTGAAGAACCATCACCGCGTCATAGCCGCTTCCAACGACAGTCATTGCGTGAAGTATCACGTCAATAGTTTCAGCGTCATCAGTGGCAATTTCTACAGGCCGGAGAAACGGCACGTCGCCCCCCAACTGTTGCGTGATACTTCGAATCTCTGGGTCATCGGTAGAAACTATGACTCGATCAAGTCGCGAGCATGCTGCAGCCTTGAGACTCCAGTCAATGAGTGGTCGACCGCCCAGCGGGGCGATGTTCTTACGGGGAATAGCTTTAGAGCCACCTCGAGCGGGAATCACACCGAGCACCTTCACGTTGATATCAGCTTCTTTTGC
>RFMM01000166.1 GCA_009927665.1 Actinomycetota bacterium
CCGACCTCGTTGATACTAGATAGACGACCTACAACCGTTCGCGCGATGCAACCGGTTGACCGCCGGCATTCACCGCATCGAAGACTGCAACATTTCGCGTGGCGAGTTGCGCGAGCGGCCACTCACCAGCAACGAGCACAGCGACAAGATCGGCGTCAGTCGAGGCAACTGCGTCTTGCGGCAGGCTCATCAACGTCTCGCCCACCACTCGTACCGACGGCACATGCGGGTCGCAATACGACACCGTTGCCCCACTGGCTCGCAACAGTTCCATCACGTGAATCGCGCGCGAGTTGCGCACATCACTGACGCCGCGTTTGAATGCGGCCCCGAGGCAAAGAATCTTCGCGCCACGCAACGACACTGAGCGGGAATTGAGCAATGCCTGTATTCGTCGCACGGCGTACGTGGCCATGTCATCGTTGATGTCGGCTGCAAGTTCGATAAAGCGCGTCTGAAAGCCAAATTCACGGGCCTTCCATGCCAGATAGAAGGGATCGACGGGAATGCAATGACCACCAGGGCCGATTCCCGGATAAAACGCCTGGAATCCGAACGGCTTGGTGCCGGCTGCGGCGATCACATTCCAGACATCGATCTCCATTTCGTGACACAGTTGGGCAAGTTCATTGACGAGGGCGATGTTCACCGCCCGATAGGTGTTCTCGAGCAGCTTGGCCATCTCTGCAACTTCAGGCGATTCAACGCGTCGCACGAGCGACGGATCTTCCATCAGTGATTCGAGCAGCACGGCGGCAAGTTCAGTGCAGCGACCACTGAGACCACCAACCACCTTCGGGGTGTTGCGAACGTTCCAGGTCGTGTTGCCTGGGTCGACGCGTTCGGGTGAGAACGCCAGGTGGAAATCGCGCCCGGCAACCAGACCATCCTCTTCGAGGATCGGTCGCACGAACTCAGTCGTTGTGCCCGGGTAAGTGGTGGATTGCAGAATGACGAGCATCTCGGTGCGCAGCACCTTGGCGACGGTGCGCGTAGCGGCCTCGACATACGAGAGATCTGGAGTCTTCAGTTTGTCGAACGGTGTCGGCACACAGATGAACAACGCATCACAACGCTTTAGGTCTGCGACATCACTCGTGGCACGAAATGCGTTACCTGACACCAACGACGCAACCCGTGACGAGGAGATGTCATCAATGTGGCTTCGCCCCGCATTCAACCCGTCAACAGCGGCATCAGACACATCAAACCCGACCACCTTGAAGCCGACTTCGGCAAACGCCACGGCAAGTGGCAACCCCACATAACCCAGACCGATGACACCGACGACGGCTTCACGTGATCGCAGTCGATGTTCGAGGGTCGTAGTCATCTCTTCTCCATCACCGCGCGAATAGGGCGAGGCTAGGTCGTGGGCGAGGGGGGACTTGAACCCCCACGTCCTTAACGAACACTGGCACCTGAAGCCAGCGCGTCTGCCATTTCGCCACTCGCCCGAGTGAAGCGCTTCTACGCTACCGACGACCGATGAGGCTGCCAACGGTTGGGCGCAACCGTGGTGTGCCAACGACGAGATACACCACGAGCACTGCGGCCAACACCAACGCGCTGAAAGACAGCAGATGAAAGCCGATGGCGCGGCGAACGAAGCCCGATGCAAAACCTGCGAGGCCACCGCAAAAACTCATCAGAAGGTCGGCGACGCCCTGCACGCGCACACGATCAGACTCGACTGCGGATTCAACCAAGAGACTTGAACCACCAATCAACCCGAAGTTCCAGCCGATGCCAAGCAGCCACAGCGAGGGGAAGAGCACGAGGTGACCGTCACCCGACACCGCCGAAAGTGCACCTGCCGTCACCAACAACACACCGCCGACGAAGATGGCGTTCACACGGCCGAATCGATCGGCATATCTGCCGACGAGTGGGCTGAAGGCAAACATGCCGGCGATATGTAGTGACACGACATATGGCGACACGGCTTCGTGACCGTGCAGCTTGAGATGCACCGGCGTCATCGTCATCACCGCGACCATCGTCGCTTGCGAAATCACCATGGCCATGAGCGCCAGACGCCCGTCAGCGCTACGAATCGTCAGTTGCAGCGCGCCCCACACACCACGCGTCTGCGGCACGCTGGCAACTGCACCTGCCACATGCAGCGGGTCTGGTCGCAAACGCACGGCGGTATTCAACGCCGCCAACAACAAGAACATTGACGCAGCGAGCCATGGGCCGGTATAGGTCGCAAGGTGCAACCACCGCTCACCCGCCCATTGCGCCGGCGCAACAAGCAATGGGCCGAATACGGCCCCAAAGGTGGAAGCAAACACCACGCGACTCATCGCCCGTGAGCGCTCGTCGGGCAATGCCAAATCGGTGGCCGCATAGCGCGCAAGCAGGTTCGAGGCTTGTCCACTGCCAAAGAGAAACAAACCGCCGATGAACCACACGAGTGACAATCGTTCGACGCCGACTGCGGCAATGACTCCACCCACTGCCGCAAGCAGATAGCCGGACTGTAAACCAACTCGCCGACCGCGCTTCATCATCATCCGCGACAGCAGTTGAGACATGAATGCCGTACCCATCGTGACGGTTGCTGACGCAAGACCACCCAATGCTGTCTGTGCACCGAGAATTTCTTGAATGACGAAAGCGCCGACCGTGACCGACGCACCCAGTGCTGCGGCTCCGATGATTTGACCACCAACCAGCACTCGCAAGACACGTTGCTGAATACGGGCGCGTTCTCCCTCGGCTGTCACTTTTGCCACGCTAGGACACCAGCCGAGTTCGGTTACCTGCAACATCATCAGCCGTACACTGAATTTGTGGCGCTGCGCACCTATGACACCAGCATTCGCCCGATTGAAATGGGGCGAAAGTTGCTGGGCGTAGCCGATGCGCAAATGGCTGAAGATACGCGCAGTATTCCGCACACCTACACCGTGCTGTTGCATCCCGACGATCACGCTGCCTTCGCCGATGTTGAGCGAGATCTGGTACGTGAACTCGCTGAGGCACTGACCCAGCACACCGAGCGCGAGGCATACCGCCTCGGAGCCCCTGCCGTCGTGGTGCTGGCCGACAACACCGACACGAAGCGCGGATCGTTCAGTATCGTGCCAACGTTGCCGACGGCACCAGCGTCTGCGACATCTTCTGAATCAGCACCTATCGACGCCGTTGCAGTTGTCGGCAGTGCAGACACCGCCGAGCCTGTGGTCGTTCAGCCGGTCATGGCAACGATGGCTACACCAATTGCGAGTGCCATCACCGCAGCACTGTTGTTTGACGACGGCAGCCGTCATGTGCTCGACACCGAGCGAGTCACCATCGGCCGCCACAGTGGGTGCACCATCGCCGTGCGCGACACGAACGTGAGTCGCGAACATGCCCAACTTCGCCGCCGCCCCACCGGCTGGACTTGCGTGATCTCGGCAGCACCAACGGCACCAAGTTGAACGGCGTGCGAGTCGAAGGCGAACAGATGCTCGCCACGGGTGATGTGATCATGCTGGGTGCAATCAAGGCGACGTTCGAGATTTCGTGACGGTTACACACATCGGAGTCATGGCGTGAAGGTCGTGTGGGGCGCAGCGACGCACGTCGGAATGTTGCGCCAACAGAACGAAGACGCATTCATCGCCCAAGACGATTCTTTGTTGTCGCCGATGGCATGGGTGGCCACAATGCCGGTGAAGTGGCGAGCGCGCTGGCCATCGACTCGATGAAGCGCGCCGCGGTGGGCGGTTTTTCTTCGCAAGAGTCAGTGGTTGCCGGCGTCAATGCGGCCAATGCGGCGATTCATGCCGCCAGTGGTGGCCAAAGCGACCAACGAGGCATGGGCACCACACTTGCTGCGGTCATTCCCCTGCCAGCACACGGTGATGAACCCCAGCGCATGGTGGTGACCAACGTTGGCGACTCGCGGGTCTATCTCTGGCGCGCAGGTGAACTGAAGCAGGTCAGCGTCGACCATTCCTACGTGCAGGAACTGTTGTCAGAGGGTCTGGTGACGGCAGAGGAAGCCCGCGTGCATCCGCGCCGCAACATCGTGACACGTGCACTCGGCATCGAAGGCGACGTGAACGCCGATGTGTGGGTCGTCCCGATGCTCGTCGGTGATCGCTATGTGGTCTGTAGCGACGGTCTCGTCGACGAGGTCGACGATGCCGAACTCGCTGGCATTGTGGGCGGCAATCATTCGGCCCAGACAGTCGCTCAACAGTTGGTGGATGCAGCGAACTCGAACGGCGGGCGCGACAACATCACGGTCGTCGTGGTTGATGTCGCTGATGACACGATCGCTGTCGAGTCACCAGCGACGATTCCTTCTGATGTATCGACGAAGCCTCGTGCGTCACGCAAGCGCAAAGTGCTCGCAGCGGCAGCTGTGGTGGTGTTGCTCTCACTCGGCCTTGGCGTAACGAGCTGGTGGGCGCGCGATGGTTACTTCGTCGGCTTCAACGGCTCGGGTGATGACGCCGAGTTGGTGGTCTTCAAGGGTCAGCCTCGCCAAGTGCTGTGGTTCTCTCCGACCGTTCGCGTACGCACGGGTGTCGCGCGCAGCGAAGTGTTCCCTGCACTTGCCAACGACATCGACGAACAACCCACTTACTCTTCACTGGCACGGGCACAGGCATTCGTTCTCTCGATTCGTGACGTCGTCGCGGCGCAAGCGTCAGACTCGAGCGATTGATGAACCAACCCATCGTCATCAACGCTCGCTATGAATTGGGCCGGCGTATCGGTCGGGGCGGAATGGCCGAAGTATTCGTGGCTCGCGACAAGCTGCTTGATCGCCCGGTCGCAGTGAAGATTCTCTTCGCCGAGTACGCCAAAGATCCGCTCTTTGTCGAACGTTTTCGCCGCGAAGCGATGTCGGCAGCCGGTCTCAACCACCCAAACATCGTCGCGGTGTACGACTGGGGACAGGTAGACACCACGTACTACATCGCGATGGAATACGTGCAGGGTCGCACGTTGGCTGAGATCCTGGCCAAGCATGAACGCCTCAGCGTGTTGCAGGCCTGCGACATCGCGGTCGACGTTGCCGGTGCCTTGTCGTCGGCGCACGGTGCGGGCGTCGTGCACCGCGACATCAAACCAGCGAACGTCATCGTTAGCCCGACTGGCCACGTGAAGGTCGCCGACTTCGGTATCGCCCGCGCGATCGGCGCTGCCGTCGAACAAGGCCTCACACAGACGGGTGCCGTCATGGGTACTGCCACCTACTTCTCACCCGAACAAGCCCAAGGCGGTCAACCTGACCCGCGTTCTGACCTGTACTCACTCGGGGTGATCATGTACGAAATGTTGGCCGGTGAGCCGCCATTCAGTGGCGAGAACGCCATTGCAATCGCCTACAAGCAAGTGCACGACATGCCGGTTGCCCTGCGTACACGCAACCCCGAAGTGTCGCCCGAGTTCAACGCCATCGTCATGAAATGCCTCGCCAAAGACCCGAGCGCCGCTATGCGTCGGCGCTGGCATTGAGTGACGATCTGCGTCGTTTCGGTGATGGAAAAGAAGTGGCAGCTCTCACGAAGAACGCAAGGCCAGCGCGAGTGCCGCCGCCACCAGTCAGTTGCCGATTACCGAAGGTGCGACGAGCGCCGATGAACAACCCACGACGGTGTTGCCAACCACCTCGCAGCGCGGTGGGCGTAGCGCCACGTATCCGCCCTACGACGATGTGGTGCCACGCCGAACTGCGGCGTGGGTCTTTGGTTCGGTGGTTTCAATCCTTGCGCTCATCGCCGTCGGGTTGTTCGCCTTTCGCGCACTGACCGACGAAAATGCCGGAGCAAACATCGTCGTACCGAGCGTGGTTGGCATGAACATCGAAGAAGCCAAGAGCCTGCTCATCGACCTGGGTCTCGTGCCGATTGAAGACCCGCGAGTGCGCGACGATGTGCCCAACGACGTGGTGTACGAGCAAACGCCACCTGCCGAAACTGCCGCCGCGCAAGGCGACAACGTCATCTTGCTCTTCAACCCCGGCTTTGTGCCGGTGGAAGTGCCGAATCTCGTCGGTCTTTCCGTAGAAGAAGCCACCAACGTTTTGAAGGCAGCAGGTTTACGACTTGTCGTCAATGAGTTCATCGCCTCGACCGAGATACCTGCCAATCAGATCATCGTGCAAACTCCCGCAGTCGGGCTAGGTGCGCGCCCTAACTCGGTGGTCACCGTCGATGTTTCGGGTGGCACCAACACGGTGCGGGTTCCAGATGTCATCGGTGACGAGCAAAATGCGGCAGTGAAATTGCTCTCTGCTACCCCGCTCAACTTCGTGATTGACCTGCAACCAGAGGCAAGCGATGTCATCGAAGCAGGTCGTGTGATTCGCACAGAACCGCTCGGCGACACCGCGGTGCCGCCTGGCAGCGTGATCATCGTTGTCGTATCAACCGGCAAGCCCCAAGTCGTCGTGCCGAACGTGGTCGGCAACGACGGGGCGCAGCCGCGAGCAGTCTGACCAGCCTTGGTCTCACCGTTCAAGTCAGCGAACAAGTGCTGCCAGCTGGTGACGTGAACGTGGGCAAAGTCATTGCTCAGACTCCGGCTGCTGGTGCGAGTGTCGCACCAGGCAGTGCCGTCACGATCGTCGTTGGCAAGGCAGACACCACCATCGTGCCCGCCACCACAACGGTGCCCTAGCGAACGCGGTAGTCAGCGCTGCGAAATGCTGCACCGCCAAACGTGGCGTCACCGCACCAACGACAAGAAGTTGCGCAACAGTGCGTGACCGTGCGCCGTCAAGATGCTCTCAGGGTGAAACTGCACTCCTTCGATCGGGTGGTCACGATGGCGAACGGCCATCACCGTGCCGTCACTCGTGGTTGCGGTCGCCACGAGCGTGTCAGGAAGCGAATGCGGTTCGATCACCAACGAGTGATACCGCGTGACGTCGAGCGGTGAGGGCAAGCCTGCAAAGATTCCCGATTCGTTGTGCGTAATCGTCGACGTCTTGCCGTGCCGCAACTCGGGTGCCCGCACGATGGCGGCCCCAAATACGTGGCCGATTGCCTGGTGCCCAAGACACACTCCGAGCAGTGGGGTGCGACCCACCGCACGACGGATAAGTTCACACGAGACTCCTGCATCTTCTGGACGACCCGGGCCAGGCGAAATGACGATGGCGTCTGGTGCAGTCGCCAACAGCGCATCAACGCTGGCTTCATCATTGCGCACGACCTCGACGTCAGCACCAAGTTCGCCGAGATATTGCACGAGGTTGTAGACGAAGCTGTCGTAGTTGTCGACCACGAGTACACGCGGTGCAGACATACCACCAGCCTGCCGTGACGCGAACCGCCCTACACTGAGAGTCGCTCATGGCACCAAAGAAGCGCTACACCGGCGGCCGTACGACTCCACCCGGGGGTCATTCCGGCGGTCGCACCACGCCTTCTGCCACCACGCGCTACACCCCACCGGTGCCGATCACGGTGAAAGAGAGCCCTCGCTGGGTGCCCGTGCTGATGTTCGTTCTGCTCGGGCTCGGCGCCCTCGTCATCCTTTTTTATTACCTCGGCTTCGTGCCGGGTGGCCGCAACAACTGGTATCTGTTTTCTGGTTTGGTCATGGTGCTCGGCGGTTTGTTCACCGCGACGAAGTACCGCTGACGTCAGACGTAGCCAGACGTCTGGTCGACTAGCAACCAGCGCCTACCAACCTCGTCAGTCTTTGGGAACGATGAGCTCCATGTCTTCCATGCAGTGGCGTGGCGGCGGCGGATCTTCATCGGGTGCCATCGTGAGTCGCAACTCGACGCCACAGACCGAGCAGCGGTAACGCGCGTTGATGCGACGCATCTCGCCACTCGGTGGAGGCGGGGGCAATGAGCTCGTCATGCTGCGCAACATGCCAAGGCCAACCTTCCAGATGAACCACAGCAAGCCGAGACCGATCGCCACCCAGACGATCGTCCCGAACATGATCGGGTGACGAGTTAGAGACGTTCGATGATGAAGGCGTTGGCGAGTCCGCCACCTTCGCACATCGTCTGCAGACCGTAGCGACCACCCGTGCGCTCGAGTTCATTGAGCAGCGTGCACGTGAGTCGCGCACCCGATGCACCGAGCGGATGGCCGAGGGCGATTGCGCCACCGTTGACATTGACCTTTTCCATGTCGGGATGCAGTTCTTTGGCCCACGCGAGCACGACCGCAGCAAACGCCTCGTTGATCTCGACAAGATCGATGTCGTCCATCGTCAACTTGGCGCGCTCGAGCACCTTCTTGGTGGCGGGAATTGGTGCGGTCAACATGTAACGCGGGTTTTCGGCGGCGAGCGCGAAACTCACGAACCGTGCTCGTGGCTTGAGACCAAGTTTCTTGGCTCGCTCTTCGCTCATGATGAGCAGAGCTGCCGAGCCATCGGTGATCTGCGATGAGTTGCCAGCGGTGACCTTGCCGCCCTCTTCGACCGGGCGGAATGACGGCTTCAGTGACGCCAGCTTCTCAAGCGAGGTTTCGCGAATGCCCTCGTCAGTGGTCATCATCTGGCCCTCTGCATCAAGCACGCCCACGATCTCGTTCTGGAAGCGACCTTCCTTGGTGGCACGGGCCGCATAGTTCTGCGAACGCAAGCCGAACGCATCGAGTTCTTCGCGTGAGATCTTCCACTTTTCGCTGATGAGTTCTGCAGAGACGCCCTGATTGACGAGACCGCCTTCTGCCTTGTAGCGCTCTTGCACGCGCGCCCCCATCGGGAAACCGAACTTGCCCTCGGCAATCGATGCACCCATCGGCACACGGGTCATCACTTCGACACCGTTGGCGATGACCGCGTCGTAGGCGCCAGCAATCACACCTTGCGCGGCGAAGTGGGCAGCCTGCTGGCTCGAGCCACACTGGCGGTCGACGGTGGTGCCCGGCACCGACTCGGGCCAACCGGCGGCGAGCACCGCGTTGCGCGCGATGTTCAGGCTCTGCTCGCCGACTTGCATCACGCATCCCATCACGACGTCGTCGATCTGTGCAGGGTCAAGCCCGGTGCGTTTGGCGATGGCATTCAGCGTTTCGGCGGCGAGGTCGACGGGGTGCCAGTTCTTCAGACGGCCGTTGCGCTTGCCAAGCGGGGTGCGGACGGCATCGACGATGACTGCGGTGTTCATGTGGGCTCCTTTTGCGGTGCTCTTAGTATTGCCGACGCTGAGGCAGATTCCTAAGGCGGAACCGATCGCGGCTCAGTTACTCGAAGACGACCGTCCGGTTGCCGAACACCAGCACCCGATGGTCGATGTGTGCCCGCACGGCGCGAGCCAGCACGATGGTCTCTAGATCGCGACCGCTGCGGGCCATTGAGTCAACATCGTCGCGGTGCGATACGGGCACGACGTCTTGGGTGATGATTGGCCCTTCATCAAGACCTTCTGACACATAGTGCGAGGTGGCACCGACCACCTTGACCCCACGGTCGTGAGCCTGCCGATAGGGGTTTGCCCCTGCGAACGCTGGCAAAAATGAATGATGGATGTTGATCATCTGGTGGTGCCAGCGTCGCACGATGGCTGGCGGCAGCACCAGCATGTAGCGGGCAAGAATCACCAGTTCGGGCTGCAGCGACTCGAGTGTCTGCGCCAAGGCCGCTTCCTGGGCTACACGACCGCCATCACCTTCATTCACTGGCAGATGTGTGAAACCAACCTTGAATATCTCCGCGAGGTCGCGGGCGTCGGGGTGATTCGAATCAGCGCTTGCACATCCAACGAAAGGTTGCCTAGGTGGGCGCGACTGAGTACGTCCATGGCGCAATGCAATGGTTTGGAAACGAGGACCACGGTTCGCGGCCGATACGGCCGCACTCCGAAGCGATACGACAGCTGCAACTCGTGTGCCAGGGCGCCGAAAGACCGATGCATGTCGTCGATTGCGCGGTCTGATGGCACCTGGAACTCCACCCGCTGAAAGAACATCGCATCATGCACATCGGTGTGCTGCTGAGCGTCGATGATGTTGCCGCCGATCGATGCGACCCAGCTGGCAACGCCCGCGACAATGCCAGGTCGATCGCGACACCACAACAACAGCACGATTGATGCCATGTGGTGGAGACGATGGGAC
>RFMM01000189.1 GCA_009927665.1 Actinomycetota bacterium
CCGTGCGGCACGAGCGTGGTCCATCCGGCGTTATTGACCAAGATGTCGAGGCGACCAAAGGTTCGCATCGTTTCGTCGAGCAAGTGCTGCCCCTGCGCTTTATCGCTGATGTCAGCTTGCACATAAGCGCCCGGTGTTGCAAGTGATGCCGCCACGTTCTTGCCCGCTTCGACCGATGACGCTGAGTTGACCACCACGTGGGCACCAAGTTCGGCCAGTCGCTGTGCGGTCGACTCGCCGATACCGCTCGATGATCCGGTGACGATGGCAACCTTGCCGCGCAGTTCGCTCATACGACCGACACTAGGCGCGGCGGCGCAGTTTGCCGACAGCGAAACGTGCTATCAGCAGCGCGATGGCCGCGATCACCAACCACTGCAGCACGGCGACGTATGGCTCGACATTTTCCCACTGGTCGCCGAGTATCGCCCCTGCGCCGATGAGGGCGGTATTCCACACCGCGCTTCCAATGGCGGTGTAGAGCACGAACGGCACCAGACTCATGCGGCGAAAGCCGGCGGGTATCGACACAATCGAGCGAATGAGCGGCACGCAACGACCAAGCAGCACTGCAGCCACGGCGTGACGATCGAACCACTGTTCGGCACGCACCAAGTCGGCGGGCTTCACACCGAACCAGCGTCCGAAGCGAGCGATGAACGAAGCAAGTCGCACCGGCCCGATCAGCGCTGCGATGGCATACAACACCAGAGCACCGACCACCGCACCGATGGTGGCAGCGAAGATCATCACGGGCACCGAGCCGTCACCGCGTTGGGCAACGAAACCGGCAAACGGCAAGACGATCTCCGACGGAATCGGCGGAAACACGTTCTCCAAGATCACCAGCAGTGCGACACCGACAGCACCGAGTCGCTCGATGACGTCTTGCACCCACGCAGCCAGGTCGCCGAGCACGGCAACTTACCTTAGTTGCGCGATGGGTTCGCACGTCGCTGGGCGACTTCGCCAGTCGCTGGGCGAGTCTGCTAGTTGCGCGAGAGTTCTTTGCGGTTCTTGAACTTCGCCGAGCGGTAGTCCTTGTTCATCAACGCGATGACATCGAGCGAGATCTCCTTCGGGCACGCCGCCGAGCACTCGCCATGGTTAGTGCATGAACCGAAGTGCTCATCCATCGTGTCGACCATTGCCTCGGCACGCTTGTAGCGCTCAGCCTGACCCTGCGGCAACAAGTTGAGATGCGAAATCTTCGCTCCTACGAACAAGTTCGCTGCACCATTCGGACAGGCTGCAACACACGCACCACAACCGATGCACGCAGCGGCGTCCATCGACGCATCAGCAACCGGCTTTGGCACGGGGATGAGGTTGGCATCTGGCGCACCGCCCGTCGGCGAGGTGATGAACCCACCGGCCTCGACGATGCGGTCGAACGACGAGCGATCAACCATCAGATCTTTGATGATCGGAAACGCACCCGCCCGCCACGGCTCAATCACGATGGTGTCGTTGCTCTTGAACGAACGCATGTGCAACTGGCACGTGGTGGTGGCGCGCTGCGGGCCGTGCGCCTGGCCGTTGATCATCAGCGAGCAGGTGCCGCAGATGCCTTCGCGGCAGTCGTGGTCGAACACCACTGCCTCTTCACCCTTGGCGATGAGGCGCTCGTTAAGCACGTCGAGCATCTCCAAGAACGAGGCTTCGTCGGTGATCGACTCGATGACGTGCGTGTCGAAGTGTCCGGC
>RFMM01000191.1 GCA_009927665.1 Actinomycetota bacterium
CGCTACCGCTTCGCCAGCGGTGCCCATGCCAACGCGAGGCGCTTGGTGCCGCGCTCGACGAAGCGCACTTCGGCTTCGGCCTTTTCTCCCGCACCCTCGATATTGATGATCACGCCTTCGCCGAACACCGGGTGCACCACATCGTCACCGATTGCGAACGAGTGCTCGATGCGTGGCTCACGTGCCACAGGCCGCAGGGCATCACTCGCCATCGACGTCACGCTGCGCGAACCTCGCCGGTCATCACGTTGACCGTCACGATGCGAGCCACCGCGAAAATCAGGCACCGGTGTGCGTGCCCAGTCACTGCGTTCGCGCAAATGACCACGCCCCTCGTCGGCGCCAGAGTCGACACTGCCGCGACGATCGAGTAACTCGAGCGGTATCTCATCGAGAAACCTTGACGGCGGGTTGTATTGCCGCGAGCCGTGCAGACTGCGGCTCCACGCATGACTCAAAAAGAGTCGTCGTTCGGCGCGAGTGATGCCGACATAGGCAAGCCGACGTTCTTCTTCGAGCGCCGCCGGCTCGAGCAGCGAGCGGTTGTGCGGAAACACACCTTCTTCCATTCCGATGATGAACACGTTCGGAAACTCAAGGCCTTTGGCCGAGTGCAGCGTCATCATCATCACTTTGTCGTCGCCAGAGATCTCGTCGGTGTCAGAGACGAGCGACACTTTCTCCAGAAAGTCATTGGCGTCAGGGAACTCTTCGGCGGCACCGATGAGTTCTTCGAGGTTCTCAATTCGACCTTCAGCTTCGTGGGTGTCTTCGTTGCGAAGCTCAGCGAGATATCCACTGCGTTCGAGCAGTTCACGCAAGAGGTGGGCAGGCCCGTGGTCAACCTCAGACTCAAGCGAATCAACCAGGCTGATGAAGTCGTTGATGCCGCGCAACGCTGCACCACCGACACCGGCTTGTGCTGCCCGCCGCAACGCCACCGACAGCCCAATGCTCTGCTGTGCGGCCAGCGCAGCAACCTTGTCGAGGCTCGTGTCGCCCACGCCACGTCGTGGCACATTGATCACGCGGCGAATGCTCACCTCGTCGGCAGGGTTCAGCACACAGCGCAGGTAGGCGACCGCATCTTTCACTTCTTTTCGGTCATAGAACTTGGTGCCGCCGATGACACGGTAAGGAATGTCTGAATCGATGAGGAACTCTTCAATCACACGGCTCTGGGCATTGGTGCGGTAGAACACCGCAATCTCTCGCCAGTTCACCGCCTCATGTCGGTGCAGGCGCTGCAGCTCTGACACGACGAAGCGCGCTTCTTCGTCTTCGTCTTCGGCGTAATAGCGAACGATCTTGTCGCCGCTGCCGACCTGAGTCCAGAGTTCCTTTGGTTTGCGTTCAATGTTGTTCGCGATCACGGCATTGGCGGCGTCGAGAATCACCTGCGTGCTGCGGTAGTTCTGCGCGAGCACGACGGTATAAACATCAGGAAATGCCCGCTCGAACTGCAAGATGTTTCGATAATCGGCACCGCGGAATGCGTAGATTGACTGGTCGGTGTCGCCGACAACGCACACATTGTGGTGCAGGCGACCAAGCAACAGCACGATTTCGTTCTGCGCCAGGTTGGTGTCTTGGTACTCGTCGACCAACACATGCTTGAAGCGGTCTTGAAACGCCGCGAGAGTGTCAGGGTTACGACGAAACAGCATCACCACGTTGACCAACAAGTCGTCGAAATCCATCGCCCCCGACCGGCGCAGTCGGTGTTGGTATTCGGTATAGATCTCGGCGTACTTCGTGTCGTATGGCCCGAACGCGGTATCGGTCGCACCAGCCGGCTCGACCAACTCGTTCTTCCACAAACTGATGCGTGCCTGGGCGCCCTTGGCCGGAAACCGCTTCGGGTCGAGATTGAGGTCGCGAAGAATCTGCGCGACGAGTCGTAGCGAGTCAGATGAGTCGTAGATCGTGAAATTCTTGGTGTAGCCAAGCTTGTCGGCTGTCATTCGCAAGATTCGAACGCACGCCGAGTGAAACGTGCTCACCCACATGCGGTCAGCAACATCACCTACGAGCGACTTCACGCGCGAGCGCATCTCACCAGCTGCCTTGTTGGTGAACGTGATGGCAAGAATGTTCATCGGGTGCACGCCGTTGGCGATGAGTTGTGCCACACGATGGGTCAGCACGCGGGTCTTGCCAGAGCCGGCACCAGCAACGATCAGCAGCGGACCGCCCGAATATTCGACTGCGTCCCGCTGGTCGGGGTTGAGTTGCGTCAGGTCAAGCGTGACGCGGTGTTCGTCAGTCACTTGGCGCGGGCTGCGGCTCGCGACCGAATACGAATCGGCAGCGACCGCGGACCACGCACCTGCCCGACGCTCCAGGTAACCGCCGCCGGGTCAGCCAAGTCGAATTGCGGGAAGCGTTCGATAAAGACTTCCATCGCGACACGCACTTCCATGCGTGCGAGATTCGACCCCACACAACGGTGGATGCCGAGGCCAAACGCCGTGTGGCGGTTCACCTCGCGGTCGAGAATCACTTCGTCGGCACGATCAAAGACCTGCGGGTCACGGTTCGCCGCCGGAAACGGCAACAGCACCCAGTCACCTTCTTTCATCGGGCAGCCGCCAATCTCTACATCTTTGGCCACAACGCGTGCCATGGTGACGGGCGCATACGCACGCAACAATTCTTCGACTGCAGTGGGTACGAGTTCGGGTTCACGACCAAGTCGTGCGAGGTCAGCTGGGGTCTTGGCGAGATGCCACAGCGTCGAGCCAATTGCGCTCCACGTGGTGTCAATGCCGGCAATCAGAAGAAGCGCGACGGTGCCGCGCACATGGTCGGGGTGCAGACGTTGACCGCCCAAATCGGCAGTCAGCAAGAAACTCAGCAGATCGTCGCCAAGATTTGCGCTTCGCTCAGCGATACGGCGGTCAAGGTACGCGTCAAGTTTTTGCCAGCCGGCTTGGCGAACCGCTTGATCTTCAGCCACACCTTCGAGCGCCGTGTGAATGAACTCGCGGAACAGCTCACCATCGGCCAGCGGCAGATCCAACATGTGTGCAATCACCGCTGGCGGAATGTGCTTTGCGTACTGGTCGGCCGCATCAATCACGTCAACATCACCCAACTTGTCGATGAGCGCATGGCAGAAAGCGCGAGTCTCAGACTCCATCGCGGCAATTTTCTGCGGAGCAAATGCCGGCAACAGCACACGGCGTGCATGGTGATGAAATGGTGGATCACTAGTGATTGGCGGCGCACCACCGTAAGGTCGGCTCTCGCCCGTCGGTTTCAGGCGCTTGACGACAACATCTTCAGAACTGAAGTGTTCGGTGTCGTAGGCAATCGCGGTTACGTCTTCATGGCGCACCGGCAACCAGGTGCCGCCGTAACGCGGCGAGTGAGCGACCGGGCACCTGCCTCGCAGGTCTTCCCAGATTTCAGGTGCGTTGGCGTTGTAGTCGGGGTGCATGTGATCGAAGTCGTTCGACCAATCGGCGACTGGTTCAACCAATGACGCGAAGTGTGCGTTGCGATCTTCTCTGTGAGTCGTGCTCGGGTCGGTAGTCGTCACTGCAGTTTCTCCCGCAAAAAGTCAACCACACGCTGCACACCTGCTTCTTGACGCTGCTCGGTGAGCACCGAATGGTCACTCGACTTCTCAGAGGCAAACTCGACGGCGATGAACTGGTCGCCCAACAGTTTGCGCAGCGCGTCGAACCGTGTGCCAACGAGTTTGTCTCCCGTGTACCGCAACCCGAGCACCTGACACCCCGCTTCGGCGCGGCGACGAATAATCGCCGCATCGTCGGGCGACAAGTTGAGGTCAGCCCCGCGCGCTTTGCCGAAGGCAAACGGCAACGACGGTTGCGACAACACCGGCGCCACCATCGTGTCGTCGAGCATCATGCCGAGGGCAAACCCGCCACTAAAGCACATGCCGACGGCACCAACACCCTTGCCGCCAACTTCGGCGTGCAAGCTCTTGGCCAGAGCCCGCAACCACGCGATGACTGGCGACGTCTTGCGTAGAGCCATGGTGGTGAATTCTCGTGAAACACAGATCTTGGTCATCGACGCCGCCATGTATCTGCCATTTGGTTCGCGACCGACCTCCCCTACCAAGAGCGGCATCACCACGGTGAAACCTGCACTCACCACACGATCAGCAAACTCGATCACGCGTGGTGTGATGCCAGGAATCTCGTGCACCACGACCACCGCCGGCCCCTCACCGCGTCGATACGTCGGGTGCGTCACGCCACCAGCAGTGAACGAACCCGCTTGCCACTCGGTCGTTGGTGCGGCGTCGCTCATCGCCGCAAGGTTACTTGGGGCGTCCGACGCCGAGCACGCGGGTCCACGTCACCGTGCTGATTTTCACGACATCGCCAGTGCGCGGTGCGTGAATCATCTGCCCGTTGCCGATGTAGATACCGACGTGGAAGAACGTCGACTGGCTAAACAACAAGTCACCGGGTTGCACCTGCGAGAGCGGCACACGCGTGAGTGCCGAGTACTGCGATCGCGACACACGAGGAATCGACACTCCAGCCTTCGCCCACGCCCACTGCGTAAGACCCGAGCAATCGAAGGCGACACCGGGGCTTGATGCTCCCCAGCGATAGCGAATGCCGAGTTGCGAAAGCGCAGCCTTGATCGCGGCGCCAGCCTGCGGCGAGGGTGCAGCAACCTTGATGCTTGAGTTGAATTTGGCAGCTTCTTTCTTGGCCGCCGCCTCGGCTTCTTCAACACGACGACGTTCTTCTTCGGTCAGCAGGCTGCCGAGGTCGCGCAATGCCTGGGCGCGCAGTGATTCATATTGATCGAGCATTCGGTCACTCGCGGCCAGACGCGAAGCAAGAAAGGTTGCCGTTGACGCAAGCTGCTTCTTCTGCCGTTCGAGTTTCGACTTTTCTGCAGTGATGTCGTCAATCAGACCTTGCATCGCATCGGTGTTTGCTGCCCCGATGTTCATCGCCGACGAACCCAGGTAGGCGCGCTTCATGGCGTCAGTGAGCGATCCGCTGCCGCCCAAGATGCTCGAAAGGCTTCCGGCCGAACCACCCGACACGAACGATCGGCGGGCCGAGTTCACGAGATTGGCTTGCATCACTGCGAGTTCTTTCTGCAGGTCGAAGATGCGCACCTCGGTGGCGGCGATGTCGGCTTCGATGGCGTCTTGTTCGGCCAGAGTGTCGGAATATCGCTCGCCCAGACCGTCGGCTTCGGTGGCCAAGCGCTCGAGTTCATCGACGATGGCCGCCACCTTGCGGCGCTGGTCGTCGATGGTGTCGGCCGCGGCGGACGATGCCAGCGCCAGGGGTACGACCAACCCTGCCAATGCCAGAACGACACCTGCGAGGCGGGTGCGTGCACGGGAGGAACGCCGAGTGGCGGGCCGAATCACGGTGCCCACAGCCTAGCAATCTTTACAATCTGGTTACAGCGCGAGGTGTCCGCTCGCTGCGCTCACTCCCACCAGCGCCAACGCGAGTGTCCGCTCGCTGCGCTCACTCCCACTCGATTGTGCCGGGGGGTTTCGAGGTGATGTCGTACGCCACGCGATTCACGCCATCGACTTCGTTCACGATGCGCGATGACATGCGCGCCAACAACTCGTGTGGCAGTCGCGCCCAGTCAGCGGTCATTGCGTCGTCACTCGTCACTGCACGAATGATGATCGGTCTCGCGTACGTGCGCTCGTCGCCCATCACGCCGACCGAGCGAATGTCGGCGAGCACGGCAAAGGCCTGCCAGATCTCGCGCTCGAGGCCGGCCAGGCGCAGTTCTTCGCGCACAATCGCATCAGCCTCTTGCAAGATTGCAACCTTGTCGCGTGTCACTTCGCCGATGATGCGCACGCCAAGCCCCGGCCCCGGAAACGGCTGACGCCACACAATCTCATCGGGCAAGCCAAGGGCCGAGCCCACCGATCGCACTTCGTCTTTGAACAGATCACGCAACGGTTCACACAACTCGAGCGTCATGTCAGCGGGCAGACCGCCCACATTGTGGTGGCTCTTGATGACGGCTGATCCATCTCGGCCGCCACTTTCGATCACGTCGGGGTAGAGCGTGCCCTGCACGAGAAACTTCGCGTCGGTGATGCCACCCGTGTGGCGCTCGAACACCCGCACGAAGGTTTCGCCGATTACCTTGCGCTTCGCTTCGGGGTCGACAACACCGCGCAGTTTGTCGAAGAACTCATCGGCAGCGTCGACGTGCACGAGTTCGATGCCCATGTTGCGTTTGAACGTCTCGACGACCTGATCGCTCTCGTTCTTTCGCATGAGCCCGGTGTCGACATACACGCAGGTGAGTCGTGAACCGATCGCCTTGTGCACGAGGGCTGCCGCAACCGCTGAGTCGACGCCGCCCGACAACCCGCA
>RFMM01000174.1 GCA_009927665.1 Actinomycetota bacterium
GCGCCAATAGCGTTCGGCCGGCCGCGCGACCGACGGCGCTCGGCGTGCGCGACCGAGGCGCTCGGCGCTGCGCTCAGTCGCCCCAGAATCGTTGTTCGAGAAACGGGTCTCCGTACATGTGGTAGCCGTTCTGTTCCCAGAACCCAGGGGCATCGGCGGTAGTCGCCTCTAGCGCCCGCAGCCACTTGGCAGATTTCCAAAAATACAAGTGAGGAATCACGAGTCGCACCGGGCCGCCATGAATCGCTTCGATATCTGCACCGTCGTAGGCATATGCGACGATCGACTCGTCGCGTGTCGCATCAACCATCGGCAGATTCGCGGTGTAGCCATACTCCGCATGCGCCATCATGTGGGTCGCTGCACTCTCGACTCTTGCTCGAGCGAACAGGTCGCGCACACGCACACCGCGCCACACCGTGTCGAACTTCGACCATTTGGTCACACAGTGGATATCAGTCGTGAACTCAACTGCCGGCATGGCTCGCAACTCTTCGAGCCCGATGGTGAATGGCGTGCTGACGGCTCCGGTAACGCTCAGCGTCCACTCGCCTGGTGCGTAGGTCGGCACGTCACCGACATGCAGCACAGGAAATCGTTCGGTGAGGTATTGCCCCGGCGGTAGTCGCTTGGCGTCGTAACCCTTGGCTTCGGTCTCGGCACGGTTGCGTTCGAAAAAACCCACAACACAGTGTGCCACTATCCACTCGCTGCTATTCATCTTTGCGAGATACATTGCTTGCTCGTGCCGGTGTACCTCGTTCGTCACGCCAAGGCCGGTAGCCGTAATGACTTCGATGGAGACGATCGTGATCGCCCGCTCACCAACAGCGGTCGTCAGCAGGCGGCTGCTCTGGCCGCACGACTCGCGGCGTTGTCTCCGAGCGTCATCGTGTCATCGCCGTACCGGCGCTGTGTTGAGACGGTGGAACCGCTCGCCGTGGCGATCGGCAGCGAGGTGCGGCTCGAAGAGATGCTCGGCGAGTTCTTCTCTGAACGTTCGCAACCCGAGCCTGGGCTCATGAAACTGTTGCACTCGTTGCCTGACCGCGCCGTGGTCTGCAGTCACGGCGATGTGATACCGGCGATTGTCAACGCGCTCGAAGACCGTGGCGTGCACATTCACGGCGAGCCGCAGTGGCAAAAGGCCAGCGTGTGGGTGCTTGAACGCGACGGCAAGCACTTCGCTACAGCGTCGGCGTGGCCGCCGCCAGCCGTCGACTAACCGAGCGCCGCTTCTACTTCTCCGAGCAGCGACTCAACGAGACCCTTCACTTCAGCGGGCGGAGCACCAGCCAAGCAGCGCGTCAAGAATTCACGAGACGATTCGGCGTCACCGCCATCACGAAACACCACGATGCCGAGAAAACAGAGTGCGTCAACATACGAGGGCTCAAGCTCAAGTGCGCGACCAAAAGCAGCCACCGATGCTCCATATGCCTGGCGTTGCAAGTCGTCGTCAAACTGTCGCGCCGACAACATCACGAGCCACGCCCGATAGGTGATGGCCTCAACGTTGTCAGGGTCAGTGACCAGCACACGGTCATACAGCTCGATTGCCGAAGCAACGTCGGTGCCACTCGCCAGTCGTGCCTGAGCCAGCAGAGAGGCAGTGCTGTCTTCGATTCCACCCGTCAATGTTTCGAGCGGCAATCGTTGACCCGACTGCCGGGCAACGAGCACACCGCCGCCGACACCGACGACAACCACGAGCGCCAGCGCGACGAGCAGTGGACGACGCGTCGCCGTCGCAACACTTGGCGCACGCCAACGACGAAACGCCAACCATAATGCCCCGAGAAGCACAGCGGTAAACAGCGGAGGAAGTATCCACACGACTGCATCAAGGCCCGTTGCGCGCGGCACGAGCAGCACTTGCCCACCGAAACGCTCAGCGACGTAGGCGACGATCTCATCGTCGGTACGCACCCCGTCGCCAACCTGGCGCGCAACCTCAGCGCGAATCGATTCAGCGGCTGATGCACGCGATACATAGACGCTCTCACCGTCGCAGGTTGGGCAAGCGATGCGTTTGGTCACCGCATCGATGCGGTCTTGCTGGGTGAGCGGCCCGCCTTCGCGCACCGTGCCAAACACCAAGAGTGCCGCTGCAGCAACGATGATGACGAGCCATGCGGCACGTCTGGGCACACGTCGCTGCGCCGTCGTCTCGCTCATGATTCGCTGGTCTCGCGCAGCCGAGTCATCTGCGATTCGAGCACCCCACTGGCGAGTTGACCGATGATGCGCAGTCGCACAAAGCCATTCGGGTCAATGATCCAGGTTTCCGGCACCTTGGCCACCCCGAAGGCCACTGCGATCGCGCCATCGGCATCGCGCAACTTCGGCCAATCACCACCATTCGAAGTGAAGAAGTCGCGCACAGCGTCGTCGGCATCATCATTGACCACCGTGTACAACTCGACGCCATCGACACGCGACGACTCGCCGCGTGCAAACTCAACGAGGCTTGGGTGCTCGGCGATACACGGAACACACGTCGAATTGAAGAAGTTCAACACCACCCACGAACCCTTGCGGCGTGCCAAGGCGAACGGCTGGTCGTCAATCGTTGTTGTGCTCACGGCAGGAGCAGGCTGCCCAAGCAGCGGCGAGCGGGCACCGACGTCACCATCGCCGTCAGAGACGATGAGCACAGCTACGAGTGCGGCGAGCACCAACGCAGCAACGATGGCGCCGAGGCGAGCAGCTTTCATGTAGGTGTTGCGTGTTGGGATGCATCGGCACGCTCGACAAGATCAGCACGCTCGACAAGATCACCATGCTCACCTCGATCAGAACGCCCGCCGCGGCGACGGCGCGGCATGATGGCCAAAGCGGTTCCCGCCGCCATCACGAACGTGCCCACCCATAGCCAGAGAATCATCGGCTTAACGAACACTTTGATTCGCGCCTGGCCAGAGTCTTGGCGCACGGGTGGCTCAAGCGTGAGATAGATGTCGTGCGTCAAGCTCGTGCGCACCGATGGGGTTCCCACATTCATGCCGATGCGTGTGAATTTCGTGATGGCCGGCGCGTAGGCCTTGCCGCCATCGATGCTCACGAGCGCGCGCACCGAGTTGCTGCGTGAGTCGGTGCGCTCTTCGAAGCCGACCAACTCAAAGGTGTGCCCTGCGAACGACGCTTCGCGACCAAGCACGAGATCGATCTCTTGACTGCGTGTGAACGAGTTCGAGGCAGTGAGCGCCACACAAATCATGATGACTCCAAGATGCACGATCATGCCGCCGTTTGAACGACCGACGAACCCGTTGAGTCGCTGCGCTCGAATCGCGCGACCGAGGTGGGCGAGCGCGCTGCCCGCGGCGAAACCGCCAAGACCGAAGGCCAACAACGGTGCGAGGCCCCGTGCACCGACCGCCACCGCGAGCCCGAGCGACACGAGCCCAACGACGGCCGGCACCAAGAGCTTCTCACCGAGCGAGTCGCGACCACTGCGACGCCACGGCAACATCGGTGCCACCGCCATGATGAACAACATCGTGATTCCAATCGGCACGGTCAACTGATCGAAGAAGGGCTCGCCGACCACAATCTGACGCTGTTGTAGCGCCTCGACAACGAGCGGAAACACCGTGCCGAGCAAGACCACAAAGGCGAACACCGCGAAGAGAATGTTGTTCAAGAGAAACGCGCCTTCACGCGAATAGATCGATTCGACGGTGCCCGACGAGCGAAGTTGGTCGCCGCGCATGAACACGAGCACCAGCGACGCGGCAACTATGACGCCGAAGGCGACAAGCAACCAAGGGCCAATGTCGCTTTCTGAGAACGCGTGCACACTGTTGAGAACTCCAGAACGAGTGAGGAAGGTTCCGAGAATCGTGAGGCTGAACGTGGCGATCAACAACGAGATGTTCCACACCCGCAACAAGCCGCGTCGTTCTTGCACCATCACCGAATGGATGTAGGCGGTGCCAGTGATCCACGGCAAGAGTGAGGCGTTCTCGACAGGGTCCCACGCCCACACGCCGCTCCAGCCGAGCACTTCGTAGCTCCACCAGCCACCGAGCGCAATGCCGAAGGTGAGAAAGCCCCACGCCGCAAGCGTCCAGCGACGAGTCACGTGCAACCAACCATCATCGACTTTGCCAGTGATCAAAGCCGCTACCGCAAAGGCGAACGGCACGGTCATGCCGACGTAGCCGAGATAGAGAATCGGAGGATGAAACATCACGAGCACATGATTTTGCAAAAGTGGATTCGGGCCAGGACCATCGGTGACGCCTGGCGCGCCGACGACGAACGGGTTCGCGGGGCCGAACGACAACAAGAAGAAATACGCCAACACCGCCAGCATCACGGCAATCGCCCAACCGACGAGTGGTTCGTTGATACGCCGACGCATCCACCATGTCGCAGCGGCGAGATAGCCCGCCAAGATGAGCACCCACATCAGAATCGAGCCTTCGAGTGCGCTCCATACCGCCGCGAAGTTATAAAGCGCCGGCGTGCTGCGCGAGCCAACCTTCTGCACGTAATCGAGCGAGAAGTCGCGGCTCATCATCGCCCACTCCATCACGCTGAATGCACCGATTGCCGCGGCCATTGCGATGCCAACGAAACGCGGCACGAGCCGCAGCGTCTTTTGATCAGCACGCTTGGCACCGACCGCTGCTGCGAAAGCGCCGAAGAACGACGCCACGAAACCCAGTAAGAGAATTCCCCTGCCTAGCTGGGCGATGGTGCTCGCTATGAGCATGCCGAGGTCTCGGCTTCGGTGATTCGCTCTTTGTTCTGCGCCTCGTATTCATTCGAGTGCTTCACTTCGATGCGAGTCGCCTGCAAGACGCCGTCAACGACCCGACCGTGCGCCACCACCGGAATGCACTCTTGGAAGATGCCGCCTGGTTCGCCGTCGTACTCGACGGGCAGTGATGCGCCGTTGAACGACATGACAAATGCCGTTGTAGACATTCGTTGTTCGAGGCTGCCTTCGTCAACAGTGCCCTGCACCCGCACACGGCGAGTGTCGTCGCAGCCCTCGCGCACACCGATTTCATCGACGTTGCAGTAGTAGTCGATCGATGACGTGAGAAAGATGGCGACGATGCCGATGCCGACCACGACAGCGAGGCCAGCGATGATTGCCGGCAGCAGTCGCCGACGCGATGACGCTGGTTGGTCGGGGCGTGGCGTAAGTTCCATCGCGACTACAGCCAAGGCTTCTGGTCGTCGGATACGCGCGGCGAGCGACTTGGCGCGTCGCAGTGTTGCGAGTGCAAGCAGTGCCATCGAACCGAGCGTTACCGACCAACTGAGCAAGATGAACCCGAGATCTTTCACCGCAATACCGCCTCGGTGGCGCGAGCGGCAATCGCCGAGTCGAGACCGACCGTGCCCTGCAAATCAACCAACGCCTGCAGTCGTTGGCGGTGAATGACAAGCCACACGAAACCCAAGGTGAACGCAACGACACCAGAGAACAACGTGAAGAGCATCAAGCCGTCAAGTCGCACATCGCCATCTGGGTTGAGCACGCTTGCCTCTTGGTGCAGCGAACGCCACAACACCACCGAAAAATGCACCAGTGGTATCTCGAGCACGGCCAGCAGGGCGAGCACGGCACTGCGCTTTGCGCGACGTTCGGGTGACGCGTCGATGCGTCGCACCGCGAGGTAGCCGACATAGGTGATGAAAAGAAACAGTGTGGTCGTGAGTCGCGGATCCCACTGCCAGAACGTGCCCCACGTGAGGCGACCCCACAGACTGCCCGTCACCAATGCCAAACCCATGAACAGCACACCAACCTCGGCTGATGCTCCTGCCACGCGATCAAAACCGAGTGTGCGATGGCGACGCACGACCGAGATGCCCGAGGCGATCGCCGTCGTTACGAACGCTAGGTATGCCACCCACGCAGCGGGCACGTGGGCATACATGATGCGCACCGAGTCGCCCTGCACCACATCAGGTGAAGTGATGAAAAACGCACTCACGACTACCCAGGTCATGGTCGCAAGGGTGAGCAAACCGATGATTCGTGTTGCGGGTGTCGCAGTGCCGAGCGATCGGCGTGCGGTACCTGCACCGAGCAAAGCGGCGCCGTGTGGCGTTGGTGTCGTGTCAGACATCAGTGGCACCTCAGGCATCAGGCTCGGTGAGCGTGGCGAATGAGGCGGCACCTGCGGCTGTGAATACCACAGCGAAGACCGCGAGCAACGCAGTCCACGCCCAACCCGTGGCGAGGTCGATGGTTCGGCTGCCAAAGGCGGCCTCGGTAGCGCGCGATGCCCCGATCAAGAGGGGTGCCAGCACTGGCATCGCGAGCAGTGGAAGCAGCGAATCGCGCCCGGTGAGTTGAGCAACCACAGCGCCATAGAGAGTACCGACGCTGGCGAGACCAATGACTGCGGTGACGACCGTAGTGACTAACAGCACGAGTCCGGCTGCATCAACCCTCACCCCATAGAGCACAACTGCACCACCGACCAGCACTACCACCAGCACGAGCAACTGGCCGACGACCGCGAGCAACTTGCCGAAGAACACTCGTGATGGCTCAACTACTGACGTGAGCAACATATCGAGTGCACCGTCGGCAGTTTCAATGTCGTAACAACGTTGCACCACGAGCAGGGCAGCGAACATCGCCGCGAGCCACACCAGGCCTGCTGCCGCACGCTCGAGTAACGCTTCAGAGTCGAGCGCAACAGCAAACAGAACGAGCACGAGCAAGGCAAATGGCAGCACCCGCACCAGCAACAGGCGGGCACGCCACTCGACCACCAGGTCTTTGCGCGCAACGGCAAACACGTTACGCATGGTCTTGCACCACTCGTCCGGCATCCATGGTGATCGTGCGCGGCATCGGCTGCGAATTGCTAGAGCGCTCATGCGTGGTGTACACGACCGTGACTCCTGCAGCCGTTGCTTGTATGAACACTCGCTCGAGTTGCTGACGTGAGTCAGCGTCGAGGGCGGAGTGCGGTTCATCAAGCAACCACAGTCGTGCACGACGCACCGCGAGCGATGCCAACGCCGTTCGACGACGCTGACCTGCCGACAACGCCACCGCTCTCGTGTCAGCCACTCGCCCACCGAGGCCGAACTCTTCGAGCACCGCATCAACCTCACTTCGCGTGGCATTAACGAGCGCACCGACGAAAGCGACATTCTCACGTGCGGTCAGTTCGCCGTACAGCCCATTGCGGTGCCCGACGAAACCTACGCTGCGTCGCACCGCTGCGCGGTCTCTACTGAGGTCGACACCCAATACTGAAGCGGCGCCGCGTGCAAGTGGGGCGAGGCCAGCACATAAGCGCAAGAGCGTGGTCTTTCCTGCACCGTTCGCACCGCGCAGGGCGACCAACTCACCGGCGCGCACTTCGAGAGTTGCGCCCGCCAGCGCGGGAAATCCGGCCGGAGCCACCACCACATCGCGCAGTTGAATCACCGAGTCGCTCGACTCGTCAGGCAGGTTCACGCGGTTTTCAGCCTAAGAGCGAACTTCATCACAGAACATCGTTGACTGCAGCAATGGCTCGTAGATTTACGACACGCCATGAGCAGTGCCACAGATCCATCACCGTCGAGTGGTGCCACGAATCGGGCGCAGTCGAGTGATCCGGTCGTGGCCCGCCGTGAGATGATTGCCCGCTGGAACACGGTCGCCTCACGAACCGGGTACGGCCTCTACGCCGTCTCGGTCGTCAGCTTCTTCGTCGGTCTCTGGTGGGGCCTGACCCAAGCGATGCATCTGATCAGCGGCGTCTCCTTGGTGGTTGGCTCGATGATTTTGGCCCCGAGCATCGTGATCACCTACGGCATTCGTGCGGCACGCCGTGAGGACGAAGCGGGCAAGAACAAAGAAGCCGCCACCAATGACGAAGCGAGCACCGCATGAACAGCCGATTGCCGGCGGCGCAACGGCGCACACAGATTCTTGATGTCGCACTGCGAACGTTTGCCGCACGCGGATTCCACGATGCGTCAATGAACGACATCGCTCTCGCAGCAGGGGTGACCAAGCCGGTGCTCTATCAGCACTTCGCTTCAAAGCGCGAGTTATACCTGTCGCTCATCGACGAGGTTGCCGCATCAATGCTCACCGCGGTGAGCAAGGCCACCGCCGATGCCACCGATGGGCGCGCTCAAACCGAAGCGGGGGTCGTTGCGTACTTCAAATGGGTCGATAGCAATCGCGAATCGTTTGTATTGCTGTTCGGCAGTGGTGCCCGCAACGACGAAGAGTTCGCCACCGCAGTGCGCAAGGTCGAACGCCAGGTCGCAGAGGCCATTGCCCCACTTATCGATGCCGGCATTGATGCCGAACACCAACGACTGCTCGCCTATGCATTGGTTGGCATGTCTGAGAGCGTGAGTCGACAACTGGTGATGAGCGGCAACGCCTTTGACCCGCACCTGGTTGGCTGCCGCCTGGCTGCCTTCGCATGGGCGGGCTTGCGCAACGTCGGGCCGTAGCCACGGTCGCGGCGTCGCAGCCACACTCGTCGCGCTTCAGTCAGACCTGTTGCATCCCGCTGCCATCCGCATCACGTAGTTGCGTCGCGCAACACCAACCCGCGATAGCCGCGCACGAGTCCTTCGTTCACCAACTCGTTGACGATCGCCACCGTGGCTGGTGTCGCATCGTCGTGCGGTTCGCCATTGATCTTGCGAATTTCGACCGATCGCACCCGACCATCTTTCACCAGAGTTCGCAGTGCATCAGCCAAGACTGCCCATGCGCGTTTGTCGGTGCGCTGCTCGAAGGTCACTAGATGATGACTGCGCACGTCGAACCATGCGAGCGCCTCACCGTCGCACAGCACCACCATCGCCCCAGCACTCCGCATCGGTCGACCATTCGTAGTCGGCCAGTCGACGCTCGCACCGTATGGTTGCGCCGGATCTGTTGCCGCCAACACCACAGCGGTGCCGACCTGCTCGAGGTCGTTCGTCTCTTTGCACGCGCGCAAGCGATCGACTGCCCCTGGCACGGCAAACTGCGCACCACCAAGACCATCGACAAAGTACCCACGCCGCACCGTGCCCCGCTCTTCGAGCGCCTTCAACACGCCGTAGACGCCGGCAAACCCACCGCGCACGCCCTCAGCAAGCACCGCCTCGCGTGTCAACACCCCGTGACGCTCGAGCATCTGCAACGCCAACGCGTGCACCGACTGAGTGGTCGAGACCGTGCCGTCAACGAAGTGACTCACAAGGCTCCAACGGCCTTGGGCTGCAGGCGGTCCCGAGCGTGCCGCACCGGGCGTGCGCGAGTGACGCGGGCGAATGAGGCGTGCAGCGGCACGCCGCGAAGGAGACGCTGCCGGTAGTGCCCGCGCACTCTTGCCCGTGCGTGCACCGAGCAGCATCGCGCGCAGCGGCGCGAGTGAATCGTTGGTGACCTCGCCTGACCAGACGAGATCCCACAGCGCAGCGAGCACTTCAGAGTCGCTAGCCCCACGCACCGCGGCCCGCAGTTGACCCCAGAAACTCGCACCACGCTCGGCGAGTGCGGCGCGAATCTGGTCGTGCACCTGACCCTCAACTTTTTCGCCCTGTTCGAAGGCGGGCAACAACGTGGCGAGCTGATCGGCAAAGAACAGCCGCACGCGCCCGTCGTTGCCACCGAGAGAACCGGCACCAATCCACACGACTTCTCCGCTCGTGCAGAGGTCGTCGAGCAACACCGGGCGATAGCCACGCACGCGCATCGGCAAGACGTCGGTCTCCAGCGTGGAGGCCACGAGCGACGCACCCGACAATGTCGAGAGCACCTCAACGAGCGCTTCACTGCCAGAGCTCGGCGCGGTGACGCAGTGCCACTCAGCAAGAAACCGCGCGAACGTCAACTGGTCGACGGGTTCTACTTCTTTGCGCAGCCGTGCCAGCGAACGACGTCGAATGAGACGCAACACCTCAACGTCGCACCATTCTCGTTCGGCACCGAGGGGACGAAACTCGCCGCGCACCACTCGATTGGCGGCCTCGAGTGTGGCGAGGGCGACGGCCGCCCGCTCAACGCTGAGACCAAACCGCACTGCGACATCGCGTGTAACAAACGGTGCTCGAGTGCGAGCAAATCTCGCCACCAACTCGACGAGTGGCGCATCGACAGGGTCGGTGAATGCTTTCGGCAAACCAAGTGGCAAGGCGCAGCCGAGAGCGTCGCGATAACGCGCTGCGTCTTCAGCGGCGGCATACCGCTGTTCACCCGACACCACAATCTGAATCGCACGCCGCTGCCCCACCAAGTCGCTGAGTGCCGGTGCCGCGTCGACCTCGCTACGCAATGCCACCTCGTCTGCGGTGAGATCACCAACCCGGCGCAGCAGGTCGTGCACTTCGTCGGTGTTGCGTGCGCGTCGACCTTCGACGACACACTGCAGCTCAAGCTCAACTTCGGCCAGCACCTCGGCGTCAAGCAACTCGCGTAGCTCTTCTGACCCAAGTAGGTCGTCGAGCAAGTCGCGATCAAGTGCGAGGGCGGCAGCACGACGTTCGGCGAGTGGCGCGTCGCCTTCGTACATGTAGGCGGCAATCCAGTTGAAGAGCAAGCTCTGAGCAAACGGTGATGCCTTCGGCGTGTCGACACTGACGAGTCGAATCGCCCGTGAGCGCATCTGGGTGAGAATGTCGCGCAGAGCCGGCACGTCAAACACGTCTTGCAAACATTCGCGGCTGGTCTCAAGCAAGATTGGAAAGGTCGGATACTTCGCCGCGACTGCCAATAAGTCAGCGGCCTTCTGTCGCTGTTGCCACAGCGGCGTGCGCTGGTCGGGGCGACGACGCGGCAACAAGAGGGCTCGCGCCGCACACTCACGAAACCGCGCTGCAAAAAGCGACGTCTGCGGCACGGCGTTGACCAACACCTCGGTGAGTTCGTCGGGGTCAATCATCAGTTCTTCGATCGGCAGCCGATCGATGGCTTCAGGAAGTCGCAAAACGATGCCGTCATCGCCCCACATGGTTTCAACTGGGATACCGAGCCTGTCGAGCAGACGACGTTCGAGCGCGATCGCCCATGGCGCGTGCACTGGTGTGCCGAACGGCGAGTGAATGCAGATGCGCCAGTCACCAATCTCGTCACGAAAGCGCTCGATTACCACCGTGCGGTCGTCAGGAAGCGAGCCGGTCGAATCCACCTGCTCGTTGACATAGGCGAGCAGGTTCTTGGCGGCGAGTGCGTCGAGGCAGTGACGCTCGACGAGCATCGCTTCGGCGGCTTCACTCGAATTGCTGCTCACGTCACGCAACTCACGCAGAAATGCACCGACCGCTCGGCCGAGTTCAAGTGGTCGCCCGAGCCGATCGCCATGCCAGAACGGCATCTTGCCCGGCTCACCGGGTGCGGGGTTCACGATTACGCGGTCGAACGACACGTCTTCAATGCGCCACGTTGAGGCTCCGAGAATGAAGGTCTCACCCGGACGAGTTTCATAGACCATCTCTTCGTCGAGTTCGCCCACTCGAGTGCCGTCAGGCAAGAAGACACCAAAGAGTCCGCGGTCAGGAATCGTGCCGCCGTTGGTGACTGCCAGACGCTGCGCACCATCGCGTGCACGCAGTGTGCCGGCGATGCGATCCCACACGATGCGCGGCCGCAAGTCGCGGAACTCTTCGCTCGGATACCGCCCCGCGAGCAAGTCGAGCACATTGTGCAACACCTCATCTGACATCTCGGCGAAGTTCGCGCAGCGCCGAACCATCGCAGCCAGAGACTCGACCTTCATGTCGGGGTGCATCGCCACGTGTGCCACCACGTGCTGTGCCAGAACATCAAGTGGGTTTCGCAGATACCGCGTCGACTCGATATCGGCGTCGAGCATGCGCCGCGCCACGACGGCGACTTCGAGCAAATCGTGACGATGTTTGGGGAACACCTTGCCCGTGCTCGGCTCGCCGACGGCGTGACCTGCTCGCCCGATGCGTTGCATTCCGCGGCTGACTGCGCCGGGTGACTCGACTTGCACGACGAGATCAACTGCCCCCATGTCGATGCCCAACTCGAGACTGCTCGTGGCGACGATCGCGCGAAGGTCTCCGCGCTTCAGTCGGTCTTCGATGATGATGCGCTGCTCACGTGCCAGCGAACCATGGTGCGCCTTCACCAACTCGCCCTCGGCAATTCCGAGGTCGGTAGCCAACTCGTTGAGTTGTGCCGCTAGTCGCTCGGCGGCACGTCGCGCATTACAGAAGATGATCGTGCTTCGATGTTGTTGAATCAACTCAAGAATGCGCGGCGTAATGCTCGGCCAGATGCTCGTGCGACGTTCGACGCCAGCAGCGGTGGCGGGTCCGCTGCGCAACTCGTGGGTGACCTTGCCTAATTCGCCCATATCTTCGACTGGCACGACGACCTCGAGGTGCAGGGTCTTGCGGGCGCCGGCATCGACGATGGCAACTGGTCGTGGTGCGCCATCGCGCGAGCCACCGAGAAAACGTGCGACTTCCTCAAGCGGCCGCTGAGTGGCAGACAAACCGATTCGTTGTGGTGCAGTCTGAGTGACTTCTTCGAGCCGCTCGAGTGAGAGTGCCAGGTGTGCGCCCCGCTTGGTGGCCGCCATTGCATGAATCTCATCGATGATCACCGTGTCGACATGCGCGAGGGTTGAGCGCGCCGACGAAGTGAGCATCAAATACAAGCTCTCGGGCGTCGTGATGAGAATGTCGGGCGGGTTACGCAACATACGCTGGCGGTCACGCGCACTGGTGTCGCCCGTGCGCATTGCAACCAACGGTTCGCGAAATGTGGTGCCGAGTCGCTCGGCTGCATGACTGATACCAACAATCGGTGCACGCAGATTCTTTTCGACGTCGAAGGCGAGCGCACGCAAGGGTGACACGTACAAAACGCGAGTCGTCGACGTTTCGAGCGGGTCACGCGTCACCAGGCGGTCAATTGCAACGAGAAATGCCGCAAGCGTCTTGCCGCTGCCGGTCGGAGCAGAAATCAGCGTGTGTTCGCCGGCCACGATTCGCGCGAAGCCCGCCGATTGTGCAGGCGTCGGTTCGGGAAACGACGCAGTGAACCACTCGCGAACGGCAGGGGAAAACTCACCAATCACCGCGTTGTTGGCCACTGCCGAAGAGTACCCACTCGGTGTGCCCATGGATACGCTGAGCGGCGTGACCCTCACCGCCGAACATCATCCGGCTTTTGAGGAATATTGCGAGTGCATCTATGAGATGCGCGAAGACAATGCAGAGGTCATTCAGGCCCGGCTAGCCGAACGCCTCGACGTGTCTCGGGCGTCGGTGTCAGAGATGGTGAAGCGCCTTGAAGGCGCTGGCCTCGTGCGGATCGATGCCACCCACTTGTTGCTGACCGAGTCGGGCGAAGCGTTGGCATCGCGTATCGTGCGACGTCACCGCCTGGCCGAGCGGTTTCTCACCGATGTCATTGGTCTGCCGTGGTCGAAGGCCCACCACGAAGCGTGTCGCTGGGAACACGTCATCAGCGATGAAGTCGAGGCGGGCCTCGTTCGACTGCTGGGCAACCCCGCAACGTGTCCGCATGGCAACCCGATTCCCGGTTCAGCGGCGAACAACATCACCACGACTGCCCTTGGCAATCTCTCGGCCGGAACCTCGTTCACGGTCGTGCGAATTCCCGAAGACATCGAAGAACATGAGACCGCACTCACCGAACTTGAACGCGACCAACTCACACCGGGCCGTCGTTGCACCGTGGTGCGTCACGGCAAAGCCGACTCGCTGATTGTCGTGCACGATGCCACCGACCGTGAGGTGACGATCAGCGAGTTCGTGCGGGCTCGCCTGCTCGTCACGCTCTGACTCTGGGTCGCACCATGGTTGCTCGCGTGCGACGCGACGTCACCGCACGTGCCC
>RFMM01000002.1 GCA_009927665.1 Actinomycetota bacterium
GGCAGCCGCCATCATCGACGGCTCGTTCCAGCCATTCACTGGTCCGATCAAGGACAACGAAGGCAATGAGCAGATCGCGGCAGGAGCTTCGGCTTCGCTCGGTGACTTGCTCGGCCAGTCGTACCTCGTCGAAGGAGTCATCGGCTCCGCAAAGGGCTGATAATCCCGAAGACCTGAAAGCGGGCGCCCACTCCGATTCGTCGGGGTGGGCGCCTTGCTTTTTGTCGTCATACCGCTCGGCGCAGCGGAACGGTGTTTGTGGCAAACTTGCCTGCTGTGGCGTTTGCGCTTGAGGCTCGCCGGGTAACCAAGCGGTTTCCGGGTGTCGTTGCCAACGACAAGGTCGACTTCCAGCTCGCCCGCGGCGAAGTTCACACTTGCTCGGTGAAACGGAGCAGGCAAGAGCACCCTCGCCTCCGTGCTGTGCGGCCTCTACCGACCCGAAGAAGGCAAGGTGCTCCGTAACGGCAGCGAGATTCGATTAAACAGCCCACGTGACGGTCTAGCGAATGGTGTCGCGATGGTGCACCAGCACTTCCGACTTGTCGATCGTTTCACCGTTGCTGAGAACGTGGTACTTGGCCACAAGTCGTTGCCCTTTGTATTAGCGACCCGAGAAATAGAAGAACGAGTCGGAAAGATCACGCAGGAATATGGCCTGCCGCTCGACCCTCGGGCCGTTGTGGGTGAACTCTCGGCCGGTGAGCGGCAACGCGTTGAGATCGTCAAAGCGCTCTACCAAGGCGCGGAGATCTTGCTGCTCGACGAACCCACCGCGCTTCTAGCGCCCCCAGAAGTAGAGAAACTCTTCGTCACGGTGCGCGCGATGACTCGTGCAGGAAAGTCCGTGGTGTTCGTCAGCCACAAGCTCGGGGAAGTTGTCGACATCTCCGACCGCATCACCGTGATGCGTGGCGGACGAGTGACGGGCTCGGTAGCGCGCGGTGAAGCAGATGTAAAGCGGCTGGCCGAACTGATGGTGGGGCGCGAGATCAACATCGTGCCGAGACGTGCAAAATCGCCGACAGGGGAGGTGTTGCTCTCTGTCTCGCAGGTGCACTTCGAACGAGACGGTGCGGAGGTTCTCGCAGACATCAACTTCGAGGTGCGGGCGGGAGAAATCGTCGGGATTGCCGGTGTCGCGGGCAACGGCCAGAGAGATCTCGCAGAAGTCGTCGCCGGCTTGCGCACACCGCGGAACGGAAACGTCACCGTCTGCGGCCAGCCCACTGCCCGGTCTGGTGCGGTCGGGGCCAGACGGGCCGGGCTCGCATATGTTCCGGAAGACCGGCTCGGCACGGGCCTTGCGCCGTCGTTGTCGATGGTCGACAACCTCGTACTCACTCGCGAACGAGGTTTTCTCGTCGACCGCAAGACTGCGCACGACGAGGCCGAGTACTTCATCAAACAACTCGAGATAAAGACACCAGGACCGCTGACACCCACTCGGAAGCTCTCCGGTGGTAACGCACAAAAGGTTCTGCTGGCGCGCGAGTTGTTTGCCGTGAGCGGGTCGCGGGTGCTCGTC
>RFMM01000067.1 GCA_009927665.1 Actinomycetota bacterium
ATCACCGGTTCGGTCGGCAAGACCACCACGAAGGATTTTGCAGCAGCTGCAATCGGGTCTGCCTTGAAGGTTGCAGCAAGTTCGCGTTCGTTTAATAACGACCAGGGTGTTCCCATCACCTTGCTGAACGCCCATGACGATACCGAAGCACTCGTGCTGGAGATGGGCATGCGTGGCCACGGACAAATCACGCGCCTTACCGAAGTTGGTCTGCCTCGCATCGGCATTGTTACCGCCGTCGCCGAAGCACATAGCGCCTTGCTCGACGACCTCGATGGCATCGCGCGTGCCAAGGGCGAACTCGTCGAAGCCCTGCCGAGCGACGGCGTGGCAATCTTAAATGCCGACGACGAGCGGGTGCTCGCGATGCAGGCCCGCACGTCGGCGCGAGTGGTCACATTCGGAGAATCGCCTGAAGCCACGGTTTGTATCACTCGAGTTGACCTCGACGACCGTGCCCACGCCACCGTTCACCTCGCCACGCCATGGGGCGACGTGTCGTTTGCATTGCCCATCGCCGGTCGCCACAGTGCCACAACGCGGCGGCGGCAATTGCCGCAGCGGGTGAGTGTGGTGTCGACGTTCGCGCAGCCGCGGCCGCCCTCACATCGGCGCCCATGTCGCCCAACCGAATGCATCTGCACACCACGGCGCGCGGGGTGACGCTGATCGACGACGCTTACAACGCCAACCCAAAGTCGATGGCTGCCGCATTTGACACGCTTGCAGCGGTGCCGGCGCGACGCAGAGTCGCCTTCGTCGGCGTCATGGCCGAGCTAAAGAACCCCGAGATCTCACACCGCGCCATCGCCGCTCTGGCTCGTCGCCAAGAGATTGAGTTGATTTGTGTCGACACCAATTTGTATGGCGAAGAGTCGATAACGCTGCAGGCTGCCATCGCTCGCGTCGGCGAGTTTGGTGACGGCGATGCCGTGCTGGTGAAGGGCTCTCGTGTGGCTGGTCTCGAGCGCCTCGTGGCAGCTTTCGCCTAGTCAGACCTCGCTGCGAGATTGCGCTGCAGCTACAACGCGGCGGCGCGTTCGTCAATCGCGCGGGTGTTGCACCACCACGCCAACACCAGCGCCCACGCTGCACCAAGAAACAGCAACCACCTCGTGCCGTATTGGTCGACCAGCGGGCCGAACACCATGTTGCCGATTGGCACCGTGCCGCCGAACGACATGAACCACAGCGCCATCGTGCGGCCGCGCTCGTGCGGAGCGAGGCGCCCTTGCATCACGGTTGACATCGCCGTAGTGGTGAAGAAATACGACACGCCGAGGAAAAACCCAGTGATGAACGCCGGCACCGCCGAGCGCGATGCAGCGAACCCCGCCATGCGACGGCGTTGGCGAGAAAACCCCAGCGAATCATCACCGCGGATCACGACCAACCAACACCGTGCCAAGAGCGAGCCCGCCGAGCGCGGCACCAAGCGCCCACGTCGCATACAGCCACTTGTAGGTCGCGCTCGAGTCGTTGATGCCGAAGTTCAACTCGGCAACAGCGGGGAAGAGCCCGATGTACGGCAACGAGATAAGCGAATACAACGCCAAGCTGAGCAGCAGTCGCCGCACGACTGGTCGTTCTTTCGCAACGCGGAAGGCAAAGGTGAATCGCTTCCACCCGCGCGTGGGGTCGGGGGCGTGGTGCGGTGTGTGCGTGCGCGACAGCGCCCAGACCACCAACAGATACGTGAGTGCGTTGAACGCAAAGAAATGCCATGCTTCAGCGCCGAGCGGCGAGAGCAACGCCACCAAGATCGGCCCAACGACACGTGAACCGTTGATCAATGTCGAATTCAGCGACATCGCACCCGGCAAATCGTGTTGCGGCACGAGCGATGGAAGCAGCGCCGACCACGCCGGCATGTTCAGCGCGCCGCCGATGCCCACACCGAGTTGCGCGAGAAAGATCGCCCAGATTGGTGCATCGACCCGCGCCAATGCAGCGAGCACCACGCTGAACGTGAGCATCACCAACTGCATCGCCTGCAGCCATTTGCGCCGATTGACCGCATCGGCAATGACACCAGCCGGAATCGCAAGCAGAAGCAACGGCCCCATCTGCGCGAAAATCAGCAGCGCCACCACCGAGGCTTTGCCCGTGCGGTTATAGATGTAGATCGGCAAGACCACGTTTTGAATCCACGAGCCGATGTTCGACCCGAACGATGCGATAAAGATGCGGCGAAACTGCTCGTGCGACAGCGCCGACCGCGCGCTGCCGGGTCGAATGATTGGCAGTTCACCCGTTTCGGTAGCGAGAGGTGAACTATCAGTCATGGGCGAGCCGCGGCGTTCTACGCTAGGTGTCGCATGAGCCCGCAACCGTCATCGCAACGGTCGATTGCGTCACACGAGTCGACGGCGCAGGCACCTGCGGCAGCATGCAACACGCGATTCGCGATCTTCAGTGAGTGCCCGCAGTGCGGCCACGCACTGCACCCCGAGCATGCGCACTACAAGTGTGCGGGTTGTGGGTGGCGCGACAGCTGCTGCGACTAAGACGCCGCACACCTACGCGAGCAGATCGCCGTTTCGCGCGACTCTTGCGCTACGCGAGCAGATCGCCGTACATCGACAGCATCGATGCCGGCCCGCCCACCAAGAAGGTGGTGACGGCGGTTTCTTTCCACTTCGGCAGCTCGCCTTTGATCTTGTCGAGCGGGCCGACGAGCGCGACGTCTTCGACCATTTCGAGCGGAATCAACGCGGCGGCTTCTTTTTTCTTGCCCTGCAGGTAGAGCTCTTGCACCTGGTTGGCGATGTGCTCCCAACCCATGCGTGCGAACACCTCAAAGTGAAAGTTGGCCCCTTTGGCGCCCATGCCACCTGCATACAGCGCGACGAATGGGCGAATGAAGTCGGCGCACTTCTCGGCATCGTCTCCGGGCACCACGAAGAGCGACGACACCACTTCGAATCGCTCGCGTTTCGTTGCGTCGCCTGACTTTGCGAAACCCTCGTCGAGACAACGGCGGTAGTGCGCGTCGTCTTTCGGTGAATAGAAGAGTGGCAACCAGCCGTCGCAAATCTCGGCAGAGAGCGCGACGTTCTTCGGGCCTTCAGCCGCCAAGTAAATCGGAATCTCTTTGCGAAACGGGTGAATCGTGCTCTTCAACGCCTTGCCCAACCCGAGACCGCCTTCGCGCAGCGGCATGTCATAGAACTCGCCGTGAAAGTCGATGGGTTCTTCGCGTCGCACGATGCGACGAATGATGTCGACATACTCACGCGTGCGGGCGAGCGGCTTCGGGTAGGGCTGGCCATACCAACCTTCGACCACTTGCGGGCCTGAAGCACCGAGACCGAGAATCAGACGCCCTTCACTCAAGTGATCGAGCGTCATCGCCGACATCGCCGTTGCAGCGGGTGTGCGTGCGCTCATCTGCACGATGCCGGTGCCGAGTTTGATCTGCTTGGTTTGCGAACCCCACCACGCGAGTGGCGTGAGTGCATCACTGCCGTAGGCCTCGGCAGTCCACAATGAATGAAAACCGAGCTTGTCGGCTTCTTTGACTGCTTCAACGACTCCGGCCGGTGGCCCCGAACCCCAATAACCAGTGTTGTAACCGAGCTTCTTTGCGTGCGCAGCCATGCAGCGACCCTACTCGCCGAACGTTGTTCGGCAGTTGGTCGGACTCTCGCTACTGAATCATCAGACTTGCGCGGAACTCGGCGTCGGCCACCATCGCTTTGATCTCTGGCGACGGTTCGCTCAGGCGTTCGAGCAGCACCGAGTGAATCTCACCGGTGAAGCGATACACATGCGGATAGTTGCCGACCACTGCACCAGAGTCGAGACCGACGTCAAATGTTTCTCCGCTCATCGAAAACACCACCGGCACCGTGTGCTCGACACGAACTGCTGCGACCGGCGCTTCATCAACCGACACGACCGCATCACCACCTGCGCCGAAACCGCCGTCATAGACGAAATTGACCTCGATGCGGTGTCGGCCGAGTGACAGCGGCTTCGTCGCCGTTGCCACATAGTGCTCGTGGCCGACCCAGTTGTAGTGATACACCGGCCGAGAGTCATCGTCGAGGTACAGGCTCCAGCCAGCCATGTTGCCGCCTTGGCAGGCGATCACACCATGCGTGCCCTTGCTGACGGTGACGTCGGCAACGATGCGAAACGAACAGTTCTTCAAGTTCACCACGTTGCGCTCGGGCATGCGCCAGTTGACGGCGGTGTAGGTCATCGAAGTGATGTCGCCGAGTGCATCGCCCACGTAGAACGATGGGCCGAACGTCTGCGCCGGCTCTTTCAACGGGTACACGTTGTTTCGTTTCGCCTCGCTGTCGAACAAGCTCTTGAGTTGCTCGAGTCGATCGGGGTGCTCAGCAGCACGATCAACGCCTTGCGAGAAGTCGTTGCGAATGTCGTAGAGCTCCCACTTTTCTTGCGGTCCGTCGAACGGCACCGAACCGAAGCGATCCCACGGCACGCGACCGTGGAAACACGACGCAATCCATCCGTCGTGATAAATCGCGCGGTTGCCGAACATTTCGAAGTATTGCGTGTGATGCGTCTCGGCCGCGTTCGCATTGGCGAACGACGGCATCATTGACACGCCGTGCAGTGGCATCTGCTCGATGCCGTTCACGCTGTTTGGCGCCTCGATGCCCGCTGCTTCGAGGATCGTGGGGTAAAGGTCGACCACGTGGTGAAACTGCTGTCTCAGCCCGCCCTTGTCGCTGATGCCCATCGGCCAGCGAACTGCCATGGCGTTGCGAGTGCCGCCGAAGTGCGACGCGACTTGTTTCATCCATTGGAACGGTGCGTCGAGTGCCCACGCCCACGCGAGGTTGTAGTGGTTCTCGCAGCGTGCCGTGCCGAAGTCGTCGATGTGGTCGAGAATCCACTCTGGGTCTTCTGGCATGCCGTTCTGAAACGATGGTGCACTCCACGCACCGTGCACCGTGCCCTCAGCTGACGCGCCGTTGTCGCCAGTGACATAGACGAAGATTGTGTTGTCGGCGACGCCGAGATCGTCGAGCGCGTCGAGCAACCTGCCGACGTGGGCGTCGGTGTGCGCCATGAAACCGGCGAACACTTCCATCAGTCGTCGCGCGGCTGGTTTGTATTTGTCGGGGTATTCGCTCCATGCGGGGATCTCCGCTGGTCGCGGCGTTAGCACCGTGCCCTTGGGAATGACACCGAGTTGCAGCTGGCGTTCATAGACGCGTTGTCGGAGCGCGTCCCATCCGTCGTCGAACTGGCCCTTGAACTTGTCGGCCCACTCTGGCCACACGTGGTGTGGGCAGTGCATCGCGCCCGTCGCGAAGTAGGCGAAGAACGGTCGCTGCGGGTTGGTCGAGCGCTGCAGTTGCATCCACTCGATTGCGCGGTCGGCGATGTCTTCGGTCATGTGGTATCGCTCGTGGTGTTCATACGGCATTACCGGTGTGGTCTGATCGAACATCGGCGGCTCGTATTGGCTCGCTTCAGCTGAAAGGATTCCGTAGAAGCGCTCGAAGCCCAAGCCCATCGGCCAACGGTCGAACGGGCCGGTCAAACTCTGTTCGCGCAGTGGCGTGAGATGCCACTTACCGAACGCCGCGGTGGAATAGCCGGAGAGTTTCAGGACTTCGGCAACGGTCGCCGCCTCGCGCGGAATGATGCAGTCGTAACCCGGAAACGCCGAACCGGCTTCTGCAATGCCTCCCATGTGCACGGCGTGATGATTGCGCCCGGTCAACATCGCTGCTCGAGTCGGCGAGCACAGCGCAGTGGTGTGGAACTGGTTGAAACGCAGACCCTCTCGCGCCACTCGGTCGAGAGCGGGCGTCGGCACCGGACCACCGAAGGTCGAGCACGTGCCGAAACCCACGTCGTCAAGCAACACGATCACCACGTTTGGCGCGCTCTTTTGCGGCAACGTCAGTGGTTCCGACGATGGCTTTGACTCAGGCAGCAGTCGTGACACGCTGCCCGCGAACGGTCGCGACGGGCGAGGCAGCGCAGGGCCGGTGGGCTGTGTGGAGTGTCCGTTCATCGTGTGCGCCTGCTCACGACGTAAGACCCGGCACGTCGAAGGCTGCCCGCACGGCGTCGAGCTGTTTCGTGTCGCCAGACACTCGAATTGCGCCACTCGCCACATTCTCCGACCACGTGGTGCGGCCAGAGAGCACGTCGATGAACGTGGCGCGAGAAAGTGTGGCTTCGCTGCTGCTCGCTGCCGTGCCCGCGCCAGTTGGCACCGCCACACCGTTGCGCACGTGCAAGCCGTGTCGTTCGCCATCGACCACAAACGTGACGAGATGGTCGACACCCTCGACGAGAGTCGGCTCCAGCGTCACGCGCAGCGTGTTGACAAGCGTCGCATTGTCGTGATGACGTACCAGTCGCGCACTAAAGCGATGTTGATAAAAGCGATCCATCGGGCCGGAACCCTCGAGGTGTCGTGCGCGGGTGAGTGTCCAGTTGCGTATGTTTGCGGCTGGTGTTCGCTCGCCAATCGTGCGCATGCAACGGGCGAGCAGGGTCTTGTCGTCACTGGTCGCAGCTGGGGTGCGCACCAGCCAGCCCGCGAGTTCAGTGGCCCAGCGCACATCGTTGTTCGCAATCGCAGCTGCGGCTTGTTTGCGCACCTCGTCGCGACCGCCGAAGCCATCGATCAGTTTTTGGTACCGCTCGGCGGGTGCAAGTGGGAAGAGTTTCGTCTCGTCGCCGTCGAACCATCCGCGTAAGCCTGCAAAAATTTGCCGCACGTGGTGCTCGGCTACTCCGTAGAGCTCTGACGTGAGGTAGTCGTCGTCGTAGCCGGAGGGCAGCTTCACGCGTTCGGCAATCTCGTCGGCAGTCCAACCCTTGTTGATTCCGCGCACGGTTTGATCCCACAAGTACTGAATGGCGTCGCGCGATCGCGTCACGCGCTCGCGAATCTGCTTTTTGCCCGAGATGGCCGGGCCGTGAGTGCCGACAAGATGCTCGGGTTGCCACGCGAGCACCTGGTCGAAACCTCGCAGCAGCACACGTGGGTCGCGATACTCTTCGCCGCGAATCGCGTAAATGTTGAAGAGCACCGGCCACACGGTGTTGTGCACGCACAGCCCGCGCGACGAGAAGTAGAAGTTCACCGAGTCGTCTGAATCGCTGGGGCAGTGCGCCCACTCGATGGTCTCACCAGCGAGCGTGAACGTGCCCGAGGTGTCGTCGAGCTCTTGCGTCACCGGCAGGTGGCCAGATGTGAACGGTGCGTGCGCCGGGTTGCGATACCAACGCCCAAGGCCGACGTTGACGAGACCGTCAGGGCCATCTGCCGGAAGCGCGATAGCGAACTGTTCGACGAGGCCGCGCGAGTATGCCGGGCCAATTTCGGCCGATGCGCGCGTACGGTTCGTGGCAATGCGCTTGTGCCCAACGATCGGCACTTTCGCGCCAGTCGCGTTGGTGCGGGTCGCTGCACCGCCCGACGTGCCAGCACCACCTGCCTCTTCGAAAAGTGCCGCAGTGCCGTCGACGTAGTGAAAGTGCGTGTAGATCACGCCAGCAATGGGTGACTGCTCGACGCTGCGCAGCTCATGTAGCGCCTCACGCATTTCTTCGACGCTCTCGCCAGTGTCGATGGCAATCACGCCATCGCGGGCCCTGACGAAGGTCTGGTTCGAAGTCCGTTGCCGACCAAGCTCCACACGCCGTCGCACGGCGACTCAAACTGTCGTCTGATTACCTCGCTGTGTCGCACCGCATCGCGATGCACACGTTGCCCGCCGGGCAAGACGACCGTGTTCTTCGAATCATGGTCAAAACTCGCGCCACCATCGGCGACGCTACGTCTCTGACGAACTTTCGTCGAAATCGGCGCGTGGCATGCGGTCGGCCCGTCGCTCGTCCCGGGGTCAGCCTGGGTTCGAGTCGCCCAGGCGTTGGGCCAGCCAGGCGATCGGCAGTGATACCAGCATCACCAGCGTGGCCATCACCGTTACATAGGGAAGCACGTTGGGTCGCGAGAAGTTGTTCAAGATCCACTGGGGCAGCGTCTGCACGCCGGCCCCCGCGGTGAACGTGGTGACCACGACCTCGTCGAAGCTCAGCGCAAACGCCAAGATGCCGCCCGCGAGCACCGCCGAGCGGATGAGGGGCCATGTCACGAGACGAAACGTCTGGAATGGCGTCGCCCCGAGGTCAGCCGAGGCTTCACGCAGGTTCGGTGCGATGCGCCGCAACCTGGCAATCACGTTGTTGTGTGCCACCACGATGCAGAACGTCGCATGGCCGGCAACCACGGAGAGAAACCCGAGATCCCACCCGAAGCGCACGAACGTGTTGCGAAGTGCCACACCCGTAACGATGCCCGGAAGCGCGATCGGCAACACGGCCAGAAAACTGATGAAGTTCTTGCCGTAGAACTCGTAGCGCTGCAACGCGAACGCAAGCATCGAACCCAACACGATTGCGATGAGCATCGCAACGAATGCCAACCGAGCAGAAGACAAGAGCGCATCGCGAGCACTCTCGACCTCGAGAAAGCCCTCCCACCAACGAGTGGAAAACCCGACCGGCGGCCATGCGATCGACTTCGCCGAGTTGAACGACAACACAAAAATGAGTGCAAGCGGCAGGTACACCACAGCCAGCACGGCGTAGGTCACGAGTCGCAACACGAGACGAGCGAGGGCGGAAAGCTGCATTAGAGGTTCTTGAAGGCCCCGGCGCGACCCATCACTGCGAGGTAGGTCACCATAATCAGCATCGGCCACAAGGTGAACGCTGCTGCGAGCGGTTGGTTTGGCGCCAAGAGTGCACGCTCGATGATGTTGCCGATCAATTGTGCAGTGCCGCCGACAATCTTGACGGTGATGTAGTCACCAAGCGAGAGCGAAAACGTGAAAATGCTGCCGGCGGCAATTGATGGCAGCAACAGTGGCAACATCACCGAACGAAACGTACGCATCGAGCCTGCACCAAGATCGGCTGATGCATCGAGCAACGAATCGGGTAGCCGCTCAAGGCCGCATAAATCGGCAGCAACATGTAAGGAAACCACAAGTAGGCGAGAGTCAGCGTTACCGCTACATAACCGAACCCGGGTGACCAACCGATGAGGCCCGACATGAAACCGCCATTGCCGTATTCAGAACCGGGTGCGAGCACTGCACGCAATGCAAAGGCCTTAACGAGATAGCCAGTCCACAACGGCAAGATGAGCGCCACCACGAGTGCACGTCGCGTGCGCTGCGATGCAAGGCGCGCGATGTAGAACGCCGCTGGCATGGCGAGTGCAAAACACAGCAGCGTTGCGGCACTGGCGACAGCAACGCTGCGCACGACGAGCGATAGGTATTCGCCCTGCGTGAACGCCTCGGAGATATTGCTGGTGGTGAGTTCGGTGGTCGGTTTGCCAGTGAAGTCGTCGAGGCTGAAGAACGCACTCACCACCAAGAGCGCGAGAGAACCCACATAGACGACGAGCAGCCAGGCGAGTGGGGCCGACAACAGCCCCCACATCGCAAACGCGGGCCGGGGTTTCCCCCGGCCCGCGAAGTTGCGACCTGAGTCGATTACGCGCGGAGCTTGTTCCAGGCGTTCACCCATTCGGTATACGGCACGCACTCGACGTCACGGCCATCTAAGCACTCTTTGGTCGGCGTGGTCCAGTAGTACACCTTGGAGAAGTAGTCCTCGTCGCCGGCGTGGAACGTGACGCAGTGGTTGGGGTCGGCAGTCAGTGCGCACGACTTCGCGTTCGAAGGTGCTTCACCGAACCACTCGGCGACTCCGGCATTTGCCTTTGGCGAAATGATGTGGTTGAGCCACATGTACGCGCAGTTCGGATGCTTGGCCTTGCTCGACACCATCCAGGTGTCAGACCAACCAGTCGCACCCTCGTTGTGCAGCGTTGACTCAATCTTCGCGCCGTTGGCTTTCGCCAGGTTCACGATGACCTGCCAGGTGGTACCCAGCGTGATGCTGCCGTTCTCGAGCGCGGCTTGCTGATCGGTGTAGAGCGCCCAATACTGACCGACGATCGACTTCTGCGTCTCAAGCGCGGCAATTGCTGCGTCGAACTGCGCCTGGTCGAGCGCGTACGGGTTGGTGATACCCAACTCGGGCTGCGTCGCCATCAAGTAGATCGCTGCGTCAGCGATGTAGATCGGGCTGTCGTACACGGAAATCTTTCCGGCATACGGGCTGTCGGGCGAGAACATGTCGACAATCGACGACGGGGCAGCGCCTGCATCGGTGTTGTACACCAAGAGGTTTGCTCCGCGGCCGTGCGGCACGCCGTACGCCTTGCCATCGACCGAGTTCCACGGCTTGTTCTTCAAACCTTCGAACACGTCTGCATAGTTCGGGATCAGATCCGTGTTGACCGGAACCACGTCGCCACCGGCGATCAAACGCAGCGTCGCGTCGCCTGAGGCCGACACCGCGTCGTACTCGCCGCTCTGCATGAGCTCGACCATCTCGTCAGACGAGTTGCCGATCTTCACGTTTACTTCGCAGCCAGTTTCGGCTTCGAAGTCGCTAACCCAATCGACGTTCGGGTCGGTGGAGCCGTCTTC
>RFMM01000260.1 GCA_009927665.1 Actinomycetota bacterium
ATGCATCGCGTTGCCGCGACGCAGGCGAATTCTACTGAACGTCTGCGGCGAGCCTGGGCTACGCGCCGACGAACGCCGTGGTGCGACTAGCGCTGCAGGCTCTTGATTTCGAGGAATTCCTCAAAGCCATACTCGCCGTACTCGCGGCCGTTGCCCGACTGTTTGTAGCCACCGAATGGCGCGTTCGGATTGAACGCACCGCCGTTGATCTCCACTTGGCCAGTGCGCATGCGGCGCGCGACGGCGGTGGCCTTCTCTTTGTCGGCCATCCAGACGCCGCCGGCGAGGCCGTAGTCGGTGGCATTGGCGATGCGAACGGCGTCGTCGATGTCGTTATACGCCATGATGCTCAGAACCGGGCCGAAGATCTCTTCGCGGGCGATCGTCATGTTCTCAGTGACGCCCGAGAACACCGTCGGCTTCACGTAGTAACCCTTCGTCACACCTTCGGGCACACCGACGCCACCCACGAGCAACTTCGCGCCTTCGTCGATGCCTTTTTGGATATAGCCGTTGACGCGATCGCGCTGCGCAGCTGACGCGAGTGGTCCGAGGTTCATGCCCTCGGTGAACGGGTCGACAGGTTTCATCGCGCTTGCGGCGGCCGCTGCGTGTTCTTCGGCCTCAGCAAGGCGCGACTTAGGCACCAACATGCGGGTGAGTGCCGAACAGGTTTGTCCGCTGTTCAAGAATGCCTTGCCTACGCCCGACTTCACCGCTTTGCCGAACGTCTCGGCGTCGAGATCGTCGCCGATGATGTTGGCCGACTTGCCGCCCAGCTCGAGCGCGACGCGCTTCACCGATTCGGCGCCAACTTGCATCACGCGCTTGCCGGCGCGACCACTGCCCGTGAACGACACCATGTCGATCAGCGGATGCGCGGCGATTGCTTCGCCGACAACTGGGCCGACACCAGTGACCATGTTGAATACACCAGCGGGCAAACCCACCTCGTCGATGATCTCGGCCAGCATGAACGCGTCAAGCGGTGCAACTTCGCTCGGCTTCAATACGACGGTGCAACCGGCAGCCATGGCAAAAGCAACCTTCGCGGCGATTTGATGTAGCGGATAGTTCCACGGTGTAATGCAGCCGACCACGCCGATGGGCTCGCGCACCACGAGCGAACTACCGACTTCCTTTTCATAGACGTAACTCTCTGCGATCGCTGACGCTTGTTTGAACGAGTTGATCGGCAACCCCACCTGCACCAGTTGGCTGAGCATCTTGCTCATGCCGGTTTCGCGCGAAATTGCGGTGGCGATTTCGTCCATGCGTGCCGCGAGACCGTCGCCGACGCGACTCATGTACTTGGCGCGCTCTTGTTTGTCGAGTGCGGCCCACGCTTCGAACGCCGCGTGCGCGGCCTTGGCGGCAGCGTCGACATCTTTCGCGGTGCCAGCCGGAATCGTCGCCATCACCGATTCATCGGTTGAGTCAAAAACCTGAATCGAGTCTTGGCTGCTCGCGGCGACCCATTTGCCGTTGATGTACACCTTGTCGTAGGCCTTCATGTGTTGCTCCTTGCTTGTTTGCGCACACAGCCTTGCCGTGCCACGCCGATGTCCTTGGTGGTTCGCCCCTCACCGTAGCGTGAAGGGCATGTCTGAAGACATCCTGGACGTCGATTTGCTTGCATTCGAACGGGGGAGCGATTCGCAGCGCAAGGCCGTGGTCGACGGGGTCATGCGCAGCCTGGCGACCGGCTTCGTCTTCACCAGCCACGACCTGTCAGAAGACATGCTTGACACCACTTACGCGATGTTGTTCGAGTTCTTCAACAAGCCGTTGGAAGAAAAGCGTCGCTACATCGCCGCCGGTGCCAACGGTCAAACCGGGTACACCGACGTGCTGGTGGAAACCGCCGAAGTCAGCGACAAACCCGACTGGAAAGAAATGCTCAATTGGGGCAAACAAATGGAGCCCGGGCATCCGATGAGGCGAAAGTTTCCGCAGGCGTACCCCGATCAAGTGTTGCCCGAAGCCTCGGTGCCGGGTATCAGCAAGGTGCTTTATGCATTTCACGATGCGATGATCGATTTGCAGACGCGATTCTTGCGAATCATCGCCGTTGGGCTCGGCTGTAAGGACTCGTTCTTCGACGAGATGGTCGACAACGGTTGCGCACTCAACCGCGCCATCCGGTATCCGAGCATGAAACAGGTGCCAGACGAGGGTCATGTCTGGGCTGCCGAGCACGGCGACATCAATCTGATTACCGCCTTGCCTCGTGCAACGGCGAAAGGTTTGCAAGTGAAGACGGGTGGCAAGTGGATCGATGCCGTGCCACCGGCGGGTCACGTGATTCTCAACACCGGCATCATGCTCGAGCGGCTCACGAATGGTGTGATTCCCATCGGTTGGCACCGCGTGGTTGCTGACCCCGACTTTGACGGCGAGCGTTACAGCATCGTGCAGTTCTGTCACCCGCGGCCCTCGACGTTGCTCGCCCCGCTGCCGACCTGCGTTACGAAAGACAACCCGCTGCGATATCCCACGGTGACCGCAGGCGACGCGTTGGATGAAGTGATCTACCGCATCAACTTGGTGGAAGGTGCGCGTCGCGTCACGAAGTCGTAGTTCTGGGGCGTTCACGGCTTGATGCGCCGGCGCTCTTAGCCTTGATGTAGTGAACATCGGTGTACTCACCGGCGGTGGCGACTGCCCAGGCCTCAATGCCGTGATTCGCGCAATCGTGCGCAAGGCCCACGGCGTGGGTGGTCACCGCGTGCTCGGCTTCTACGACGCGTGGGATGGCGTGCTTGAGAAACGCTTCGAAGAGCTCGACATCAGCAAGGTGCGGGGCATACTCCCCAAAGGCGGCACGATTCTGGGCACCCGTCGTGGCAGCCCGTTCGACCACGCCGACGGCGTCGAGCGCACGAAGCGGGTGTTTCATGATCTCGGGCTCGATGCCCTAATCGTCATCGGCGGCAATGGTTCGCTGACCGTCGCTTCGATGCTCGCTGACGACCACGGCTTGCCGATCGTCGGCGTGCCCAAGACCATCGACAACGACGTGGTTGGTACCGACGCCACGTTCGGTTTCCAGACCGCTGTGCAGATCGCCACCGATGCCATCGACCGTCTGCACACCACGGCAGAGAGCCACGACCGCGTCATGGTGATCGAGGTCATGGGTCGCGACGCAGGCTGGATCGCCTTGCACGCCGGTCTCGCCGGCGGAGCGACGGCGATCTTGGTGCCAGAAGTGCCGTTTGACATTCGTGAAGTTGCGGCCATCGTGTCCAAGCGTCACGATCGTGGTCGGTATGCGTCGTTGGTGGTCGTAGCCGAAGGTGCCAAACCAAAGTTGGGCACGCTCGAGATTCCCGAGCCAGCACTCGACAAATATGGTCGCGAGTTGCATGGCAGCATCAGTCAGATCATCGCACCAGAGTTGTCACGCCTCACCGGCTATGAATCGCGTGTCGTGCAACTCGGGCATGTGCAGCGCGGCGGCACCCCGAACGCCTACGACCGGGTGCTGTGTTCTCGTTTCGGTCTTGCCGCGGTCGATGCGATCTACGACAAGGCATTCGGTGAGATGGTGGTCTTGAAGTGCGGCC
>RFMM01000187.1 GCA_009927665.1 Actinomycetota bacterium
GCGATGCCCACGCCATGCTGCCAAACTAGTTGCGTGACGAATCTGCTCTCGAGCGTTGCGTTCTTAGCGGTGATTGGCTTCTTGGCATGGCTTGGTTGGGGGCTAGAACCGCATTGGTCGGCACGAGACGGCACGCGGTTCATGTGTCGCATGCAACTGCATCCGCAAGATCTAAACGAACGCGTGCGATGGACTGACGTGAAGGTCAGCGTTCAGGAGCGTGAACTGCTCGTGTACGCGCGATCACGACGCAGCCGCAACCACCGCGGCGTGTGGCGGGTGATGGGCGCTACCAATGACCCCGAACGCAAGCGACGCATCTACGAATTGCGCAGCACCAATGACGACAGCGCATCGCTGCGAGTGCCCGCCAACAGCAGATGTGTTTCGGTGCTCGATGACCTCGTGCCCTAGCCGCGGCACCGTGCCCTAGCCGCGGCGCGTGCCGACGGCGCCCACCTACCCGCCTTAGCCCTGCTGCAAGAAGCGGCGTAGCGGCTCACCCACCTGGGCGGTGTCGATCAGAAACGCATCATGCCCGTGTGGCGAGTCGACCTCGACATATTCGGCTTCTACCCCATTAGCCGCCACGAGGTCGCGAATCTGGCGTTGCTGGTAGGTCGGATACAAGATGTCGCTTGAAATGCCCATTGCCAGCGTGCGCGACGCGACGCGACGCATCGCCTGCGCCAGACCCCCGCGACCGCGCGCAACATCGTGTAGATCCATCGCCTTGCCAATCAGCAGATAGCTGTTGGTGTCGAAACGCCGCACGAGACGATCGCCGTGGTGGTCGAGGTAGCGCTCGACTTCAAATTTGTCCCACAGCCCGATGCCACTGTTCTCGGCGTCGGCGTCGGCGAGATCTCGCCCGAAGCGATCGGTGAACACGTTGTCGCTGCGAAACGTCACTTGAGCCACCATGCGCGCAACGGCAAGACCCTGCCACGGCCCGTCGCCAACGGCTGCGTCGTAGTAGTCGCCGCCCCGCCACTTCGGATCTATGCGAATCGCTCGCCGCCCGATCGCTCCCCACGCGATTTGTTGTGCCGTCGACTGCAAACAAGTGCCGATCGCAACGAGCGCATCGACTCGCGCCGGATACGTGATCGCCCATTCGAGTGCCTGCATACCGCCCATTGATCCGCCAACTACGGCATGCCACCGACGCACACCTAGCGAATCTGCCAAACGCAGTTGCGCACGCACCATGTCGCGCACCGTGATGACCGGAAATCGAGAACCGTATGGCGTGCCATCATCAGGGTGCGGCGAAGCAGGGCCAGTGGTGCCTTGACATCCACCCAGCACGTTGCTGCACACCACGAACCACTCGTTGGTGTCGATCGCCAAACCTGGCCCGACGATGCCTTCCCACCAGCCGGGTGTCGCGTGGCCTTCTTCCGCCGCACCTGCGACGTGACTGTCGCCAGTCCACGCGTGACAGATGAGCACCGCATTCGATGCATCATCGTTCAGCGTGCCCCAGGTCTCGTAGGCGATGGTGACATCACGCAGCGTTGCACCGACATCGAGTGCCACGGCTCGCTCGCCGAGGTGCACGAACTGCCGCCGACCAGCAGGCAGCCCGATGTGCCAAGCCCCCGTTGCTGGATAATCAGTTCGTTGCATGTGGTGACCCTCAGTTGTGCGAGTCACTGGTCCGTTGCCCCTTGCGGGGCCACATCGTCACCGAAGTGACTTGGCACCGTGGATTCCCGGTTGCCGGACCAATTGGTCGCTCGTGATGTAGCACTTTCAGGCTAGCGGTAGCGTTTCATGCACCATCGGGCGGAGTTGGGGCTTCCACGATGCAAGTTCGACGTTGTGCGACGCGTTGATAGACCCGCGCTGCGATGTCGCGCACGCCTGGCCACAACATGACGCGACCAACGATCGGCCACGGCCAGCGCGCGTGGCGCAAGACCGTCGCCACCGCTTCATGCGCCGAAGTGATGCCACCGTCGAGAGCAACCCATTGCACTGCTTCGGCACAGTCGCTGGCGCTCAAGCCGAGAGCGGCGAGATCGGCAGTTTGATACGCCACGCTCGTGAACTCGCGCGCCGTGATGCGCTCGGCGAATCGCACACACGCCCGACAGAAGTCGCACTCGCCATCGAACACAAGCACGGGTCTCGTTAGCGTTGCGGGCATCGTGTTACGTGTGCTCGGGTCACCCAAGATGATTGGCCTCCATGCCTTCACCATTCTGCTGGTCGTAGTGATGGTGAACCTCGGCTTTTGGCAGTTGCGACGCCACGACGAGCGTGTGACCTTTAACGAGTCGGTGCGTGCCCGCTCGCAAGAAGCCCCCCGCTCGGTCGATGCCCTGCTCGCGTTGCCCGATCGATCGCCCGCCGACCTCGAGTGGTACCTGGTGAACGTCACCGGGCGCTACCTCGTAGGGGAAGATCTGCTCGCAGTCAACCTGTCGCAAGATGGGCGCGCGGGTGTCGACCCGATTGGCGCGTTGCAACTCGACGATGGTCGCATTCTGCTGGTGAACCGTGGGTTCATTCCACTCACCCAAGCCGTGCCGTCTGCGCCGACTGGCACCGTGAACGTGTTGGGGCGAGTGCGCGCCACTCAAGAGCGTCGCAGGGGCGAGTTGAGCGACCCTGTCTCTGGCGAGTTGCGCGAAGTGCAACGCATTGACGTGCCGCGTATTGCGCAGCAACTGCCTGGCCCCGTCTTGCCGTTTTATGTTGATCTTTTGTCGAGTGACCCGCCCGACTCGCCCACCCTGTCACGCATCGCCGAGCCGACACTGACCATCGGCCCGCACTTGTCATACACGGTGCAGTGGTTTGTTTTCTCTGCTTGCGCCGTGGCTGCGTGGGGCTTCATCGTGCGGCGAGCGCTCGCAGCAGCCCACCAGGTGCCGACGCCAACCTGAGTCGCAGCGACCAGTCGGCGCGCGCAAATAAGCCGAGCATCGCGGCGCGCACGTGTTCGGGCGGGGTGTCGATGCGCAGATAACCGGCCCACAACTCGGTGCGTAGAGAAAAGAACTCATCGAAGAACTCGCCAATCACGTGGCTCGGCAGTCGCATGAGCGCCGCTAAACCTGCTTCGTGCCAAGCCCGCGTTCGTAGCAGTGGCTCGGGCCACACCGCAGCCCAAGCAGTTTGCGACAAGCCCGCACCGTGCTCACCGCGTCGCAATGCGGTGTCGATCGCACTGGCGACACGAGGAGCGGCACGAAGCGAACCGGCCACTGAATAGCCCGTGACGGGGTGAACGTAGCCCGCGGCAGCCCCAAAGCCCACCACACGCGTCGTGCGCGCCGGCAGTGATCGACCCATCGGTATGTGCACCCGCTCGACCGCACGAGCCGTATCGGTGAAGTCAGCGCCCAGACGCAATGCGAGGCGTTTGCGCAAGTCTTCGATGTTGTGGGGTGGTTGGGCGTAGAGCGAGGTTTCTTCGACCAGCGTGCTGCCATCGGTGAAGCGTGCGCCATAGAAGAACGTGGCTGGGGCGGCGGCGTTGCCGCCTGCAGGGCGCCAATCCATCAACGTGAAGACATCGGGCTCGACGTGATGCGAGTTGCCCAACACCAAGCCATAGGCGGTCTGGGCGCCCTCGCCGTGCCGCGCAACGCCATGACCATTGCTGCGCCTACCCAACCCCGCCCGGTGTGCGAGCAGCACGCCATTGCCCGTGGCATCAACCACGAGTTTGGCGCGCAGCGAACCACCTGACGCCATACGCAACGTGGTGCCATCGAGGTCATGCTCGGCACTGCTGGCCGTGTCGACGATCACGTCGATGCCGTCTGCGAGTGATCGCCGTAACCGCTCGTTATCAAACACCAAATAGCGACGGCGAAGACGGTGCTCGCGCCGACCGACGACACGCACCTGAGACCAGACTCCACGCGCGAGCGTGTCAAGTGGTGCGCCGAGTTCACACTCTTCGACATCGTCGCGCCAAACGCCATACGTCGCGTGCCACGTCGCAGGTGGCGTCACCACTCGCACCACCACCTTGCGCATCTTCAACGAGTGCGCGAGGGCAAGCCCAGCGGGTCCGCCGCCCACGATTGCCACGTCGACGCGATCGTCGGGCATGGCTAATTGGTAGAAGGCGTCGATGGTTCGGCGAGCTGTGACAAGTGCGCGTGATCGTTGTAACGCAGCAGACGCCAGATGTTCTCGCGCGGCCTCACCAACTCGGTAATTGAGCAGTTTTTGGTGAACACCTCGAAGCGTCCGGTTGACGGTGTCTGTAGACAGTGACGCAGCAGACCGTCGATGGTGCCACCGTGGCAGGTGACGACAACGGTCTGGCCTCGATAGTCGCGTTCGAGTTCGCGAAATGCTGCGATGATTCGCGCATGAAACTGTGCCATGGTTTCTCCACCCGGAAACATGACTGCATTCGGGTCGCCGCCAAACTCGGGGCGACCATGACGCGCAACAAAGTCGTCGTACGTCATTCCGTCGCAGTCGGGGCCCGGGTCGTGCTCACCGAAGCCCTCACGAATGTCGAGCGTCGTATGGCCGATCAGCGGGGCAAAGATCTCCGCCGTTTGCCGAGCTCGCAGATAGCCCGATGAGACCACGACGTCGGCCTTGACCTCACCCGTTCGTGCCAAACGCTCGCCCAAAACACGAGCTTGCTCTTTGCCGTGGTCAGTGAGACCTCGGCACGACCGCGGGCCGCCGATGAATCGCTCGACCGTGGCAAACGACTCGCCGTGTCGCACGAGCACGACGCGAGTATCGGTCATCGGCGCACCAGCACCGCTCGGGTGTCGGTCATACGAGTTTTTCGACGAAGCCTTCTAGCTGCCGCAGATTGCGACACTCATAGACCCCGTCGGTGTGACCGCCATATTCGCCGACGATCGAGTCGCCCGTGTTCCAATATGACCGCGGCTCAGGGTTCAGCCAATACACGTGGCGGGCGTGCTTGCGCATCTCTTTCACCACCCAGCTCTGTGATGCGTGATAGTTGTTGCGCGCATCACCCAACAGCAAGATGGTGGTCTTCGGGTTCACGTCTTTGCCGTAGCGGTCCCAGAACACCTCAAAGGCATGCCCATAGTCGCTGTGGCCATCAACCCACACCACGTCAGCCTCGGTGTTCACCTTGTGAATTGCCTCTTGAATGTCTTCGGTCGCCTTGAAGTGCTTCGTCACTTCATCGATGCCGTCAATAAAGACAAATGATCGCACCTTGCTGAATTGGCTCTGAATCGCGTACACCAACATCAAGGTGAAGCGCGCGAATGCCGCAACACTGCCCGAGATGTCAGCAACCACCATCAACTCGGGCTTGGCGGGTCGCGGATACTTGAACTTCGGCTCAGCAGGTACACCGCCGTAGCTCAGCGAGTGCCGCACGGTGTTGCGAAAGTCAAGCGGGCCACGACGCCCATGTCGTCGCTTGCGCGCCAGGCGTGCGGCAAGCTTGCGGGTCAGCGGAAACAACGCCTTCTTTAAGCCCTGCATCTCTTCACGGCTGGCGTGCATGAACTCAACATCTTCTGGCAGCGGCTTGCGCAACGTCTTGGCCATCGCCTCTGCCCCGCGGTCGGCGACGAGTCGGCGACGAATCTCTGCCTCAACTTCTTTCTTGAATTGCTCGATGCGCTGTTCATATTCGTCTTTTGCCAGTCGTTGCTCGAGACTCGACATTTGTCGCTCAGCACCTGCCTTGTTGGCCTCGAGCAGCTTGGCCATCATGTTGTCGAGGTCTAGATTGCGCAAGGTGCGATAGAGGTAATACGTGCCTCCAACCGGTCGCCCAGGTTCCATGCCTGCGAAGCGTGCAACCGACTGCCGAGCAAGCGCACGCATCATCGCTTGGTCGCCTTGCATCAGGGCGCGCATCAACATGTTCGCGAGTTCTTCAGGCGTCAACGCTTCGAGCCCGCCGCCGCCTGCGCCGCGACCTTCGCCCTGACCCAGTTGGGCTTGGTCTTGCTCATCGCGCCAGAACTCGTCGGCTTGCTCGTCGGTGGCATTCACGATGTTGTATTGCGACCCGCGTAGCGAGAAGTACACCTCAAAGATCGTCTCGAACACCCGCCAATGCGACGAGTTCTTCACCAACGTCGCGCCGAGCGCATACTTGAACGCATCACGATCTTCGATGGGTATCACCTTCACGGCCTCCATCGCATCGAGGTTCTCGGTGAGACTTACGGGCAGCCCGGCGCGCCGCAGCTCTGCGACGAACCCCGACATCAAGTCGACTATCGGCATGAGCGGGGCGTAGGTGTGGGAGACGCGGGCACCATTGCGACCCGAGCTATTCGTCGACCGACAGCTCTTTGGCGGCCTTGGCGATATCGGTCTGATATTTGAGCAGCACGTGCAACGTCTCTTTGGCCTGTTGCGCATCGATGTGGTCAACCCCGAGCAAGATCAAGGTGCGGGCCCAGTCGAGCGTCTCGCTTACCGAAGGGGCCTTCTTCAAATCAAGTTGACGAATGCTGCGAACGATGCGAGCGATCTGGTCAGCGAGATTTTCGCTGATGTCGGGCACTTTGGCGAGCACGATTTCCTTCTCGCGCTCCATGTCTGGGTAATCGACGTGCAGATACAAACAGCGGCGCTTGAGAGCTTCTGACAATTCGCGTGTGTTGTTTGACGTGAGGAACACCATCGGAATTTGCTTTGCCGTGATCGTGCCCAGCTCGGGAATCGACACCTGATACTCGCTCAGCACTTCGAGCAATAGAGCCTCGGTCTCGACTTCTACTCGATCAACTTCGTCGATGAGCAACACAACGGGGTCTGCCGCCGAAATTGCTTCGAGCAGCGGACGCGTCAGCAAGAACTCACTCGAAAAAATGTCGTCATGCACAGCCGACCACGAGTCACTCTTCTTGTCGGCTTGAATGCGCAGCAGTTGTTTTTTGTAGTTCCACTCATACAGTGCCTTCGACTCATCGAGACCCTCGTAACACTGCAGGCGAATGAGACGGGCGCCGGTGAGTTCGGCGACGCTCTTGGCCAATTGGGTCTTGCCGGTGCCAGCCGGGCCCTCAATCAAGACCGGTTTGCCGAGTCGCTGAGCGAGATACACCACGCCGGCGATGCCGTCATCAGCGAGATAGTTGACGCCCTTCAGGCCGCTGCGCACCTGTTCGACTGAAGCGAAACCCGTCGACGTGCCAGCCGTTGATGCGGCCTGTGCTACTGCGCCTTTTGCTGCGTTTGCCATTCGCGCAAGGCTACTCGCGATCACGAATAGCCTGAGAGTCGTGGCAGCAGATAAGCCCACACGGCGCAAGGCCCCTGCGGCAGCACCGCGGCCGCGTCAACGTGCGGTTCGCCACACGCCCGACATCAGCGAAATTCTGACGATCACCCTCGAGTTGCTTGCACGAGACGGCGAATCAGGGTTTCGCCTCGAAGACCTCATGCAACGAACCGGCATTGCCAAGAGCTCGCTCTACCTGCACTTTGGCGATCGAGACGGTCTGCTGGCAGCTGCATATAGCCGCAAGTTCTCTGAGATTGTGCAAGAGAGTATTTCGGGTCTCGAACTCATCTTGGCCAGCGTGCACGACCCACGCTCGACGCGAGAGGCGCTGCAAGCAGCAACTGCATTCGTCGCAAATCGAGAGCGCTTCAAAAACCGCCTCGATCGTGCGGTCATCATTGCGGGTTCTCGAGGCCGGTCGGCATTCGCAGGTGAGTTGGCCAAGGCACAGACGGCACTCACTGACCGCATCATGGTGCTGCTGCTCGACGCCCAGGAGCGCGGATTGGTGAGATTGCGGCACTCGCCGCGCACCGTTGCGCAAATGATTCAGGCCATTACGTTCGGGCGTATCGTTGCCGAGCTCGAACTCTCAATGTCGGTGGAATCTGTGCGGTCATGGGTCAGCTTGGTCAACGACGTGCTCGACGATCTCTTGTTTGACGGCCTCATCAATGACTGATCGCTCGCTGATGGCGAGCAACGTTGGCGTCGCTCTCGGCACGCTGGCATCGCGCATCACCGGCCTCGCTCGGGTGGTGCTGTTTGCCGCGGTCATCGGTCAAACTGCACTCGCTGACGCCTTCGACGTCGGCAACAACACGCCGAACGTCGTGTATGAACTGCTGCTCGGTGGCACTCTTGCCGCGGCCTTGATTCCACTCTTTACACAGCACCATCAACGAAGCGATCGGCAAGCGACCGCTGCAGTGATGGGTACGGCCCTCGTTGGAGCACTTGCCCTGACAGTGATTGCCGTTGTCGCGGCTCCGCTGATCTTCCGCCTCTACGCATTATCGCCCGCGGGCGATGCCGAACTCTTTTATCGTGTCGGCACGGCGCTGACACGTATTTTTCTCGTGCAAGTGTTCTTCTACGCACTCAATGCGCTTGTTGCCGCCCTGCTGAATGCTCGCGGCAGATTCTTTGCCGCAGCATGGGCTCCAGTTGCATCAAACGCTGTGGCGTGTGCCGCTCTCGTGGCCGTGTGGAGCGCTCACTCGGGCGGTGCCGTCGACCTCGCTGACGCCGACCTCGGCACGTCGATCTTCTGGTGGTTCTCGCTCGGGCCGACGCTCGGTATTGCCGCAATGGCTGGCATCGTGCTCGCAGCAGGAGTTCGAGCAGGAGAAGTTCCGCTACCCAGCCTTCACTTTTCGCACCCTGCTGTTCGCGAACTGCTATCAATCTCTGGTTGGGCCGTGGGATACATCGCGGCGAATCAAGTGGCACTCGTCGTCGTGAAGAACCTGGCGCAACCCGGTTCTGGTCAACTCGACGCCTATGCCAAAGCGATGACCGTGTTTCAACTTCCACACGGTCTGCTCGCGGTCACCGTCGCGACTACAGCGATGCCACTGCTCGCCCGCGCAGTAGCCGACAACGATCGTGCTCTCTTTGCACAACGCTTTGCAGCCGGAGCACGCACCACGGTGATGCTCACCTTGCCGTGCAGCATCGCCCTCGTGCTGTTCGCTCAACCACTCGTGCGCCTCGTGCTCGGCTGGGGTTCATTCAGCGACGACGCAGTTCGTCTCACCGCCGAGGCACTTTCTGGTTTGAGCGTCGGGCTGGTCGGGTTCTCTCTGTATCTTTTCGCCTTGCGCGGCTTCTACAGCCACGGTGACACGCGAACGCCGTTTCTCATCAATGTCGGTGAGAATGCGCTCAACATCGTGCTCGCGTTCGCCCTTGTCGATCGTTACGGTGTGCACGGGCTTGGCCTGGCTTTTTCGATCGCCTATCTCGTATCGGCCCTCGTTGCCGTCACCGCACTGCGGAGCAAGCACGGCACGCCGGGTCTCGTTGGCCTGCTACGCGGGCGAGCGTAATCCGCGTCGCCGGCGTCGCCCCGGGCCGCGCACGACCCGCCCGTTCTCTCAGAACACGATCAAGTCGTCGCGATGAATCACTTCGTGATTCACGCCGTCAGGCAGCTCGGCTGACTTCTTGCCCGCCCCTGCCCGCGCCTGCACTGCGGTCACACCCACCAGACCACGTGCAAAGACCTCGCCGTCTTGCGCTGCCACTTCGACGGTGTCGCCGCTCACAAAGTCTCCACGCACTTCGACGACCCCGGCGTGAAGCAAGGAAACACCACGATTGGTGAGCGCAGTGCGAGCCCCATCGTCGACGAGCACCGTGCCGCTCGACTGTGCGGCGAACGCAATCCAGAGTTTTCGGGCAGTCAGGCGGCGGTCGTGAGCAACGAAGGTGGTGCCCACTGCCGCTGATTCGCTCGCAGCGTCGAGCAAGACGTTCGCCGCACTGGCTCGCGCAATGACGGTGCGCACGCCAGACCAACTCGCGATTCGGGCTGCCGCCAACTTTGACGCCATGCCTCCACTGCCACGTTCGCCCGCAGAGACGCCAGCGCGCACACTGAGCAGTTCGTCGTCAGCTTCAACTCGTGACACCAACTGAGCAGACTCGTCTCGCTGCGGGTCAGCGGTGTAGAGACCGTCTATGTCGGTGAGCAACACAAGCACGTCGGCGTCAATGCTGTGCGCAACGAGCGCAGCGATGCGGTCATTGTCGCCGTAGCGAATCTCGTCGCTCGCAATCGCATCGTTCTCGTTGATGATCGGCACACAACCGAGGCTGAGCAGACGTTGCAGCGTCTCGCGAGCATGCAGATACTGCATGCGGTCTACGAAGTCGTTGGGCACCAACAGCACCTGTGCTCCGACCAAATCGTGTTGGGCGAGTGCTGCGTTGTACACGCTCATCAATCGACTTTGACCCACGGCCGACAGGGCCTGCAGCGTCAGCGTGTCGGTGGGCCGTTGCGACAACCCGAGTGCCGCGACCCCACCAGCCACCGCACCACTCGAGACGACGAGCACTTCGTGACCGGCTGCCCGCAACTGCGCCACCTGATCGCAGAGCGACTGCACCATCGCGGTGGCGATATCGCCAGACGCCGTCGTGAGCGACGAGGTACCAATCTTGGCGACGACTCTCATCTCACGCCTCGCGTGGTACGACGCTCGTTCTTGGTACCGCCGGCAGACATCAGCCCACCTGAGCCGTGTAGATGAAGGAAAATTCTTTGATGTGAATCGTCGCACCATCTTGCGCCCCGGCGCGCGCAAGCAGACGCGGCACCCCCAAACCCGTCAATCGGTCGTCGATGTAGTTCAACGCATCGGGTGAGGTCACATCGTTCAGGGCGACTGCCCGTTCTACCGAGCGACCGTGCAGGCGAAACTCGTTGTCGCCCAACTTCTCAACTCGGGTTCCCTCAGGTTCGGGGCGAATCGTGATCTCGCTGTCATCAATCACATAGCTCGCACGGGCTTCTTGCACGATTTGCGCCAGTTCTCCGACGAGTTCGCGCACACCCGCCCCTGTGACGGCGGAAATGGCGTGGCGACCGCTCGCCTTCCACCGCTCGAGAACGGCGGGTTCAGCAGCGTCAACCTTGGTGCCGACAATGAGGCGCGGACGCTCGAGCAGTTCAGGGCGATACGCGGCCAATTCTCGCAAGAGCACCTCGACCTGGTGGTCGGGGTCGATGCCCTCCATCGACACCAAGTCAGCCAGCACGCACAGCACCCTCGCCCGCTCGATGTGTCGCAAGAACTGATGACCCAACCCGCGCCCATCACTCGCACCTTCGATCAACCCGGGGATGTCAGCCAAGACAAACTCGGTCGCACTATCGATGCGCACCACACCTAAATGCGGCTCGAGGGTGGTGAACGGATAGTTCGCGATCTTTGGCTTTGCCGCCGACACTGTGGAGATGAGCGTGCTCTTGCCGGCGTTCGGGTACCCCACGAGTGCCACATCGGCCATCAGTTTGAGCTCGAGTGTCAACCATCGCTCGGGGCCATGTTCGCCTTGCTCGGCAAACTTCGGTGCACGGCGCTTGTTTCGACAGAAATCGGGCGTTGCCGCGGCCACCCAAACCCCCGGCGATTGCCTGCCAGCGCAAGCCATGGGTGCGCAGGTCGGCGAGAATCTCTCCGCTGTACATGTCGCGCACGATGGTGCCTTCGGGAACTTTCACCTCAAGATCTTTGCCGCGGCGGCCGTGCAGGTCTTTGCCCATGCCAGATACGCCGTCTTCGCCTCGTCGGTGGGGATGGTCGCGAAACGCCACGAGTGACGCCACGTTGCGGTCGGCAATCAACCACACGGCTCCCCCGTTGCCTCCGTCGCCACCGTTCGGACCGCCGTACACCACAGGGCCCTCACGGCGAAAACTCACGCATCCTGCTCCACCGTCTCCGCCGCGCACGTTCAGTTGTGCTTCGTCTACGAAGGCGCTCATGGTGTGTGCTCCTACCGACAACGCTGACGAACGGGAACAATCACGCTACAAGCGCATACCTCCTGCGTATCGTGAGTGCGTGACCTCGCGCGCCGAATCGTGGGCTTCAACCATGCACGGACACACCGACGATGGTCGCATTCGCTTTGCACACGCCGACTCATGGGCCGGCACCGGGCAACTCGACGTGCTGCCCCGCGATGCGCGCGAAGCCCACGAACACGAGCATCTGGCCCCGCTGGCTACGCGATCGTTCGCCGCTGGTCACCGCGCCCGCGAAGAAGCTCCAGACCCCTATCGCACCTGTTTTGAGCGCGACCGTGACCGCATCTTGCACGCAACAGCGTTTCGTCGCCTGGCAGGCAAGACCCAAGTGTTCGTGTTTCCTGAAGATCACCAGCGCACACGACTGACACACGCGCTCGAGGTCGCTCAGGTTGCCACCTCGGTGGCCCGTGCAATCGGCCTCAACGTCGCACTCACCGAGGCGATTGCACTCGGTCACGATTGTGGCCATGGCCCTGGTGGTCACGCCAGCGAAGACGCGCTCTCGCCGTATGTAGACGGCGGCTACGACCACGCGGTGTGGGGCGCCGACGTGGCGCTCGTGTCGCTGAACTTGTGTCGCGAAACTCTCGACGGCATTCGCAACCACTCGTGGTCGCGTCCGGCTCCTGCCACCCCCGAGGGCGAGGTCGTGTCGTGGGCCGACCGCATCGCCTACGTTTGCCATGACTACGAAGATGCCGCGTCGACGGGTCTTGTGTCGGCTAGTCAGCTGCCCGATGAAGTTCGGCTCGTCTGCGGCACGACGCGCAGCAGCCAGTTGCGTTCGTTCATCGGCGCAATGATCGATGCAGCGCGAGAGTCAGGTCGCATCGGCATGACGAGCGCCACTGCCGACGCGCTCGCCGCATTTCGCAAATTCAATTACGACAACATCTACATGCGCGACGCGTCGCGGGCTCAAGCCAAGTCGGTGGTCGACCTCTTGCGCGCCCTGGTCGAGCACTATCACGCTCATCCTGAACACATGGCGGTGGCGTTCGACGGAACCACAGGTCAAGCCCGTAGCCCTGAGGCGCTGCGTCAAGCGGTGACCTACGTGGGCGGTATGACCGATCGATTCGCCTGCCGTCAAGGCATTCAGTTGCTGAACTACGACCGAGCACGTCTGCCACAAGGCATCGACATCTAGGTTGCTGTCGCGCAACATCTAGGGTGGTGCCTCGTGGCACGACGAATTTGGATCGATACCGACACTGCCAGCGACGATGTTGTCGCACTTATCATCGCGCTGCGGCACCCCGACGTCGAAGTAGTCGGCATCTCGGTGGTGGCGGGCAATGTGCCGCTCGCAACGGGCGTGCAAAACGCGCTGTACACCGTCGAGCGATGCGGCGCCCGCACACCCGTGCATGCAGGTGCCGAACGACCACTATCGCGAACGCTCGAAACAGCTCAAAACGTGCACGGCTCTGACGGCATGGGCGATATCGGTCTCAACTTGCACGGTCGCACGCCGGCATCGCACGACGGTATCGGTGCGATGATCGACGCATTTCGCCGCCACCCCGGCGAACTTGAGCTCGTCACGCTTGGCCCGCTCACCAACGTGGCGGTAGCGATTCGCAGTGAGGCCGACTTTGCGTCGTGGGTCAAACGATGCGTCTGCATGGCGGGCACGGGAGTCTTACCGGGCAATGTGACGCCGCTTTCTGAATACAACGTCTGGGCAGACCCCGAGGCTGCCCATCTCGTATTCGCCTCGGGTCTGCGTATCGAGATGGTCGGCTGGGATGTCAGCTGGCAAGATGCGGCCATTGACGATGCACTCGCTGCCCAGTTGCGCTCACTCTCACCACTTGCTGAGTTCGCCATCGACATTCAGCGAAACGTGCGCAAGTTCTGCGAAGAAGTCACCCATGTGCCGGGCTTTGACTTCCCCGATCCAATTGCGATGTGCGTCGCGATTGACGACAGCATTGTCACCAGCGAGGTTGAC
>RFMM01000230.1 GCA_009927665.1 Actinomycetota bacterium
TTGCGTCGTTCATTGTAGCCACGCCTCAAGTTGGCGGAATCCGCTGATGCGACCCACCATCACACCGAGGGCTTCGCGCATGTTGCGGCGCAATGCGTCGACACCGCGAATCACACTCGTGCGTGTCGCCGACACATCGGCATCAAGGCCAAGTTCGCTCGCCACTAGTCGCGCTCGCAACACGTGATACGGGTCGCTCACCACCACCACTCGTCTGTTGGCGAGCTGTTGAGCCACGGTCTCAAGCGACGAGAACGTCGAGGTTCCGCGTGGCTCTACTTGTATCACCGCGGCGGGCATGCCGCGTTCTGCGAGATACTCGCGACCAGACTCGGCCTCGGTGAATCGGTCACCAACTTGTTTTCCGCCAGTTACGACAACTGTTTCGACGAGCCCTCGCTGCCACAGAAGCAGCGCGTGATCAAGTCGTGCTGCAAACTGCGGCGACGGTCGTCCGTCGTATTGGGCTGCCCCGAGCACGATGACGGCGTCGACGCGCGCTACTGCGAGCAAACGAATCATCTCGACCGGTCAACCACACCTGTGTGAGCGACACCACGAAGTAGGCCGTGAGCGACAGCACACCCGCCGCGACACCGAGGGCGACTCGACGGGCGAGACCCTTCGGTGCGCTACTCACCTGTGGGGCTTCAGCCCGCCCTTGAAAGCGCGACATCGATGCGACGCAGTGTCTCGTCACGACCGAGCACCTCGAGCGACTCAAAGAGCGGTGGGCCAACACTGCGGCCCGTCGTTGCCACGCGCAACGGCGCCTGCAGCTTGCCGAGCTTCACATCAAGCGACGCACCGATGAGCTCCACTACCGACTTGATGGCCTCGACGTTCCACACAACGCTCACCAACTGTTCACGTATTGAGCGCAACGCCGGTCGCGCCCATTCTGCGGAAAATGCTTTGTCGAATGCCGCGGCGTCAATGGCTGGGTCGGCAAGAAAGAAAAAGTCGATCATTGCTGGCACCTCTGAAAGCAGCGAAACGCGGGTCTGCACGAGTGGTGCGATGCGAGCAAACACCGAGCGGTCGAATCGTTCTGCTGGCCAGGGGGTCGCACTCGGCGAATTTTCGACACCGGGTGCACTCGGTGCCGAGCCGCTCAACCATGGTTCGCAAGCTGCGACAAATTCATCCGACGACATCTTGCGAAGATATTCGCCATTGAAGGCGTTGAGCTTCTTCACGTCAAAGAAAGCCGACGAATGGTTGACGCTCGCCAAGCGAAACTCGGCGACGATGCGCGCGAAGTCGACGATCTCGGTGTCGCCACTCGGTGCCCAGCCGAGCGTCATGAGATAGTTGACCATCGCGTCAGCCACGACACCCTCAGCGCGGTACTGCTCGAGTGCCACCTTGTCACGACGCTTCGACAGCTTCTTGCGCTGCTCGTTCACCAGCACCGGAACATGCGCCCACACTGGGGGCTCATGACCGAGCGCCTGCCACAACATTTGCTGTTTCGGGGTGTTCGGTAGGTGTTCTTCAGCGCGCACCACGTTGGTGATGCCCATCTGGATATCGTCAACAACGTTCGCGTGAATGAACACCGGTGAGCCGTTGCCGCGCAACAAGACGAAGTCTTCGATAGTCGAGTTGTCGAACTCAACACGGCCACGCACCTCGTCGTGCACCACGGTGATACCTGCCGGAACTTTGAAGCGCAACACACGACCTGGGCCGCCAGATAATCCGCGATCGCGCGAGTAGCCGTCGTAGCCAGGCTTGCCCGCAGCTTTGGCGCGTTCTTGAATCTGCTCAGAGGTCAGATCGCAGTAATACGCGTGCCCAGACTCGTGGAGTTTCTGCGCCGCCGCCGTGTGTGCTGCCGCGTTAGCCGACTGAAAGTATGGTCCTTCAAAGTGCGGGTCGTCGCCGTTGATGCCGACCCACGCGAGAGCGTCGATGATGCCCTGTGTCCACTGCGGCTGGTTGCGTGACTCATCGGTGTCTTCGATGCGCAGAACGAAGACGCCGTCGTTTTGCAGGGCGAGAATCCAGTTGTAGAGCGCCGTTCGCGCTCCACCAACATGAAAGTAGCCCGTCGGTGACGGCGCAAATCGATAGCGAGGAGTGCCAGACACCACAGTTGATACTAAGCGCGACGCTTCGCACCCGAGCACGGGTAACTTTGGTGCATGGTCACCGAGCATCGCGCCGAACACGACGACCACCCAGACCATCGTGCGCTCGCCGGAGGCACGACGCGTGCCGGAGTCTTCGGCATCAGTGACGGTCTGGTCACCAACGTGTCGCTCATCATCGGGTTTGCCTCAAGTGGCGTCGATGCGAGCTTCGTTCGTCTGGCGGGCATCGCATCTGCAGTCGCTGGTGCAGTCAGCATGGCAGCTGGTGAGTGGGTGTCGGTGAAATCGCAGAACGATTTGGTGAAGCGCGAGATGGCACTCGAGTTGCGTGAGTTGAAGCGCAACGCCAGCGCCGAGACGTCTGAACTGGCGGGCATCTACCGTTCGCACGGCATGTCGTCGCGCCAAGCTGAAGCCTCGGCGGCAGAAGTCATGCAAGACCCCGAGCGCGCCGTGATGGTGCATGCCCGCGAAGAGTTCGGTCTCGACCCGGCACATCTGCCGAATCCGCTCAATGTGGCGGCGGTGTCGCTCGTAAGTTTCTTGCTTGGCGCGTTCTTGCCGGTGCTGCCCTGGCTCGGCGGCTCGGGCAACGGGGCACGACTTGCGTCAGTTGTGATCGGAGTCGTTGCTGCCGCGGTGCTCGGCGCAATGATTGCCCGACAATCTGAGCGCTCGTGGGTGATGGGCAGCGCGCGACAAGTTGGCATCACCGTTCTGGCGGTCGCGATTACGTATCTCATCGGCAGCCTCGTCGGCGTCAACGTTTCGTAGCGCATCATTTCATGAGTGAATCAGCATCCACCCAGCCGAACGTGCTCGGTGAACCGCTCGAGCCGTGCAGTTACGACCCGCTCACCGGCTGGTATCGCAACGGCTGCTGCGAAACCGGTGGCGACGACACCGGCGTGCACACCGTGTGTGCAATCATGACCGACGACTTCTTGGTGTTCTCCAAGAGCGTCGGAAACGACCTCTCTACCCCGATGCCGCAGTACGGGTTTGCCGGACTGAAGGCCGGCGACCAGTGGTGCTTGTGCGCCGCGCGTTGGCAAGAAGCATTCGAAGCCGGGAAGGCCCCACGAGTCAAGCTGCGATCAACGCACGCACACACGCTTGAATTCGTGCGACTCGAAGACCTGCGGAAATTCTCCGTCGACTGACGATCGCCTAGGGCGCCAGACGGTGCGCCAAATTACGCGCCGGTCAACGCACGCCACGAGTTGGGCATCGACTTGCGCACCATCTCGGGTGTCATGCGCATCGTCGAGTCGGGCACCATGTCGACCAACTGCCGTGCCTCCACGTAGTGGTGCACGACATTGGAGACTCCTTCAAACAACTGCTTGCGTGCTGCCACCAAGTCGGCTGGTGGAGCATCGAGAAAAAAGCCCCACATCGTGAACGCGATGTCAAGGTCGTGAATCACGGGCGCACGGCCATACACCGAAGCACGGCGTAGCGCAATGCCGATGCAACCCTGAATTGCGTCATCCACGCTCTCGCCTGACGTCACCTTGACACGCGGTCGCATGCGCTCGGCCAGCGACAGCACATAACCCTGATCGGGCCCCGGGTGACCGAGTCGCTCGGCCCTGGCTGGCGACCCGTGATCGACGCCTTGCGTTCGTTGCGCCACGGTGCAGGAACAAAATCGGGCGACGAGTACGCGCGTGGACGATCAACAGGGTTGACGGGAACGTGTTTTGGTGCGGCCACGGTGAGCGAGGCTACTCAACCGGCTCGTTGGCCAAGAGCGCCAGCAACGTGCGTGGGTCACGCGCCCACTCATCGGCGCCGATCGACGCTGCCGTGGCGGCCGAATCAATTGCGGCGCCACCGGCGTACACCATGACGTCAGCGGCAACGACAGTCTTGACTGCCGTGATTGATTCGCGTGCGGCATTCAGCGATTCACGCAGCGTGACACCGATGCACACCGCACGCAATTGATCAACTCGCTTCACCGCTTGAGCAAAGGCGTTCGCCGGCACGTCGGGACCGATGTCTGACACGTTCCACCCGCGGCTACGCAGCAAGTCGGCGACCATCGTGATCGCTAGACCATGGCGCTCACCACTGGGCCCACCGATCACCACGGTGCCGCGTGAAGGGCCGCGATGAGCGAACCGTGCACTCACTCGCGCAAAGAGGCGCGCCACGATGGTGCTCGCTCGATGCTCTTCGTGAATCTCCAACTTGCCGCGCTGCCAACGCTCACCAATCGAAACGAGGGCAGGTGACACCACGTCGAGGTACAACGAGAACAAATCGTGACCACTCGCCAGGGCGTCATCGAGCAGATGCTCGGCGCCCATTTCGTCTCCGGCAAGGAGACAGGTTTCGAACCGCCCCGCCCAGTCGGCAGCCGCTCGGCTGCCATGCTTGGCTGGTTTCTGAGTTCTTGCTGGTCGTGTGCGTTTCGAGCTAAACGCTTCGAGATCGGCGACGGCAACCCGCCACTCGCCGTCGCGCTGCTGCGCGGGCAGCCGACCCGACCGCACATAGCGGTAGGCCGTCATGTAATGCACCTTCAGGCGGCGGGCCACTTCGTGCAGAGAGAGCGATGTCTGCACGACCTTTGGCACGCACCAACGCTACGACGCCGATGCGGTCGCAGACGCAACCCAGCCGCTAGGCCGTCGGAACGACGGGCACCATCCCAGGCTTCCAGTACTGATACAAGTCGGTGACAATCGTGGCGAGCACCGAGCTGTCGCTACCGGGAACCACATCGACCGTCACCATGTTCGACAACACGTGCACCGCTCGCACCGTGCCGGTGGCAAACAGCCGAGCGGCGAGCACCGCACCAAAAGTGGTCTGCTGCGCGGGTGCCGATTCGTAGTGCTCGTGTTCTTGACCGGTCAGCGAACGATTCAGCTCAAGGCGCAGGCGTCCGGGCTCAGCCGACTGGGTAATGGTGACGGCGACTGGCTGACCCATGCGCCACGACGCTAGTTGCTCGGCTTGCCGGCGCACGGCGTGACACCCGCCCTCGGCTTGCCAGCACACGGCGTGGCGCAACTACCGTGAGGGCGTGCAACTCGACGACTTCACCGCCCACGCGACCGCATTTCTTGACGCCAATCTTCCACGTAAGGAAGCAGCGAAGAAATTCGTGTGGGGCGAGGGCTCTGACAACATGTCGATGTTCGAAGAAAAATCGCGTGAAGCCGAACAGCAAATGGTCGACGAAGCAAAAGCGTGGCGCACAAAGAAGTTCGACGCTGGTTTCGGCTGGATCACCGGCCCGACGGAATACGGCGGTGCGGGTCTCACCGCTGCCCACGAGCGCGCGTATGCGGCCGTTGAAGCGAACTACAAGGTGCCGAGCCAGAGCATCTTCACGATTGGTCTTGGCATGGTTGCACCGACGATGCTCGCCCATGGGTCACAACAGGCGAAAGAGAAGTTCCTGCGTGCCATGTGGCGCGCCGACATCGTCGGTTGCCAGTTGTTCAGCGACCGGGTGCCGGCAGCGACCTTGCGTCGCTGCAAACCAAGGCCGAGCGCGACGGCGACGAGTGGGTCATCACCGGGCAAAAAGTGTGGACTTCTGGCGCGCACTACAGCGACATCGGCGAAATCATCTGCCGCACCGACCCGTCGCAACCCAAGCACAAGGGTCTCACTGCATTTTTGGTCGACATGAAGGCGCCGGGTGTAGAGATTCGTCCGCTGCGCCAAATGACCGGCGGAGCCTCATTCAACGAAGTGTTCTTCACCGAAGTGCGCGTGCCCGACTGGTATCGCCTCGGTGACGAGAATGCCGGCTGGGGTGTCGCACTCACCACGCTGATGAACGAGCGCGCTGCGATCGGCGCAGGAATGGGCGGCGGCGAGGTGTCGATGATGACTCGCATCACCGCAATGGTGAACCACTACGGGCTGCAGAACGATGCGCTCGTGCGCGACATGCTGGCCAACCTCTACATCAACTATCGCGTCGCCAACTTCAACAACAAGCGCGCGATGGACAAGATGAAGGCCGGTCAAACACCTGGCCCTGAGATGTCAATCTCGAAAATGGCGCTCGTCAACAACCAGAAATTGCTCAACGATTTTCTCGCCCACGTGTTGGGCGCCAAGTTGCAAGCCGATTCTGGCGAGTGGGGCACCTATGCGTGGAACCAACTCGTGCTCGGGGCCCCGGGCATGCGTATCGCTGGCGGCAGCGACGAAGTCATGCGCAACATCGTCGGCGAGCGCGTGCTTGGCTTGCCCAAAGATGTGGGTATCGACTCGAAGTCGGCCTTCCGTGATCTGAAGGTCGGTACGCAGAAGTAGTCCGCGGCGCGGCTAGGTCTGCGGCGCGGCTACGCCCTTGGCGCGAGACCAAGATTCGCCATGAACGCCCAGCTCGTGCGGTGCAATGACGACACGCCGTGCTCGCGTAAGCCGGCGCGATGTTTGGGGCACGGATACCCCTTGTTCGTCTCGAATGACCAATAAGCATGCTGCGCAGCGAACTCGCGCATTTGTCGATCGCGCGACACCTTCGCCAACACGCTCGCCGCAGCCACCG
>RFMM01000139.1 GCA_009927665.1 Actinomycetota bacterium
CCACTCGGGCGCGACTCATCACGCTACCGCTGGGTTTACGGCCAGAAGCGCGAGATGTCGGTGTCGCAACGGTCGAGATCGATGACCTGGCCCCAGGAGTCTTCGTAGACGATGGTTCCACCAACTGGCTTACCGTCTGGCAAGAACGATTGGTTGAACCACACAAAATAACGCCGATCGCAGTCAACGAGTGCCGGCTGGTCGTATTGGTATTGGTTGCGAATCGGCCAGCGGAAGGTAGCGGCAAACAGGCTCTGCGGTTCGTTGCTATAGAGAGCTGCCGCGGCGGGCAGCTCTCGCGCAAACGTATGGATCGGTACTTCACGATGAAACTCCGTACCCCAATGCCGACCGCTATCGCCGTATCTCACACTGTCGCGCACCACCGTCGTGGCGTGCCAAGCACCAACGAGCACTCCGACCGCCAGCGCCACGCGTGCGATTCGTGGTGATTGCACAAGGCGATCAAGTGTGACGACAAAAACGATGATGAGCGGCACGTATACGCCACTCATCATTCGTGAGTCGAGCGGCCCCATCTCGTTGTAGACGAATCGATACACCGAAAACGACGAGTAGAACACGAACACCCAGAGACACGCTGCAACCACAACCACCCGCGGCGAAGCATCTCGTTGTGCGACGAAGAACCAGACACTGAGCACGATGAGTGCGACCCACACGACGAGACCCGCGAGTTTCATGTAGCCAGAGAAATCTGCCCAGTTCAAATAGATGCCACCATTGCCACCGAGCGGAGGGCGCGCGATCAACCAACTGCCCAGTGTTCCGGTCAAGGTGCGCAACGGGTCAAGCAGGGTGCCACCGCCCGGTTCGCGATAGCCAGTGAGAAACCCGCTCAGTTCTTTGTTGCGCATGAGCCACAGCCATGGCGCAACCATCGAGACGGCAAGTGCAGTCGCCGAACGAAAGAACGCGAGCAGAACTCCGCTCTTGTGTGCTTGCACCACGGCTGCAACTAGCGCAATTGGGGCAGCATAAAACGGGCCGACATAGCGCACGAAAAAGAGCGCGATGTACACAATGGCGAGAACGAGATCCCACGGCCAGGTTCGCGCACGAGTTGCTATCACCAATGCGACGAGCAGTAGTGCGAGGAATGGCGGCTCAGACCAAGCCATCGTCGAAATGTCGAGCAGCGCCGGGCTGAGAGCTACGAGGGCCACGCCAACCCACAACGAAACTGTTCGAACTTGCGCACGCACCAAGAGACGATGTGTGCACCACACCACGACGAACATTGCGACTGCATTGACGATGCGTAGCGTCATGTCGGGTGAGACTGTCAGCCAATCACCGACCGTGACGAGGGCCGAGAGACCTGGCGGACGTATCACCATTGGCACTCCGGTTACATCAAGTGCGCCACGACCAGCCGCCATTGACAGCCCAACGGCGATGTAGTCGGTGGAATCCCAGCTAATGCCGATGCCACTGCGATTACCGATGAGGCTCGGCAGCATCGCAGCGAGCGCGACGAGCACTTCAGGTCGTTTGGTTAGCGGGAAAGTCGCCATCGCAGGGTGTGCTTGAGAATACGCCAGCCATATCGGATGCCGTTGACTCGCGACAGCTCGTCACCATAAAAGGTCGGAATTGGGATCTCGACAATGCGTTTTGATGCCGCAATCATCTGCAGGATGATCTGTGTATCGAAGTCGTAATAGTCAGAGTTCAACTCGAAGCCGACACCGGCTAGCGCAGCCACCGAGTATGCGCGATAGCCGCTGTGCCATTCACTGAGGCGAACCTTGGCAAGTCGGTTCTGCAAGAACGTGAGGATCTTGTTGCCGACGTACTTGTACTTCGGCATGCCACCCCGCAGCGCCGCACCCCGTTCGAGCATGCGTGAACCAAATACGACGTCGGCGTGACCCGCGAGAATCGGTTCAACCATTCGCTCGAGATGTTCGGGTGCGTATTGTCCGTCGCCGTGTAGCAACACCACGATGTCGAGCTCGTGGTCGATCATCCAGCGGTAGCCAGCCTTCTGGTTGCCGCCGTATCCGAGATTGACCGGCCGGCGAATCACTTCGAGTGGAAGCTCGGGACGTGCGGCCTTGACTCGCATTCCAACCTGGTAGGTGTCGTCAGTGCTTGCGTCATCACACACGAGAATTGTGGTGATCTTCTCGCGAAAGTCGAGTGGAATTCGCTCGAGCACCGCCTCGAGTGTGCCGCTCGCCTCGTAAGCCACGACCAAGATGCCGATCTTCATCGGCATCACCACGGAGAGTGTGTCATGGCCACGACGACGTCACACGTCGATGAGGTCACGTCGACCGGCGATCATGTTCAACGAAGGGCAGCGCGCAAAGAGCGAATGCAGAAGCAAGGTTTCGTTCACGTTCAGTGAGAGGGCGCCGATGGCATCGTGCACGTCATGAATCGCTTTTTCGTAGATAGCCGGATCAACGTCGGGCAACAGACGCGTCACCACCTTGTGATACTCAGCGACGATGAGCCGCAACCCCTCGCGCAGTTCGTCGGTCTTGAATTTTCGCACCTGTCGCTTGTGGGCATCAGCGAGCGTTCGTCGGCCGCTGCCGCGTTCGCCCAACATCTTCACACGAGCTTCGAGATCCTCGAGTTCTGCCTCGTGGCGAGCCAACAGTGGTTCAGCAGCGCGTTCAAGCAACGAGTTGACGGTTTCAACCGCCTTGGCAACCGCTGCGCCGCTGCCGTCGAGTTGATAGGGCACTTCGGAAAACGCAGCCTGTCGCTCTGCGAGAGCGGGGTCGTCGAGCAGAATCCTTGCTCGGTCGATGCTGCCGGCTGCCGAGCGCGCCACGCGCAGAGCAACGTCGGCGGCAACGCCTTCGTCGCGCAACTGTTCACTGATCGTCGTTTCGGCAAGCGCGGGGAACTGCACCACCACGCACCGCGAAGCGATGGTCTCGAGTGTCGGCACGATTTGCTCGGCGAGCAAGATGAACACCAAGCGGTCGTACGGTTCTTCAAAGGTCTTCAAGAGTCGGGCGGCAGCCGTGTCGCGCATGAGGTGCACTTCGTGCACGATGACCACCCGCAGGTCTCCCTCGGTTGGGGTCAGCACCGATTGCTCGACGATGGCTTGTGCTTCATCGCGATCGATGGCCGCACCCTCGCGCAAGATTTCGGCAACATCGGCATATGCGCCACGCAAGATGAGATCAGCCACTCGTGAGGTTGAGTCGTCTGTGCCGGTGACGAGCCGTGCGGCAAAGGCCCTCGCAGCGGTCTCTTTTCCGGCTCCTTCTGGGCCGACGAAGAGATACGCGTGTGTGGGGCGCTCGGCAAGCGCACGCAATGTGTTCACGGCCGTCTCTTGGCCGAGCACGCGATGGAACACGCTCATGACAACAATGTTTCGTGGTTCATGTCAAGCCCAAGCGGCGGACCACTTCAGTGCGAATGATGATCTCCAGTTCGTCTTTCGGTGGCGTGCCGTCGACAACCAACCAACGTTCGGGTTCTCGTTTGGCAAGTTCATCAAATCCATGCATGACGCGGGTGAAGAACTCGTCGTCTTCGCGTTCGAATCGATCAGTATCACGTTTCAACAACCGAGTGCGCACGGCAGCAAGATCGACCCTGATGTAGACAACGAGATCGGGCCAGCGAGAATCAATCGCGAAGTTATTGATGCTGCGCAGCGTCTCGACATCGAGACCCCGCCCAAAACCTTGGTAGGCAAGCGATGAATAGACGCTGCGATCGCTGATCACGTGTCGCCCTGACGCAAGGGTCGGCACCACGAGTTCACGAAGGTGTTGGGCGCGATCGGCGGCCATGAGCAACGCCTCGCTGCGCGCGTCAAGATGCGTGTTGGTGGGGTCAGCCATCAGGCCGCGCAACACCGTGCCAATCGCCGTGCCGCCCGGCTCGCGGGTGACGAGCGCATCGAGATGCGCAGCCAGTCGCTTGACATGCGTCGATTTGCCGCAACCCTCGACGCCTTCAAACGCGATGTAGCAACCCGACATCGCTCTCACGCTAGGGCGCGGGTGCTCAGGGCTTCTTGGTGAGCTTGGGTTTCTTCGCCTTTGGCGTCTTGGTCGTTTTGGTTGCCGGAGACTTGGTTGCCTTGGTCGCGGGAGCAGAGACCGCTCTTGTTGCCGCCTTCGTCTTTGGCGTCTTTGGTGCGCGCTTCTCAGGAGGATTCTCGCGGCGATTGGCGAGCAGTTCGAAGGCGCGCTCGGGTGTCATGTGTTCGAGACGATCACCACGCGTGAGGCTCGCGTTGGTCGTACCGTCGGTCACGTAGGTGCCGAAGCGGCCATCTTTAGCCACCACGGTCTGACCCGACACCGGATCAACACCGAACTCTCTCAGCGGTGGCTTGGCCGTGCCACGTCGCCCAAACTTGCGTGGTTGCGCGAGCAGAGCGAGCGCCTGTTCGATCGTGATGCTGAAGATCTCGCTGTGGGCGTTAAGCGAACGGCTCTCTTTGCCCTTGGTGATGTACGGACCATAGCGACCGTTCTGCGCAGTGATGACTTCACCGTCAGCCGGGTCGGCGCCAATCGTGCGCGGCAGCGACAACAAACGAATCGCATCATCAAAGGTCAGCTCAGCAGGCTTCATTTCAGGGAAGAGTGACGCAGTCTTCGGCAAGGGTGCCTCTTTATCGTCGCTGCGATCACCGAGTTGCACGTATGGCCCGAATCGCCCCGACTTCACGTACACAGGCAGACCATCGTGTGTGCCGATCGGTTCGTCATTGCTCGGCGCAGAAAGCAGTTCGACGGCCTTCGTCACGGTCAGCTCTTCGGGCGTCAGATCTTCGGGAACCCCAGCAGTATCTTCACCACTGCGCACATACGGCCCGAACTTGCCTGGCCGCACCTCGATCATGAAGCCGGTATCTGGGTGACGGCCCACGATGAAGCCATTGATCTCGCGGGCGTCAATTGAATCTTTTGCCGCCTCGGTCACCGGCAAGATGCCCGGCAATTCCTTGCCGTTGCCGAAATAGAACTCGCGCAACCAGGTGGAACGATCACGTTCGCCGCGGGCGATTTCGTCAAGGTCTTCTTCGACCAACGCCGTGAAATTGTTGTCAACGATGCTGGCAAAGTGTTGCGAGAGCAGCCGCACGACGGCGAAGGCAGTCCAACTTGGCACCAATGCTTGACCCTTCTTCCACACGTATCCGCGATCGACGATCACGCGCATGATGCTGGCGTAGGTCGACGGTCGACCGATGCCGACCTCTTCGAGTTTCTTGACGAGTGATGGCTCGGTGTATCGCGGTGGTGGAGTTGTTGCGTGACCCACTGCGCTGAGTTCAGCAATACGAACGGCATCGCCGACCGCGAGCACCGGCAGAATCGCTTCAGGCGTCGTCGTCGCTCTTGTCTTCGTCGATCTCTTCATAGACGGCGCGGTATCCCGCAAAGGTGATGGTCGTGCCGCTGGCCGCAAACTCACAGTCGGTCTTGTGTGTGTCGCGCGCTTCGGCACCGAGCTTTACGGTCACTGTCGTGCCAAGTGAATCGTTCATCTGCGAAGCCAGCGTGCGTTGCCAGATGAGTCGGTAGACGTTCAACTCGGTGGCGTTCAGTTCGGCTTTCACCGAATCAGGTGACCGCAGTGGCAGCGTCGGGCGAATCGCCTCGTGGGCTTCTTGGGCGTTCTTTACCTTCGACTTGTAGGTGCGAGGTTCGTTAGGCAGCTGTTCGGCACCGTACGAACTGCGGATCTCGTCGCGCACGGCGGCAATTGCGTCATCGCTCAGCCCCACATTGTCGGTACGCATGTAACTGATGTAGCCAGACTCATAGAGACCTTGCGCAATGCGCATCACTTCTCCTGCTGAGAGGCGCAGCTTGTTGCCCGCTTCTTGCTGCAACGAACTCGTGATGAATGGCGCCTTCGGGCCTTTGCGATAGGGCTTTTCTTCGACCGAACGAACGGCGAGGTCGCTGCCGGTGAGTGCCGCCGTCAGTTCTTCTGCCCGTTCTTTGGTGACGACTGCGACGCCATCTTTTGCCACGCCTTTGCTGTCGAAATCACGGCCTGCAGCTACGCGCATGCCGTTCAGGGTGCTGAGCACTGCCTTAAAAGAAGGAGTCGTTGCGGTAACCGCGGCGAGGTCCCAATAGTCAACGACCACGAAATCCATTCGTTCTTGTTCTCGCTCAACCACGAGTCGAATCGCAGGGCTCTGCACGCGCCCGGCCGAGAGGCCGCGGTTCACTTTGCGCCACAAGATCGGTGACAACGTGTAGCCGAAGAGTCGATCGAGCACTCGGCGGGCTTCTGCCGCATCAACGAGTTTCTGATCGATGTCGCGGGTGTCGCGTACCGCTTCTTCAATCGCCTTGCGGGTGATTTCGTGGAAGACCATTCGCTTCACCGGCACCTTCGGCTTCAAGTACTGCACGAGGTGGTAGGAAATCGCTTCACCTTCGCGGTCTTCGTCGGTGGCGAGATACACCACCGGCGCGTCCTTCATGGCTGCCTTCAGTTCCTTGATTACTTTGGCACCGCGCTCGGTCACTTCGTAATTTGCGGTGAAGTCAGCCTCGACGTTCACCTGCAAGCCTGACTTCGGCAAGTCGGCGATGTGTCCGACAGATGCAGCGACCGAGTAGTCCTTACCGAGCAGCTTGGCGATGGTTTTCGCCTTGGCCGGTGATTCAACGATGACGAGTGGTCGTGACATGACGCAGTATTCCCTTGTAAGGCATTCGAGTCGGGCAGTCAAGCACCCGATTCACGAAATCGCAACTCAGTAGCGTGAAAGTCATAGTGCGTAACGCTTTGAGCGAACTCGGCTGGAATGCAACGTTCGCCGATGCGCTAGCGAGAATCGACCGCAAAGATGTTTTGAGTGACGTGGGTCGCGTGCAGCGACTTGATCGCGGATGGAGCACGGTGCTTGTTGCGCGCGCGAAGAATTCAACGTCAACAGAAGAGGTTCTCGTCGAGCTTCGTGCTCGAAACATTGGCGCTGACGTCGCCGTCGGAGACTGGGTGGTGCTCTCTGCTGATGGTGAGCGAGTCGAACACGTCGTGCCGCGAGTCTCGCAGCTCATTCGTCGCGCATCATCAGATGGCCCTAAGGCCGTACCACAGGTGATTGCTGCAAACATCGATGTCGTGTTTCTCGTGCACGCAGTGAATGCGCGACTCAACCAACGCAGACTCGAACGCGAGTTGGTGTTGGCGTTCGACTCTGGTGCAACGCCGGTGATCGTGCTCACCAAGAGCGACGCAACCTCGGGTGAGACCGCTCGCGACACCACCGACGCCATCTCGGCAATTGCCCTCGGGGTGCCCGTGCACGTGGTGAGCAGCGTGACGGGTGATGGGCTGCAAGCACTCCTTACTTATGCAGCAGGCGGCGAGACCCTGGCCGTGTTGGGGGCCAGCGGTGTCGGCAAGTCGACGCTGGTCAATGCTTTGACGGGTACCGATTCGCAGCAAACCGGCGCGATTCGTCGCGGTGATCAACGGGGTCGCCATACAACGACCGCGGTCGACCTCGTGCCGCTACCCGAGCGCGGTTGGCTGGTCGACACCCCTGGCCTTCGCGCTATCGGTTTGTGGTCGAGCGGCAGGGGCATCGAACGGGCCTTTGCCGACATCTTCAACCTCGCCGACCACTGTCGGTTTCGCGACTGCAAGCATGAGCGCGAACCCGGTTGCGCCGTGCAGCAGGCAATCGCCGAAGGCCGACTCGACGCGCGACGGCTCGAGGCGATGCGACGACTGGTTGCCGAAGAGGCCGCGCTCGAACGCGAGCAAGCGCGCGCCAAGCGCCGCTAGTCGGCGGCGAGCCTCAGCACGAACGTGGCACCGCCACCTGCGGTGTCGAGCACCGAGATTTCCGCAGCGTGGTCATCGGCGAACTGTTTCACAATCGACAAGCCGAGACCGGATCCGGGCATCGATCGGGTTGATTCGGCGCGAAAAAACCGGGTGAAAATCAGGGGCTTATCAGCGTCGCTCACCCCGGCACCATGATCGACGACGCTCACCGTGCTGTCAGCAACCACAACTTCCACCGTGGAAGCAGTTGGCGAAAACTTGACGGCATTGTCGAGCAGGTTCGTGAGGGCGCGTTCAAGTTGCGAGAGTCGCACGTTGACGAGTGAACGAGTCGCCTCATCTGCAGAGAACATGATTGGTTGCGTTGTGCGTCGCCGTGTTCGTTCGACTACTGCTTCTACCACGTCGGAAAGGTCAACCGTCATCGGATTTTCCAGTTGCTTCTGGTCGACGGCCAACGTTGAGAGCTCTGCACTAATCGCAGTGAGTTCGTCGATTTCTGCCCGCATGTCCGCAAGAATTGCCCGTTGAGCATCTTCGTCGAGACCGCCACGCTGCAACAGCTCGCTGTTGGCGCGCAGCGAGGTAAGCGGCGTACGCAATTCGTGGCTAGCGTCTTGCACGAAGCGTCGCTCGCGATCGAATGATGCACGAATCGCCCGCAACATTCGGTTGAAACTGCCGGCGAGTGAAGACACCTCACGCGGGCCTTGCTCGGCGATGTCGAGATCGAGTCGACCGGTCACGGCGACATTCTCTGCTGCGTCAGCCAGCGAACGCAACGGTGAGGTGACGAGCGCAGCAAGCCACCACGCAATCGCGGCGGCAAGCACGACCAGCGCGCTACCCACACCCAACAACCAGAGTCGCACTCGATCGAGCACTGCTGCCGTCTCGCCCACATTGCGTGCAACCTGCAATGCTCCGCCGCCCTGAATCGGCACCACGTACAGGCGCATTACTTCATCGCCTACCACGATGTCGCGAAAGCGAGGAGGATCGCCGGCGGCCACTGCGATGTCATGCTCGGTGATCGGCAGGTTTTCGTCGCCGATGCCGAAGATGATGTCACCGTCGACAGAGATGACTTGACTGACGACGTCGAATCGAGCGTCGAGCAATACGTCACCGAGTGGGTTGCGAAAGCGTCGCCCCCGATTTTCAAAAGCACGAACTGGTGCCTCGCTGAGGCGCGCGCTGATGGTCGCGACACGCGCCTGCAGAAACACATCGACTTGCCGGTTGAGACTCTGGCCGACGGCTCGATAGATCAGACCAGAGGTCAACACCACCAAGATCAGCACCATGCTGCTCATAACGAGTGCCAATCTGGTGCGAAATCTCATCGTGACTCTAGGCAATAACCAATACCGCGCACGGTACGAATCGGATCCGGCTCGTCGTTGACGCTGAGTTTTCGTCGCAAATAGCCGATGTAAACTTCCAGAGATTTGGAGTTCGTCTCGAAGTTGTAGCCCCACACGTTTTCGTAGATCGTCTCCCGACTCACGACGATTCCGGCCTGTTCGGTGAGCAGCTCGAGCAGGTTGAACTCGGTCTTGGTCAGTTCGATGTGCCGGCCGTTGCGAGCGACGTTACGGGTGTCACGGTTGAGGGAGATTGAGCCCACGGTGAGGATAGTTTCCGACTCGGGCACAGAGTCGCGCCGCAAGAGTGCACGAACGCGTGCCGACAATTCGGCGATGGCGAAGGGCTTGACGAGATAGTCGTCGGCGCCGGCGTCGAGACCCGCCACCCTGTCGTCGACTTCGACTTTCGCCGTGAGCAGCAAGATTGGCACTCGATTGCGGCGATGACGAATCTCTCGGCAAATGGTGAAACCGTCGACAAATGGCATCATCACATCCAAGACCGCAGCATCGGGCGTCGTGTCAATGAGCGCGTCGAGAGCCGCACGACCATCCTTCACCGCCTGCACTCGGTAGCCGTCGAGTTCGAGCACCCGCACCACCGCACTGCGTACCGCAGCGTCATCTTCGGCGACGAGCACCCGCCAACCGTGTGATTTCACCCTGAAAACCGTACCCACGATGGGGTGCGCTATTCCAAAGAGACCCAGTTCTTACCGAACTCTTGACAAAACCGACCTGTTCTCTTATTGATCACTTACCGAGCTAGGCGATGATTGTTGCACGCCACCACCAGGTGGTGGTCAGCAATCACACCCCCAACACAAGGAGATCCCATGTTCGGCAAGAAAGCAAAGGTGCTCATCGCAACAGCAGTGCTCACCGCACTCGGAGTCGCCGTCACCGGCGTCGCCTCGGCGCGCATCAACGTCGCATCGACGGTCAAGTCAGCCGCCGTGGTTCCGGCCCACGACAGAGCTGGTGGCGGTCATCTCGACGCTGCAGCAACCGCACTCGGCATGACGGTCGAAGAATTGCGCACGGCGCTCGTTGCCGGCACCTCGCTCGCCGACGTCGCCGCCACGAAGGGTGTAGCCGTGCAGAAGGTGATTGACGCGATTGTCGCCGCCGAGACGGCTGAACTCAAGCTGCATGTCGAGGATGGCAAGCTCACCCAGGCCCGCGCCGACGAGTTGCTCGCCGGTCTCGCATCCCGTGTCACCGCGATGGTCAACGCCGATGTTCCGGCGTTCGGTCGCGGCGGTCGTGGATTCGGCGGTGAGGGTCACGGCATGGGACGTGGTCACGGTCTGCCCGGTCTGCACGACAGCACGGTGCTCGAAGACACCCTCGGCATGACCCGCGAAGAGATTCGCGCCGGTCTCGAGGCTGGCAAGTCGATCGCCGACCTCGCGAAAGAAAAGGGAGTCGATGTACAGAAGGTCATCGACGCTCTCGTCGCTGAAGCCCGCACCAAAATCACCGACATGGTGAACGGAACGCTGGCTACAGCCGACCAGCTGTAAGCAGCACAAGCACATCTCGAGCTCGCTGACGCACCCCCTCTGCGTCAGCGAGCTTTTGTGCTGCGCGCACTTGCGTTGCCATGCGTGGGTTCTTTACGAACCGCTCGGCGTGGCGCAGCATGAAATCCCAATACAGCGTGGTGAACGGGCAAGCGTCATCACCGACACGCTTGGTGCGGTCATACGCACATCCCTTGCAATAGTCGCTCATGCGGTCGATATAGGCACCGCCGGCCGCGTACGGCTTTGACGCCATCATTCCACCGTCGGCGTGCAGCGACATGCCGATCACGTTCGGCACCATCACCCACTCGGCTGCGTCGACGAAGGAATCCCACATCCACCGAGTGAACTGCTGCGGGTTGATGCCGGCGATTAGTGCAAGATTGCCGAGCACCATCAAGCGGGGAATATGGTGCACCCAACCACGCGTTCGAACGTCGGCGATGATCGATCCGACACAGCGCATCTGTGTGTCAGCGTCGCCGGTGAAGACGGGTGGCAGATCGCGATCGGCATTGAGCGCATTCATATCGGCATAGTCGGGCATCCAACGCCAATACAGATTCCATACATATTCACGCCAGCCAATGACCTGGCGAATGAACCCTTCGGCCGAGTTGATCGGCACCCGCCCCGCACGGAATTCTTCTTCAACGCGGTCGCACACTTCGCCGGGCAAAAGCAACCCGAGATTCAAATAGGGCGACAACACCGAGTGGGCGAGGTGCCAGTTGTCGGCGAGCATCGCGTCTTCGTGCGGGCCGAACATCGGCAGCACACGAGACACGAAGAAGTCGAGCCGTTCGAGCGCACCGGCGCGAGTGGTTGCCCATACGTCGACGGGCACGGGCCAGCGATCGTGGCCGTCTTTGGGTGGGCGTTCACGATTGTCTTCGTCGTAATTCCACTCACCGCCCGCTGGTTGGTCACCGTCGATCAAGTAGCCGAGTCGCCGGCGCTGCCAGCGGTAAAAATCTTCCATCTTGAAGTTCTTGCGGTCGCCAGCCCAAATTGTGAACTCCCTCGGGTGGCAGAGAAACTGATTGCTCGGCACCGAGTCAACACCAAGATCGGTGACGAGTCGCCGTGCCGTCAGCGAGTTGGGTTCAGTGACGCGCACTTGGTCAGGTGAAAAGTCGCGTCGATGTGCCTCAACGCCGGCTCGCATCGTCGGTGCGTCTCGGTAGTCGACCTCGAAGCCTTCGTCGCGCAGGTCGTCGACGAAAGCCGCCATGGCACGCGAGATCAGTGAGGTACGCGCCGCATGCCACGGTCGAGAAGCAAACTTGTCGGCGGCGTTCACGATCAGCACACGATCCGTGGCTGGCGACGCAGTCGCCAACGCGCCAATAGACCGATTCAACTGATCGCCGAACACCCACACCGTGTTGCGTGGTGCCATTTCGCTGACGCTACAGGTCATCAATATCGTGTTCGAGTGCGAAGGTCGCGGTTCCTCTCACGCGATTCGGCACCCCGAACCACGAAAGAGCGGCGGTCAAGCCCGATGCACGCGGTGACAACGAGACCTCGACGCGAATCGCTCCCTCAGTCAGGTCGATGTGCCAGAGTGCGTCAGTTCGCCCGGTCTGTTGCACGGTGTCGGCAACAGTAAGCCGAGCTTCATCGGCACTTGTCGCCTCGCTGGCCATGCGGGCAGCATCACGAGCAACTACATCAACCAGCAGCTGATCACGCACCACGCCAGCGGTCTCAAACAACGCCACGAGCAGCACGATGAACAGCGGCAGGATGAGGGCGAACTCGACCGTCGCCTGCCCGCGGTCACTCGTTGATGGTTTCGGCACGACCAATCACGTTCGACAAGACGTTTTCGAACAGTTCACCGATGCGTCCTGCTCCGCCACCGTCAGTGGCCCACGCAACGACCAGAAGAGCGATGACTGCCGCACCGATCAGCACGAGTGCGTATTCGGTGGTGGCCTGACCAGGGTCGGTAGATCGGGGTGTCGGCATCGTGAGCCTTTCGTTGTGGTGGTTAGTGCGGGTCGATAACGACCGATGGGAACTGACTGGCCAGCAATGGCACGACCGCAAGCAGCACGTATGCCGGCAAGATGCAGCTGACGAGCGGCAAGGTGAGTCGCACCGGTAGGGCGCGAATGCGAGCATCTGCTTCGCGCCGCCGTTGCTGGTGGGCGTCAAACGAAAGTCGCTCAAAGATCGCCCGCGGTGCGAGACCGTCGCGCTCGGTGTCGATGAGGGCATCAATCACGGCATGCGCGCGAACATCGAAAACCGTTCGCGCCGTCGTGAGTGCTTCAACGAATCGGTCGCCATCACGCACCTTGGCGGCGACACGGCGAGCAGCTTCACCAAGGTCGCCCGTCACTGCCTCACTTGCGCGCAGAAATGCCAGTGCGGGCGGTCGACCAGAGTGAACCTGCAGCGTTAAGAGGTCGACGAAGTCGGGCACCGCGGCATCGGTTCGTCGAGCGGCATTCGTCAGTCGAGCAACCCACCGTCGCCCAAGCCAGTGCAAAGTCACCCCGGCAACCACACATGCAACACCTGGGGGTGAAGTGAAGAACTCACGCGCACCGCCATCGCGCACCACGAGCCATGCGGCAATTGCAAGCGGCACTGCAGCGAGCACGTTCATCGATGCGCGAGTGTGTGCCACCGCCGCCAGTGAGTCGGCAGAGATCGCGGCATTCGCACGCAACGTGCGGGCAGCCGATTCGGTGGCGCGCACTGCATCGCAGCCCTCGGCGGCCAAGGCGATTGCTCGCGTCGCCAATCATCTGCCGCGATCATCGTGAGCGGATCACCCTGCTGTGCCATCTGCGCCAACCACTGCCACTCAACGAACTGATGTCGTTTAATTGCACTCACGACTGCGGC
>RFMM01000177.1 GCA_009927665.1 Actinomycetota bacterium
CCGGCATCGGCGGGCTGTTCGTTGGCCACGCCAGCGCTGCCGTCAGACTCGGGTGACGTAGTCACCCGTGCGGGTATCCACTTTGACTTTGTCGCCGATGTTGATGAAGAGGGGCACCTGAATGACTTTGCCTGTTTGCAATGTCGCCGGCTTTCTCGCGCCAGAGACTCGATCGCCTTGAATGCCTGGTTCGGTCTGCGCAATAACCAGCTCGACCGACGCGGGAATCTCCACCGTGACAATCTCGCCGTCATACATGGCGATCTGCGCGGTTGCCGACTCAACCAGATAATCGGCGGCGTCGCCCAATGCTGTCGGCGTCACGTTGATCTGCTCATACGAGTCGGTGTCCATGAAGACGAAATCGTCGCCGTCTTTGTAGAGAAACTGCATGTCGCGCCGATCGATGATCGCCTGCTCGACCCGCACACCCGCGTTGAAGGTGCGCTCGATGACGGCTCCGGTACGCATGTTGCGCAACTTGGTGCGCACGAATGCGCCGCCCTTACCAGGCTTAACGTGCTGAAACTCGACGATGCTGAACAACCCTTTGTCCAACTCGAGGGTGACGCCGTTTTTTAGTTCGTTGGTGCTAATTGCAGGCACGAGATGTCCTTCTCTGATTCGGTGAGTATGTTGCAGCCGCTCTCGGTGACCACCACGAGATCTTCGATTCGTACGCCGCCGAGCCCTTCACGATAGACGCCCGGCTCGACTGTTACTACTTCACCCGGCTGTAACGGCTCTGACATCGCCGTGCGCACCCAGGGCTGTTCATGAATCTGCAGCCCGACACCGTGACCGGTGGAATGAATGAAGAGGTCTGCCATGCCCGCTTCGGCGATGATGTCGCGGCACACCTTGTCGACGTCACCGGCAGTTATTCCGGCTCGCACGGCAGCGAGGCCGGCGAGTTGCGATTCGCGCACGACGTCGTGCATACGGCGCATGACCGGATCAACATCACCAATCAGATAAGTGCGAGTCATGTCGCTGTGGTAGCCGTCGACAAGTGCCCCTACATCTATGACCACACTGTGGCCTGGTTCGATCACTGCCCCGGTTGGCCGATGGTGCGGACGCGCACCGTTCGCACCAGTCGCCACGATCGTGTCGTAGCTCGGCCCGTCGGCTCCGTGCCGCCGCATGCGGTATTCGAGCTCGTCACGCACATCTCGCTCGGTGGGTCGATGGCGCATCATTTCGACACACTCAGCAAGCGCTGCATCGGTGCATGCTGCGGCTCGCTTCATGCGCGCTATCTCGGCTTCGGTCTTGCGTCGGCGCAAGTGCTGCACGACACCAGCAGTCGGAATCACCGTCGCTGTGGTCTGAGATCGAAGCGTCTCGAACTGCGCCTGCGTAACTTCATTCGGATCAACAGCCACCTGAGATGCACCAGCCAACGACTGCTCGACGCCTTCGCGCAACGCGGCGGCCGAACGTGCCTCGCACACGCGAGCCGCGGCCGCAGAAGTCGCAAGTTGAAAACGAGCCTGCTCGCCGTAACGACCATCAGTAACCAGCACCATCTCGTCGTTGCGCACAATGAGCGTGCCCGCCGAACCGGTAAAACCCGTCAACCATCGAATGTTGTTCAGATCGAACACCACGAGTGCATCGGCCGAACCGCGCTTGGCGAGCTCGGCGCGCACGAGTGCATCACGACCAGTTACCAACAGTGGTGGCAGGGGTGCGGCGAGATCGTGGCGTTGGCTCATTGGTGATCCAGATGGCGAACGAGGGCTTCAATCGCAAGCACGTACGAGGTTCCACCAAACCCCGCAATCGAACCGATGGCAACGGGTGCCACCACGCTTTCGTGGCGCCACGGTTCACGAGCAGCAGGGTTCGACAGGTGCACTTCAACGACGGGCAGTCCGACCGACTTGAGGGCATCGTGCAGGCTCCAGGCGAAGTGGGTGAAGGCGCCGGCATTCAACACGATGCCTTGATACTTGCCTGCGGCGTGGTGCACGAGGGCGATGAGCACCGCGAGGTCGTTGCTCTGCTCGCTATCGACGCCATACCCAAGCGCCTCGGCTGCCTTGGTTGCGCGCGCCACATGGTCGGCGAGTGTGGCCGTGCCGTAAATGGCGGGTTCGCGGGTGCCGAGCAGATTCAAATTCGGGCCGTGCAACAGCAGCAGGCGACCCTTATTCGAAGGCATGCGTTCAGGGTACTGAGAGTGCATCAAGTGCCTGATGCACGGCTGCGATGTCGACATTGCGCACGGTCTCGATGCCGTTGGGACCATCGAGCACGAACGTGAGGCCATCTACCGCTTTCTTGTCATGATGCATGAGTTCGATGAGTTCGACCCGTTGCACACCTTTCGGTGGCTTGATGTTCAAGCGATAGTGATCGGCAATCACGGTGCGGTGCTGTGCCACGCGTGCTGCGTCGATTCGCCCGAGAGCCTGCGCCAAATGCGCAGCGAACATCATGCCGATTGCAACCGCTTCGCCGTGCGCCATTGAGAACTCGGTGGCAATCTCGAGCGCGTGGGCAAGAGTGTGACCGTAGTTGAGCACGGCTCGTCGCCCTGACTCGCGTTCGTCAACCCCGACGATGTCGGCCTTGATTTTCACGCACCGGGCCACACGCGCATCAAGATCGAGTGCCAACAGGTCGTCACCCGTGAGAAAGTGATACTTCGCCATCTCGCCATGCCCGCAGCGCTGCTCACGCTCTGGCAGCGTGTCGAGAAATGCCGTGTCGCAGATGACCCCCGCGGGCTGCCAAAATGCGCCGACCAGGTTTTTGCCAGCGGCGATGTTGACGCCCGTCTTGCCACCGATAGCTGCATCAATCATGCCGACGAGGGTCGTCGATACGTGCACCACACGCATGCCACGGTGCCATGACGCCGCAGCGAAGCCGGCCACGTCGGTGACCATTCCCCCGCCGACACCGACCACTACATCGTTGCGGGTGATGCCAGCAGCGGCGAATTCATCGCCGAGACGTTCGATCGTGGCGAGCGACTTGTGTTGCTCGCCGTCGCCAATTAGATGACGACTTACCGTGACTTCAGCGGGTAGTTCGGCGCGAACATCAATCGGCAATGATGTTTGTGTCACCAACGCCACTCGCTTGACGTCAGCAGGAATCACGCTCGCAAGTTCGCGAATCGCTCCCCGACCCACGACCACGTCATACGACCTGACGTCGAGATCAACTCGCACGCGATGCAGGGTGCTCATGCGTACGACACCACTCGTTGCACGACGTCGTCGAGCGTCAGGCCGTCGGTATCAATTCGCTCGTCTGCCACTTCGGCATACAGGCTTCGGCGTTGACTATCAAGCTGCGTCAAGCGCGCTGTCGGGTCGCCATCGAGCAGGGGGCGATGCGGTGATCGTGCCGTGCGTGCGGTGAGCGAAGCGACATCGGCGTCCAACCACAGCACTGTCGCTGAAGCAGTCGTCATGAGCGCACGATTCTCGGCACTCAGCACACAACCACCGGCTGCCGCAACGACCGCGTCGACTGGTGTCGCCAATGCTTCAGCGAGTGCCTGCGACTCAAGGGCTCGAAACGTCGCTTCCCCATCGTGTTCGAACACCTCCCGCACCGACTTGCCCGCGCGGGCAACGACGAGATCGTCAGTATCGATGAACGTGTAACCGAGCTTGTCTGCCACTCGACGCCCGACCGTGGTTTTGCCCGACCCCATCATGCCTACGAGTACCACCACACGCGGCATGCGGCGCTAACGCAACGACTCGGCAAACGCACGGGCATTGCGCACGAACTCGGCTACTGAGTCGCCGCCGAACTTTCGCTGGGCTTCGCCGGCAAGCACGAGAGCAATCATCGTTTCTGCCACGACACCCATTGCCGGAACGGCAGTCACGTCGGTGCGTTCTTTGAAACTGACCGTCTCTTCTTTCGTCACCACGTCAACGGTCTTTAGTGTCGGACGATTAAGGGTGGAAAGCGGCTTCATCGCTGCGCGTACGACCAACAGTTCGCCCGTCGTCATTCCGCCTTCGGTGCCGCCTGCCTTCGTCGTTTCACGGCGGTACGAGCCACTCACGTCATCCCACGCGATGGCGTCGTGGGCCGCGCTGCCACGACGTGCCGCACCGGCAAAGCCATCGCCAATCTCGACACCCTTCACGGCTTGAATGCTCATCACTGCCTGGGCGAGCATGCCGTCAATCTTGCGGTCCCAATGCACGTGACTACCCAGACCCACGGGTAGGCCGTAGGCCAGCACTTCGACGACACCGCCGAGGCTGTCGCCATCTTTGGCCGCAGCCTCAATCTCGGCAATCATCTTCTCTTCGGTGGCCTTGTCGAAACATCGAACGGGCGACTCATCAACTTGGTTCACATCTGACGCAGTCGGTCGAGCGACGGCATCACTCGACACCGAACCCAACGAAGTGACATGCGAGACGATGTCGACCCCAATCTGTTTCAGCAACAACTTGGCAAGCGCACCCGCCACAACACGTGCACTGGTCTCACGCGCACTCGCCCGCTCGAGCACATCGCGCGCATCGACGAAGTCGTATTTCTGCATGCCCGCAAGGTCGGCGTGACCGGGTCGCGGCTGGGTCAGTGGCTTCTTGGTGACGCCGGGGTGGGGCGACATCTCCTCATGCCAGACATCAGAACGGAACCACTCGGTGTTCTTGATCAGCACCGCCACCGGCGAGCCGAGGGTGCGCCCATGTCGAATGCCGCCGATCAGTTCAATTTCATCTTGCTCAAACTTTTGCCGCGGGCCCCGGCCGAACCCGAGTCGGCGACGCGCCAATTCGCTCGCGATGTCTGCCACGGTGACGGGCAGGTTCGAGGGCAGACCCTCGACAATCACAACCAGCGCTTGACCGTGACTTTCTCCGGCGGTCAAGTAGCGCAGCATCTGCGCTGAATTCTACCGCTGTGACGCCGCGAGTTCGGCGAGTGCCGCAGCGCGCATCAGCGCAACATCGGGTCGGCGCCCTAACCACAACTCTTGCTGACGTGCCGCTTGCGCACACAACATCTCAAGGCCATCTACCGCGGTGCCGCCGCGCTCTCGCACCGCCCGCAAGAGCGTCGTCTCTAGCGGGTGATACACCGCATCAAGCACGAACTGCCCAGTGTGAAGTAGCGACACATCGAACGGCGTCGCGTTGGTGTGGTCGTCAGCACCTAGGCCGTGCATGCCGACTGGTGTGGTGTTGATGATGGTCGGAAACGCTGCAAGGTCTTCGGGTTCGATTGCGTTTGTCGAGTTGCTACGCACCGAGTTGCCGATGCGAACTGCGATCGAGCGTCGCTCGGCAGTTCGATTGACGACGCCGACCGATGCGCCCGCGCCGACCAGTGCCACCACCACTGCTCGCGCTGTTGCCCCTGCGCCGACCACTGCCACGCTGCCAAGGTCTGCCCCGGCTCGTTGCAACGCATCAACGCAACCCGCCCCATCGGTGTTGTGACCGATGAGACGACCGCTGCTATCGCGCACCACGGTGTTCGCCGCACCGACGAGCCGCGCATCATCTGAAAGGTCATCGAGTGCACCGAGCACCATCTCTTTGTGCGGCATCGTCACCGACAGTCCGCTGATTCCAAGCACACGCATGGCGTCGACGGCCGCAGCAGCGTGCTGGGGCTGCACTTCGAAGGCGAGGTACACCCATGCATCGCCGTGATGCGCAAATGCAGCGTTGTGAATCGCCGGTGAGAGGCTGTGGCGCACCGGGCTGCCAATGACCGCGGCGAGCTGCTGCATGAGCGTTTGAGGTCTCGTGCTACGGCAAGACGCCGGCCGCCCGAGCGGCTTCGACGTTCTGTTCGTGCAGTCGGTAGGTGGTGGAAAACGCATGGCGACCTTCGGCGTCGGCCAGCACGTAGAACAACAAGCGGCAGGGCTGTTGCTTTTCTTTCTTCGTGCGCGCTGTGCAACGCGCATCATCTTCGGCCGGGTCATCGGCGGGGTTCATGGCAGCAATCAGTGCGGCTTCACCTGGGTTGGCGATCGGTGTGGGCGGAAGACCCTTGACGCGATACAGGTTGTATGGCGTATCTGCTGCTTTCAGCGTGGCGAAGTCAGCGCCCTCGGGTGCGCCGTAATACAACGCCGCATCGATCTGCAATTCCATATCGAGTTCGAGACGATTATGAATGACACGCGACACCAGCGCACGCTCATCAGCGACCTTGACTTCTCGTTCAATCAACGAGGCGATGATGATGAGTTCATACGGTGTGCGCCCAAGTCGCTGTGCGGCTGCCTCAATGTCGTTCGACAGCGCGCGAGTGCGCAGCTCTTCGATCATGCGTGCGAGCACGTCGGCTTCGTCTTCGTACGACGCGACCCGATAGAGCGCCGGAAACAACAATCCCTCATACGACGTGACATCCGCGGGTCGAAACGGTGCCACCAAGTCACTTGAGGCAAGCGCGGCATCAACGTCGGCGACGGTGAAACCTGGCGCATCGCGCTCGAGGCGAGCTGCGACTTGTGCCACGGTAAAGCCCTCGGGGAAGACCACTTCGACCTCGGTGACAGCGTTGTCGGCCGGCATCGCGGGAGCATCGTCGGTCTGCAGATTGCCAGCCAGCGAGGTGACCTGATATCCGGCCCACGCAACAAAGACCGTCGCAACAATCGCCAGACCGATGAGGATCTGTCGCGAGTATCGACGCAGGTCGGGCACCATGCCGTCGGTCTCTGCCGCGTCACTCGACCGCGGGGTATCCCAGGGGTCTTCGTTCCAGTTGCTCACGAGGTGGCTCGTTCGCGCTCGTGACGGCGGTAGTCAATGAACGACTGCAGCATCACGGCCGCGGCAACTTTGTCGACCACGCGACGGCGGGCATCAGCCTTCATCTCCATTTCCACCAGCGAGCGATTGGCTGCCACCGTCGTGAGCCGTTCATCGTGCAGATGTACCGGAACACTCAGCGCGCCACGCAGTTGCTCGGTTTCATCAATGGCGCCCTGCGCAGCAGCGGTGACCTTGCTCGAAAGATTCAGCGGCAGCCCGACGACCACCGCCTGCACCTCATACTCGGTCACCAGCGCGGCAATTTGCCGATGGTCTTCTGCACGTTGCTTGGCTCGTTCAATCACGGTGAGCGGAGTCGCAACCCGTTCGTCAGGGTCGCAGAGCGCGACACCGATTCGCCGACTGCCGAGGTCAAGGCCGAGACAACGCATGGTCACGCCTGACGCGCTGCCGCAACTGCCTTTGTCGCCGTCGCCAAGGCATCGTCGAGTGCTGCCGTGTTCTTGCCACCGGCAGTTGCGATGTCTCCCTTGCCGCCGCCACCACCACCGACTTGCTTGGCGGCATCTTTGATCAACTCCCCTGCCTTCAGACCACTCGCCGGCGTGACCGCAGCGACGAGTGCGACACCACCCGAATCTGAGATTCCTCCAAGCACTACTGCTTCAATGCCCGACTTGGCACGCACGGCGATGGCGAGGTCGCGCAGTTCGGCTGGTGCGAGCCCGTCGACGCGTGCCACCAATGAACCGCCAACGGCACGGGCGGCAAGCTCTGCAGCGTGGGTTGCTGCTTGTGCACCACGCAAGCGCTTGACTTCATCGGCGAGTGACTTCGCGTGGTCGACTGCGCGTTGCGCAGCCACGACGATTTCGTCGGGCTTGCCGCCCAGCACATCTGCTGCGGCCGCCACCGATGCCGCCGTGTCGAGCATGTAGCGAATGGCGTTCTCGCCTGTCAGCGCCTCGATTCGACGCAGGTTCGAGCCGATCGAACCTTCGCTGATGACTTTGATCGGACCAATGTCTCCTGTCGCCGATACGTGAGTTCCACCGCATAACTCAAGCGACTTACCCGCTTCAAGCACGCGTACTACGTCTCCGTACTTGTCGCCGAAAAATGCGATGGCGCCCTTGTCGCTGGCCGCCTGCTTCGTCATCTCCGTCGCTGTCACTCTGGCGTTGGCCAACACTTCGGCGTTTGCCAGTTGTTCAATGCGGCGAATCTCCGCAGCAGACACGGCTTCGTAGTGGCTGAAGTCGAAACGCAGACGATCAGGTGCAACGAGTGATCCAGCCTGCTTCACGTGTTCGCCCAAGACCTCACGCAACGCCCAGTGCAAGACGTGGGTCGCCGTGTGGTTGCGTCGTGTTGCGGCACGTGCAGCTGCATCGATCTCTGCATGCACCGTGTCTCCCTCGGCGAAGTGACCGCGCGTGATGCGCACGAGGTGTCGGCGCAGACCCGGTGCCGCAAACGTCGTGTCAATCACCTGTGCGGTGGCTGATTCAGTGCTGATGACACCCTTATCGCCGACCTGACCGCCGCTTTCGGCATAGAACGGCGAAGTAGTGAGGTACAACTCGTGCACGCTTGAGCCGTCGTCGTAGTCGAACGGCCCCAGCACAGCGAGCACTTTGGCCTCACATGAATTGCGGTCATAGCCGACGAACTTTGTGGCTCCATGCGTGTCAACGAGCGCTCGATACGCCGCCACACGCTGCGGGTCGGCCGCTTCGTTCTTGCGCGCACTCTTGCCACGCTCGCGTTGCTGGCTCATCTCATCTTCGAAGCCAGAGACGTCGATGCCCACACCCCGTTCTTGCGCGATTTCTTGGGTGAGCTCAAGTGGAAATCCGTAGGTGTCGTGCAGCGCGAACGCCGACTTGCCACTGATGGTGCCGGTCTTGCGTTCGAACTCGTCCTCGAGAATGCCCAGCCCGGTTCGCAGTGTGGCGCGGAACTTCTCTTCTTCACGAGTAATGACGCCGAGAATGAAATCGCGGTTCGTCGACAAGTCTGGGTAGGCGTTCTTCATGAGCCCGACTGCAGTATCGACGAGTGCTGGCATGACGATCTTCTCGCACCCGAGCAGATAGGCGTGGCGCACAGCACGACGAATGATGCGCCGCAAGACATAGCCACGCCCCTCATTGGAAGGAAACACACCGTCGTTGATCATCATCATCGACGAACGTGCGTGCTCGGCCATCACTCGCAGACTGAAGCTCGGTCGATGTTCGTAGTCGCCCACGCGATAGTCGGCACCGCTGACGCTGCGACCCTTATCGATGAGCGGAGCAAGCAGATCGGTCTCCCAGATCGAGTCGACGCCCTGTGTCAACGTGAGGATTCGCTCGAAACCCGCACCCGTATCGATCGACGGCTTGGGCAAGCGGGTGCGTGAGCCGTCGTTCGCCTGGTTGTACTGCATGAACACCAGGTTCCAGAACTCGAGAAAGCGATCACCTTTGGAGTCGTGCAGCGGGCCACCGTCGGGCCCAAACGCACTGCCACGATCGATGTGAATCTCCGAGCACGGCCCACACGGTCCGACATCACCCATCTGCCAGAAGTTGTCGGCGTCGCCGAGCCGCTGAATGCGGTTCATCGGCACACCCACGACGTCGTGCCAGATTTGCTCGGCTTCGTCGTCGCTCTCGTGCACGGTGATCCACAGTCGGTCGCCGTCGAAACCGAACACCTCGGTGACGAGCTCCCAGCTCCACGGAATCGCCTTCTCCTTGAAGTAGTCACCGAAACTGAAGTTGCCGAGCATCTCAAAGAAGACGAGGTGACGCTTCGTGCGACCGACATCGTCGAGGTCGTTGTGCTTGCCGCCAGCGCGCACACACTTCTGCACGCTGACTGCCCGCGGGTAGGGCGAGGCTTCTTCGCCGACGAAATACGGCTTGAACGGCACCATGCCCGCCACCGTGAACATGATCGTCGGATCAAACGGAATCAAACTGGCAGACGGCACGACGGTGTGCCCCTTGTCGGCGAAAAAGCCGGTGAACGCCTGGCGCAGCTGATCGGCCGTCGTGATGTCGGCGCGCGGCATCGGGTTATTCGAAGAGGTCGTTGCTCGTCGACTCGCGCGAGCGCTCGCTGGCGCCACCGACGGTCTGAGTGACTCGCTCCTTCATTGCAAGCACGCCATCGACCAGCGAGTCGATGAAGCCGTCAACCGACTCTTTGGTGGCGGCACTATCGGCCTTGCGGCGCAGCCAGCCATAACCGAAGAGTGCCGCGAGGGCGCCGAGCGCAAACCAGAACAGACGACGAAACATGACCGCTATTGAGCGTACCGCCGAGGCGGAATCACCTTGCCCTGGGGTGTGGTGCCATCACGCAAGTGCGGGGGAACTTCGCTCGATGCACCGTTGTGCAATGCCTCAGTCGCCTCGGTGATCGCATCAACCACTGCACGGCTCTTCGGAGCACGAGAAAGATGCATCACTGCATGCGTCAAGTTGTAGCGAGCCTCTGGCAGCCCGACGTGTTCGACCGCCAGCGCGGCACCCGTCGCGACCGATAGCGCCAACGGGTCGGCATGACCCACGTCTTCGCTGGCAAACACGATCAGTCGTCGCGCAATGAAACGCGGGTCGTCCCCCGCCTCGATCATGCGCGCCAGCCAGAAGACTGCACTGGTCTCGTCACCCGCACGCATGCTCTTGATCAACGCTGAAATGACGTCATAGTGGTCGTCGCGGCCATAACGAAGCGCGCTCGTAGCGAGTGCAGCTTCTGCATGAGCAAGCGTGATCTCGGCGCCCTCGGCCAGAGCGAGTGCCACCTCAAGCGACGTGAGCGCCTGGCGGCCGTCTCCGCCGCAACGTTGCACGATGAGCTCAAGCGCATCTGGTGTTGCGTGGGCTGATTCAAGCGCAAGACCACGCCGCAAGAGCTGTGCAGTTCTTCTGAGATGAGTGGCTCGAGGCGCAACAACGTCGAGCGGCTGCGTAGCGGCGCATTCACCTCGAAGAATGGGTTCTCGGTGGTGGCTCCGATCAACGTGATGAGGCCGGCTTCCACCGCGGGCAACAACGAGTCTTGCTGCGCGGCATTGAAGCGATGAATCTCGTCGACGAACACGATCGTGCGCTGTTGTTGTTGACCAAGGCGATCGCGTGCCGCTTCAAGCACCTCGCGAACGTCTTTGACACCGGCAGTCACGGCCGAGAGTCGAACAAAGATACGTTTCGTGACGAGGGCTACGACTTCGGCGATCGTGGTCTTGCCGACACCCGGTGGTCCCCAGAGAATCACCGACGAGAGCCGATCAGTCTCAATCAGTTTGCGTAGGGGGCCCTGCGCGCCGAGCAGATGGGTTTGCCCGACAACGTCGTCGAGCGTGCGCGGGCGAAGCCGTGCAGCGAGCGGTGCCTGGCCCCGCAACGTGTGCTCGGCTGCAGCACTGAAGAGGTCGTCGACGGTCATCGAGCCTCGCGCTGAGGCGCCTCAGCCTGCCGGTTTGGGCAGCGTGCGCAGACCGAGTTCGGCGAGTTGTGCCGCCTCGACCGGACCAGGTGCGTTGGTCATCGGGTCGAGACCTGACTGCGTCTTGGGGAAGGCAATGACCTCGCGAATGTTCTCTTCCCCCGCAAGAATCGCCACCAAGCGGTCGATGCCGTATGCGAAGCCACCATGCGGTGGCGCACCGTATTTGAAGGGTTGCAAGAAGAATCCGAACTTGCGGTCGGCGGTCGCGTCGTCGATACCAAGAATCTGGAACACGCGTCGCTGCAACTCGGGTTCATGAATTCGAATCGAGCCCGAGCCGAGCTCCCAGCCGTTCAGCACCAGGTCGTAAGCAAGTGCCCGAACATTGAGCGGATCTGTCTCGAGTTTCGCGATGTCGTCTGGATGCGGATGACAGAACGGATGATGACCCGGCTGTGGCTTCTTGGTGGTCGGATTGATGCCGACAAACAGCGGGAAGTCGATCACCCATACGTAGCGGTACGGACCCTCATGCACTGGAGGACGCGCCAAGTCGTTGCGCAACTGGCCGAGCACCGTGCATGTGGTCGACCACTCATCGGCGACCAACAACAACAAGTCGCCGCTGCCGCGCCGAGTGCCGAACACAGCTTCATCTTCTCGTCGTCGCTCAAGAATTTAGCGACCGGTGAGTCGAGTGTGTTGCCGTCACCGACCTTCATCCACACCAGACCCTTGGCGCCAAGTTGTTTGGCGCGATCGGTGAGAGCGTCGAGCTTGTTGCGACCCATGGCGGCAGCTTCGGGATACGTCGCGGAATCGACCCGCAGGCCCTTAATGCAGGCGGCTGCGGCGAAAGCCTTGAAGCCAGTGCCGGCAAACACTGGGGTGAGTTCGACGAGTTCCATGCCAAAGCGCAGGTCGGGCTTGTCGCTGCCGAACCGGTTCATGGCGTCGTGCCAGGTGATTCGTTCGATTGGGGGTGGTGTCTCGCCTGTCGCCGCTCGAGCCGCCGCAGTCACCGAATGGGAGATGGCCGCCAGCACGTCGTCTTTCGACACGAAACTCATCTCTGCATCGAGCTGCATGAACTCGTATTGACGATCGGCGCGCAGGTCTTCGTCACGCAAGCAACGGGCGACCTGGTAGTAGCGGTCGACACCTGCGACCATCAGCAACTGCTTCCACAACTGGGGAGACTGCGGCAGGGCGTAGAACGAGCCGGGCTCTTTGCGCGATGGCACGAGAAACTCGCGCGCACCTTCGGGTGTTGAGGGCATGAGGAATGGCGTCTCAACTTCGATGAAGCCTTGCTCTTCCATCGCACCGCGAATCGCCGAGTTGACTCGTGCTCGCAGACGAATGTTGCGCTGCATGCGTTCACGACGAATGTCGAGGTAGCGGTACTTGAGTCGTATATTCTCGTCAACTTCATCAGCGCGCGCATCGATCGGAAACGGCGGTGGCTCGGCAGCGTTCAACACCTGCAGCGTGCACGAAGTGAGCTCAACCTCACCCGTTGCGAGGTTCGTATTGCGTGTGCCCTCGGGTCGCGCAGTTACCGTGCCGACGATCTGCACTACCCACTCACTGCGCGCGTCGGTGCCGTCATCAATGACGCACTGCATGACGCCTGAATAGTCGCGTACGTCGAGAAACGCCAGCTTGTCACCGTGTTCACGGCGGCGCGACACCCAGCCGGCCAGGGTGACTTGCTGGCCGATGTGGGCTGCAGTGAGTTCGCCGCACAGGTGCGTGCGCAAGGTCGTGGAGGTCATGTTGAGCTAACGGCCCAAGACCGTCTTCAGGCGCTCGACGAGTTCGCCGCGCGACACCAACTGCTGTGAACCGCTTTCCATCGTACGGACCGTCACGGTATTCGCCGCAACTTCATCTTCACCAATGATTATCGCGACGCGCGCCCCGCTTCGGTCAGCCACCTTCATTTGTGATTTCATGCTGCGGGAGTCGTAGGCGCGATCTACCCCGAAGCCGGCAGCGCGCAACTGCGTGCAGAGTTGCGCGGCCTGCTCGCCGCCGGTGACATCGACGATGAAAGCATCGACCGCCGACGTCGGTGCAGCAAAGACGCCCTCGGCATCGCAGGCCAGGAGGGTGCGGTCGAGCCCGAGCGCAAAACCGATGCCAGGAGTTTCGGGACCCCCGAGATCGGCGACGAGGCCGTCGTATCGCCCACCGCCACCAATTGCCGTGTGGGCGGCAGTCAAACTTGTTGCGACGAATTCAAAGGTCGTGCGTCGGTAATAGTCGAGACCACGCACGAGACGATCGTCGATCACGAAGTCGACACCCGCTGCCCGTAGGGCCGATTGCACCGCCGCAAAGTGCGTAGCGGCAGCATCGGTGAGATGATCTGCCATGCGTGGTGCCGCAGCGATGAGCGGTGCATCCTCAGGTCGCTTTGAATCAAGCACACGCAGCGGGTTGCGCTCAAGTGTCGCGCGACTTTCGGTCGACAACGCGTCAAGATGGCTGGTGAAGTGCGCGCGCAGCGCCGTGGCATAGCGGTCACGATCGCCGGAGTCTCCCAGTGAATTCAACGACAGCCGAATGCCGTGCAAACCAAGACGACGATAGAAGTCGACTGCGAGCGCGATGACCTCAGCGTCAAGTTGCGGATCATCGATGCCGAGAACCTCGACGCCGACCTGATCGAACTGTCGATAGCGACCCTGCTGTGGCTTTTCGTAGCGGAAGTTCGGACCCGCATACCAGACCTTCCACGGCGTGACTGGTCGATGTTCGACAAAGGCACGGCACACGCTGGCGGTTTGTTCGGGACGCAACGCAATGCGGCGCCCACCTTTGTCGTCAAAGTCATACATCTCTTTCGTGACGATTTCGGTGGTCTCGCCCACGCGCAGAAAGACACCGAGGTCTTCGAACATCGGCGGGATGATGTGGCCGAACCCAGCGCGTTCGACGATGTCAGCAAACACCTGCTGAAACGCTCGCCAACGAGCAGATTCAGGGGCGAGGATGTCGCGGGTGCCGGGGCTCGTGTTATACGTCGGCACGCGCCAAGGCTAGTTCGCTTCGATGTTTGAAGGGTGCGCATCACCCGTCGTGCGCGACTCATCGGCTCCGGGCAAGAGGCGGAACGCGTCGTAGACGCCATCGATGTTCTTGATCAAACGCAACATCGCCTGCAAGTGGCTGGGGTCGGAGAATTCAAACTCGAACCGCATGCGTGCTACGCGGTCGTTACCGGTCTGGGTGGTGCACGACACGATGTTGACACGCTGGTCAGACAAGGCATTCGCGACGTCTCTCAACAATCTCGTGCGATCGAGTGCCACCACTTCGACTGCGGCGACAAACGTGTCGTCGGCGCTCGGGTTGGCCCACTCAACGTCGATGACTCGCGACGCCTGCTCTGACACCAGCGAGAGCGCGTTGGCGCAATCGACCCGATGCACGCTGACCCCGCGACCCTTGGTGACAAAGCCCATGATGTCGTCTCCGGGCACGGGCGTGCAGCACTTCGACAGTTTGACAAGCACATCATCGAGGCCTTCGACATACACGGCGTTCTTGGCCTTCGAGGTGCCCGAACGTGGCCGCGAGGTGGGCATGACCGGTGCTTCTTCATCTGCATCTGGTGCCCGCAGCGCCTCACGCAGCCGCGCGACGAGGGTGCGGGCAGGCACCTTCTTCTGCCCGATTGCCGCAAGCAAACCATTGAGGTCGGCATAGCCGAGTGACGCAATTTCACTGGCGAGTTCTGGTGAAGCTTCGATGCGTCGCAGAGAGAGGCCGACACGCCGCAGCTCTTCAACGAACTCGTCGTGGCCCTCGTCGACCATGTCTTCGAGTTGCTCACGCGACCACCATTGTTTGATCTTGTTGCGCGCCTTGGTCGATACGACGAATTCGAGCCATCCCTGTGAGGGGCCACTGCCTTCACTCTTCGTCGTCAACACCTCGCAGGTGTCACCCGATGTCAGTTGGTGATTGAGCGATACGAGACGACCGTTGACTCGTGCACCGACACAGCTGTGCCCAACCTCGGTATGCACGGCGTAGGCGAAGTCGACCGGTGTCGACTTGAGTGGCAGTGAGATAACCCTGCCTTTGGGGGTAAACACGAAGAGTTCGTCTTGCTCGAGTTCGGTCTTCAAACCATCGAGAAACTGCCGAGGGTCAGAGACCTCGCCCTGCCAGTCGAGAATGCGGTTCAGCCATTCGACTTCTTGCGCACTCGCCGAATCTTTGTAGGCCCAATGCGATGCCACACCCCATTCGGCGCGCTGGTGCATGTCGCGCGTGCGAATCTGCACCTCGATTGTCTTGCCGTCTGGGCCGATGACCGTCGTGTGCAGAGACTGATAGAGGTTGAACTTCGGCATCGCGATGTAGTCCTTAAAGCGACCAACGACCGGCTTCCAATGACCGTGAATCACGCCGAGCGCCGCGTAGCAATCACGCACACTGTCGACCACGATTCGAATTGCCATCAGGTCGTAAATGTCGTCGAACTCGCGGCCCTTCTGCACCATCTTCTCGTAGATGCTCCAGAGATGCTTTCCGCGCGACGTAAGTTCAGCCTTGATCTTGACTGACCCGAGCAACTTGTCGACTTGACCCAGCACTCGAGCCAGATACACGCTGCGTTGCGGGGCTCGGGTGCTGACAAGATGCTCAACTTCGGCGTAACGCTTTGGGTAGAGAGCGGCAAAAGCGAGGTCTTCAAGTTGTTGCTTAATCTCCTGCATGCCGAGGCGATGGGCCAGAGGCGCATAGATGTCGAGAGTTTCTTGTGCGACGCGCTGTTGTTTCTCGGTGGGGCTCGAGGCGAGCGTGCGCATGTTGTGCAGGCGATCAGACAACTTGATGATGAGCACTCGCAGGTCACGCGCCATCGCCACCAGCATCTTGCGCATGGTTGCTGCTTGCTGGGCTTCTTGTGAGTCGAACTGCAGGCGGTCGAGCTTGGTCACACCATCGACAATCGAGGCAACTTCTGCACCGAACGTCTGCGTGATGTCGTCAAGCGTCAGCTCGGTGTCTTCAACAGCATCGTGCAAGAGCGCAGCGATGATTGATGCTTCATCGAGCCCGATATCGGCAACCACACGGGCGACTGCCAACGGATGGGTGATGTACGCCTCGCCCGTGGTGCGAGTCTGGTGGCGGTGGGCCTCGCGCGCCGTGTCAAAAGCGCGGTTGATATTGGTCAATGACCCTTTGGGATGACGACTCTTGTAGGTCGCGAGCAGCGGCGCGACTTCCTGCGCGGTGGTGCTCTGCTGGCGACGCCATGGCAGCACCCGTGTGCCGGTGGCCATGCAATGAGTCTACGAACTGGTTGAGTCGTGGTTTGGGTGCTAGTGGCGTCGCTTGCGCGTCAGCGGCGGCAGCGCTTGCGCGTCAGCGGCGACGTCGCTTGCGCGGACGCGGTGGGTGCGTCAGCACATTGCTCGCCGTGTTCTTCAACACCTGGGCTTCGCGAGACGCCGCGACCTCACCCGACGCCGCCTTCTGAGCGGCGCGTGTGGTCGAATGCTCAAAGAGTGCCGCCATCTCAGCGCCCTTCGCAACCTGATCAGCAACAGCCGCATACTTCTGCTCACGATTCTTCATCACGGCGTAGAGCGGTGTGGCGACGAAAATCGACGAGTAGGTGCCGGTCAACATGCCCACCAAGAGAGCGATGGCGAACTCTTGCAGGCTCGTGGCGCCCATGATGATCGAGCCGACGACGAGCAGCGAAACGACCGGCAATGCCGACGACAGCGTGGTGTTCAACGATCGGGCCAGCACCTGGTTGCTCGACACATTGACGATGTTGCCCATCGAGATGCGTGACGAAGCGAACCGATCGATGTTTTCGCGCACCTTGTCGAAGACCACGACCGTGTCGTAAAGCGAATAGCCGAGAATGGTGAGAAACGCGACCACCGTCGCCGGGGTTACCTCGAAGCGCAGCAAGGCGTAAATACCCACCGAGATGAGCACGTCGTGGGCCATCGCAGCAATCGCTGCCAACGCCATCTTCCATTCAAAACGCCAGGCGATGTAGAGCGACACGAGCAAAAAGAAGACGAGCAGGGCGCGAATGGCTTTCTCGGTGATGCTGCGGCCCCACGACGAACTGACGCGTGCGACGCTCACGTCTTGTGCCTCGACCCCGGCCTTCTCTGCCAGCGCCACTTGCACGGCTT
>RFMM01000032.1 GCA_009927665.1 Actinomycetota bacterium
GGCGAAGAAGTCGAGGATGATTTCTGCGCGCTGCACTCGGTGCACCGGCGAGCCCGAGCGTGAGAGCTCGTGGGTTTCGCCAGGGAATCTATAGAACGTCACGTCTTTGCCGAGCAATCGCATCGCGACGAAGAGCTCTTCGGCTTGCGAGATGGGGCAGCGTAGGTCGTCTTCACTGTGGATGATGAGAAACGGCACGTTGATGTTGCGCACGTGCCGAATCGGTGACATGCGCTTGTAGTCGTCTTCGCCATCGAGATGGTTCGGGCCGTGCTCGACGCGAAAGACGGTGCCGATGTCGCTCGACCATTCTTCCGACAACATGTTGTTGACAGCGCGCTCAGAGCAGATCGCCTTGAACTTCTCGCCGTGACAGCCCGCGAGCATTGTCGCCATGTAGCCGCCGTAACTTCCACCGAGCATGCCGACGCGGGTGGCGTCGCAGAACGAATACTTGGCCAGCGCTCCGTCGAGCACCGCAAGCACGTCTTTCACGTCGGCGTCACCCCAGCCAGTGCCTGGTGCAACCGGGTGCTCGCGACCAAGGATCGCCTGACCCCACGCCTGCTCGCGACCACTCGAACCGCGCGGGTTGCTCATCAGCACGACGAAACCGGCGGCTGCCTGCATCTGCGCTTCGTCGAAATAGGTCTCGCCATATTGCGTGTGTGGGCCGCCGTGCACGTTGAGCAACACCGGGTACTTCTTCTTCGGGTCAAATCTTTCGGCTTCATGATCCACGCGTCGATTTCAGCGGGGCCACCCGTGTAGGTCGAACCGCACGGCACGGTGAAGTGCTCCCATGTTTGTGGTGCGGTCTGAGCGACGAGGTTGCGCCAAGGTCGCTCAGCTTGCGTTCTTTGCCGGCGACGATGGCGTAGGCCTCGGTCATTGATCTACCGCGCTTGCGACGAACCCAATCACACCGCCGCGGCGTGCACCATCTTTACGATGCGGCGACCAGAAGTGAGCCACTCGGGTGAGTTCTTGCCCGTTGCGTCGACTTTGACAACGTGTGCTGTGCCGCGATCTTCGGCGTAGGCGAGCAGCGAGCCGTCGGGCATCCAAATTGGGGCGATGCTGCCAGCAGTGGTTGCAAACGTACGGTCGAGTGCGCGCGACACCCACACCCGCGTCTTTGTCGCGAGGTCGAGCACACCCACATGTTCGTTCTGCGGTGATGTCAGCGGGTCATCTTGGCCCAGAAATGCGACTCGTTTGCCATCAGGCGACACCGACGGCTGGTAGTACACGCCTTTGCGGTCAGTCAACGTGGTGATCGTGCCGTCGAGTTTCACGATGTGCAGGTCGGTTGCGAGGTCAATGTCCCAACCCTCGTGCAGTGCGGCACTGGTGACGACGCCTGATGAGTCGTGCAACCACGAGGGGGAAGAGTGCTCGCGGCCGCCAGGCGTCAGATTGCGTGGCGTCACCGTGCCGTCACTCGGCACGACGTACACATGTTGCGGGCGATCGAAGACGAAATCTTCGCCATTCAGACGCGTGAAGAACGTCTCGATCTTGCGAGGCGACATCCACGACGCATCATCTTTGGTGTAGCGCTCGTCTTGGGTGCGTGAGGTGAATGCAATCCACTTGCCGCACGGTGACCATTTGATCGAGCCGACGCCGTCGGGCATCGTGGCGATGGTGCGAATCTCTCCACTTGCACCAATCGGCATCACACACAGGGTGGTCTCGCCCTTCTTTTCGCTGCGGCCACTCGTGAAGGCAAGCCAGTGCCATCGGGTGACCAGCTCGGATTGCCGTCACGCTTCTCGCCCGCGGTCAGCGGTCGCGGTGCCGTGGTGCCGTCGGTCGCAGCGAGCCACACCTGCGAGCGGTATTTGTTGGCCTTGAAGTCGATGCGAGTGACCACGTAGGCGAGATGCTTGCCATCGGGCGACACGGCAGGTGACGAGGCGCCAATCTGTCGCGAAACGATGTTCTCGGCGAGATCGAAGTGCTTATTGGTAGCGGTGGTGCTGCTCATCCCCGCGACGCTA
>RFMM01000001.1 GCA_009927665.1 Actinomycetota bacterium
AGACGACCACGCCCACGACCACGGTGGGGTCGACCCGCACCTCTGGCTTAGCCCCGGCACGATGCTCGAGATGTTGCCGGCATTGACGGCCGAGCTCGCGACGGCACTCAACACCAACCTTGACGCCGCCCTCGCCGACGTCACGGCCGAACTGACCGCCCTCGACAAAGAGATTGCCGCGCTCTTCGCCAAGCTCGACAAGTGCGAGCTTGTCACTGGTCACGATGAACTCGGCTACTTTGCCGACCGCTACGGCTGTGAGACGATCGGTGCCGTCATTCCGAGCAGCACCACGACCTCTGAGGCATCAGCGGGCGAACTCGCCGAACTGAAGGCCGTCATCGCCGAGCATGGTGCAACCGTCGTGTTCACCAGCCTCGGCACCCCGCAAGATGTTGCTGCTCAAGTGGCGAAAGAGACCGGTGTAGAACTGGTCGAACTCTCCACTCACGTAATGGGTGGTGCGGGTTCGTACGCTGAATTCGTGCGGACGTTTGCCACGCAGATCGCCGACGCTCTGGCGTGAGCTGGTTGGTTGACCCGTTCTCAACCAACGAGTTTCTCAGGCAGGCGCTGCTCGCCAGCGTGCTGGTCGCGCTGCTCTGCGCCATCACCGGCACCTATGTGGTGCTGCGTGGCCTGTCGTTCGTGGGTGATGCCCTCGCCCACGGCGTCGTGCCAGGCATTGCCGCAGCTCTGCTCATTGGAGTATCAGGAATCTTCGGTGCCGCGGTCAGCGCCGCCGTGATGATGACCGGCATCTCGTTGATCACCCGCAAGTCGCGACTATCGAGCGACACGGCAATCGGTTTGCTGTTCGTCGGAATGCTGGCACTCGGTGTAATCATCACCTCGCGATCGCGCACCTTCGTGGGCGATATTACGCGCATCTTGTTTGGCGAGTTGCTGGGCGTCAAGCCAAGCGACCTGTGGTGGCAGTTCGTCGCGCTCGTAGTTGTCGGCGTCGTCGCGATCGTCGCCCATCGTCCCTTTGTCTTGATGTCGATTGATGATGGGCTAGCTCGAACGTCAGGGTTCTCCGTGCCGATCTTCCACTCGCTGATGCTCGTCTTGGTCGGCATCACGGTCATCGCCAGTTTTCAGAGCGTCGGCACGCTCTTGGTGCTCGGCATGCTGATCGCCCCTGCAGCAAGCGGGGCTCTCATCGCGCGGCGGGTGTCAACAATGATGCTTGTGGCCGCCGCATACGGCGTGCTCGCGAGTTACACGGGGCTGCTTGCGAGCTACCACTTCAACTTCGCCGCCGGTGGCAGCATCGTGTTCGTTGCGGTGGTGTTGTTCGCCCTCACTGCCATCGTGCGATCAGTGGTCGTGCGCCGGGCCGCCGATGAGATCCCCCACCAGCACGAGCACCGTCACTAGCGCCATGCATACGCCCGCTTGCAATGTTCATGCCGAGCATCTCTCGGTGGGTTACGGGCATCACACGATCGTCGCCGACATTGATCTGCACCTCATGGCGGGCGAACTCATTGCACTCATCGGCACCAATGGCTCAGGCAAATCAACGCTGCTGAAGACTCTTGCCGGACTGTTGACGCCGCTAGCTGGCTCGGTTCGCGTGCTCGACCAGGCACCAGGTGATTCACCGAAACGTGTCGCCTATCTGCCGCAGCATCCCGTGTCGTCGCACACGCTTCCGCTGCGGGCTCGTGATGTCGTAGCGATGGGCCGTTACGCGCACCTCGGGCTCTTTGGGCGCGAGTCACAGCACGACCGTGACATTGTGCTACGCGCGGTCGAGCGCACCGGTGCGACCGACTTCGCCAACCTTCCACTGCGCGAGTTGTCAGGTGGCCAACAACAACGCACTCACTTGGCACAGGTGCTCTCGCGCGAAGCCGAGGTGCTCTTGCTCGACGAACCGACCGCGGGTCTCGACCTGACGGGCAAAGCCGCCGTCGCCGACATCATCGCACAAGAACGCGCCCGCGGCACCACCGTGGTGATTGCGACACACGATTTACAAGACGCCGAATCGGCTAGCGCCGTGATGTTGCTTGCACAGCGCGTGGTGGCGTTCGGGCCACCTGCGGTTGCGCTACGCGACGAACACCTGCGCGAATGTTTCGGCTTCACCCAACCGCACTAGCGGCTGCGGCTTGGCTCCCCTGCCGCGTAGTGCCTGACCGTCACGTGC
>RFMM01000200.1 GCA_009927665.1 Actinomycetota bacterium
GCCTACATTGCCGCGACCGTTTTTGCGACTGCGTGCACACCACCGGTCGGCAGGGCCCCCTGCCACTGCGAGGACGACATGCGCTCAACACAGCGTGCCGCCGTCGCGATCACGCTGCTGATCGCCTTCTCGTCACTATCGCCACTCGGTGCCCGTGCCGCATCGCCAACCAACGGCCGTGCCCACGACCGCATGACCAACGACTCACTTGCACATGACCGGCTCGTCATTGACCGCTTGGTCTTCGACACGCCACTCAACCGTTTTCGCCTCGAGCGTTCGCGTGCCAAACGCACGCACCGCTGGCTTGTCACCACGACAGACGGGTGCTCGGCGCCGGTCGTCGGGTCGTCGGGTGCGTCGTTCAACTTTCGACTCGCCTGCGAGCGACACGACTTGGCATACGCCAACTACACACTGCTCGCCCGAGTTGGTGCGAGTGTCGAATGGACTGCCGATCTGCGCGCCCGTGTCGACGACCAATTTCAGCGCGACCTACAACAGCTGTGCACGACTCGACGACACAGTCAGCGACTGCGCTGTGATGCGTGGGCCGTGGTGTTCTTTCATGCCGTACGGTTGGCAGCAGGCCCATAGGAGCAGACCCATAGGCACGTGTCGCCCAGACGGCGCGCCGTGATGCGATGACTACCACTGCGGCGGCTAGCGCTGCAACGTCAACATCAACAGTTCTTGCAGCATTCGCGCAGTCGCACCCCAGACGGTTTCGTCGTCGAGATAAAACATCGGCACCACTACTTCGCGATCTGCGAACACCCAGTGCTCTTGAGCGAAAGTGTCAGGCCGTACCAAGTCGACGAGCGGCACGGTGAAGGCCCGCTCAACTTCATCACTCAAGTGAAACTCGCTCGGTGGTGCACCTAGGTCGACCACATGCGGCACGATGTGGCTCGAGCTTGAAATCGTGCGGTGAGCCGCGAGCTCACCCAACACGATCGCATTCGCCGCATTCAGCCCGATCTCTTCGTGTGTTTCGCGTAGGGCCGCCTGCAACGATGTCTCACCCGACTCGAGGCGCCCACCGGGAAACGCGATTTGCCCGCGGTGCGAACTGAGCATCTCAGAACGCCGCGTCAACAGCACCTGTGGGCCGACCGCCGAGTCGAATAATCCGACCAGCACCGCCGACGGATTCGCTGACGCCGGCGGCTGCTGCGATGCAGGGTTTGGTGTGAAGTCGGCGAGTGCAGCGCGCACCGCAGAAAAGTCGGCGAGCGCGCTGAGATCCAATCGATCGAAGGGAGAATGCTGTACTTCGCGCCATTGCGTAGGCCGCGGCAATACCTGCGACCCGCCCGGTCGTCGCGTCGTCGACATCGAGCTGCCGCGCTCGACTTAGAGCTTTGGCGTCCAGCCAGCAGCAACGAGCTGTCTGATCACCTCATCGAGCCCAGCGGTCTTCAGCGAGGCGAGCGTGCGGCCTGGCTGTTCTTCGCCCTTTTCCCATTTCTCCCATGCGGTCTGAATTTTGGTGAGATCTGGTGCTGGTTTATCGAAGGGCATGCGCTGAGCCTAACGATGCACACGACGAAGTCTCATAGCCTTGGCGACGTGCGGAGAAGCTTCGTCGGCATGCAGCGAAAATTGGGCCGCGCTGTTCGTGGCGCAATAGTCGCTGTAGTCACGGCGAGCGCGACCATAGCGACGCCTACACCGGCTGCTGCAGTTGTCGGTGGCACCTCGGCGCTCGGCAATACGGCCGTGGTGCGCATCATCAATGGCAGCAGTTCGTGCAGCGGTGCGTTGTGGACCAGCCGCATCGTCGTGACCGCAGGCCACTGCGTCGTCAACTCATCCGGTCGGGTCACGACGAACCAGGTGTCGGTCTTTGCTCCGGGCGTCAGCACACAACAGTCGCCGCAAACGGTCTCGCAGAGCCAGATCATCGTCGTCGACGGGTTTCGCATCGTCAGCGACTCTCACAACCTGACGACATTGCCTTCATCGTGCTCGCCAGCGAATTGCCCGGTGGCACCATCACCCGTCTCGCCACGACCGACGAAGTCACCGCGTGGGGTCGCGATGGGCGCGTCGTCACCTTTCTCGGCTACGGACGCACGTCACCAAGCGGCCCTTCATCGCCGGTGCCGCAGCGCATCGATCAACCGCTCACCTCAAGCACGCCCTGGCCCGGGTCATTCGCGGCAACACAAACGTCGACCACGGGAATCTGCTCAGGCGACTCTGGTGGCCCGGTCGTCACACAGGTCGGCACCGAACTCGTGCTCATCGGCATCAACTCGGCAGCCTCGGGGCCTTGTGCACCGTCGAGCCGTCCGTCGATGACGGGTTTCGTGCCAACGGCGTTCCCCACGCTCGTCAAGCGTGCACTTGATGCCACCAACGTGGTGGCTCTGCCCAGTGTCACCACGGCAAGCGCGGTGGCGATTCGCACGACGAACGCGATTCTCACCGGCACGGCGGTGGCGAGCAATCTGCTGACCACCACTTCGTTCACCTACGGGTTGCAGCCCGACTTGAGCGGCGCCGTGACGACAATCGAAGCGACCAAGATCGCAGGAAACACCGCGACAGCGTTCGAAGCTGCAGCAATCAACCTCATGCCGGGCACCACGTATTACTTCCGCGCGAACGCGACGAACCTGGCCGGCACGGTATCGGGTGCCATCGCTCAGTTCACGACGCTCGGTGGCCTGCCGGTCGTCGCATCGGCGGCCGCATCGTCGATTGCGTCAGACTCTGTAGTGGTCGCAGGCACCGTGAATGCCAACAGCGTGTCGACTCAGGCGTTCTTTCAACTCTCGACTGTCGCCGACTTTTCATCGCTCGTCGCCACGATTGTTGCAGGCGATGTGACGGGCGAAGAAACCGCCTCGCTGTCGGCGAATTTCATCGGGCTCTCGGCCGGCACAACCTATTACTGGCGCTTGGCCGCCACGAACGCAGCCGGCACGACGGTCGGTGCCACGCTCGCCTTCACAACACCAGTCTTTGAGCGACAAACCTCGTTGAGCGCCGATGCCCTGCTCACCACGCTGAATGTCGATCGCAGCGACGCAACGAAGGTGGTCGTTACACCAGTCGCCAAGTCAAAGCAACAATGCACGCTGAACAGTCGCAACAGTCGGTTGTTGCTGAACAAGGCTGGTAACTGCCGTGTGAAGTTGACGCTCACCAAACCGACCGCAACCGTGGTTGCGTTCTACAACCTGGCGATTAGATAGGTGGACAAATGAACACCGCTTACGAGCTGATCGCCGAGACCACACGCAGCGGCATCGTCGAGTCGCGACACTTTGGCGCAGTCGTCGCGTTGCACGAAGACGGTTCAGTTGCCTTCAGTGTCGGCGATCCGCAGGTGGTGGTGTATCCGCGCTCGTCGATGAAGCCACTGCAGGCAACGGCGATGGTCGACGCCGGTCTCGACCTGCCACCCGAGTTGTTGGCGCTCGTGTGCGCCAGCCACGATGGGCGACCCGAGCACTTGGCGGCGGCGCGCGAGATTCTGCGGCGCGCCGGGCTGAGCGAAACCGCTCTCGGCAACGTGCTCGACTATCCGCTTGATGAAGTCGAACACGAGCGCGCGGTTCGCGAAGGCAAGCAACGTAGCGCCTGCAAATGAACTGCTCGGGCAAACACTCGGGCATGCTCGCCACGTGTGTCGCGGCAGGTTGGCCAAGTGACGTGAGCTATCTGTCGCAAGAGCATCCCCTGCAACGACATATCACGGCGAAGATTCCGATGCTCGCCGGTGAGCCAGCAGCGCACATCGGGGTCGATGGTTGTGGCGCACCAGCGCATGCGATGTCGCTCATCGGTCTGGCGCGGGCCTTTCGCACGATTGCGACGGCACCGCTAGGTTCACCGGCACATCGGGTCGCTCAGGCGATGACGAGCCACCCTGAGATGGTGGGAGGCCCGACGCGCGATGTCACCCTGCTCATGCAAGGTGTGCCGGGCATGGTGGCCAAAGACGGAGCCGAAGCGGTGTTTGCCGTGGGGCTGCCCGACGGTCGCGCAGTGGCACTCAAGGTGAGCGACGGTGCGAATCGCGCACGACCACCAGTGATGCAGGCAGCTCTTGCGCGCCTCGGGGTCGGCCTAGAAAAGGTCGACCCGGCGACGTGGGATTCCCCCGTGAAGGGGCACGGTCGCCGGGTCGGGTTGTGCGTAGCGGCAGGGCCGCTCGTTACATCCTGAATCCTTTGTTGATCATCGAGATTGCCGCATCTTTGACCGGAATCATGCCGTAGATGATGGCGCCGTTGGCGACCCAGACCATCCAGTCTTCTTTGAAGCCGAGGCCCCAGTTGCCGGCGAGGTTCACGTCGGTGACCCAGACCATCAGAATGCTGATGAGAAGGCCCCAATGTGCCCCGACGACCGGGATCTTGGCGATGATGCCGTGGAGACCTACGAGGCGAAGGACCGAGTCGATGACCGACACGACCGCGCCGAGCAGGATGGCTGCCAGGAGGAGTGCTCCGAGTGTGTACATGGTGGATAGTGCTCTCTTTCTGTCAGCATCATTGCTGACATCTTCCACCAGAGCGCAAGTGCACAAAGAAAGTGTGGATGCCTGCGAAATGGCGTGGCTAGTGGGGTTGAGCGTGAGCCGTCGCCACGCCGGGGCCGTTTACGGCGCTAACAGCGTCGCGCGGTCGCCGACCCCAACTCGGCCGGGCCGATCGACCCGGGCATACAGCCGGCTGCCATCGGGGCGCTCGTGGCTCATGCGCTCGTAGTCGCCATCGCTAAACCAACGGGCGTTCTTGTTACAGGGGATGGCATATGCCGTCAGCGTCGCCTCAACCTCGCCGAGGCGCACCCGCTGGCCCGGGTGCCACGACGACCACTCGACCCCGCGAATCGACACGTTTTCCCCCGCCGAGCCGAAGGTGATGGGGTGTCCGCCGGCGGCATGAGCTGCGACAACGTCGGCGCTCCATAAACAGAGCGCCTGCCACGGTCGGCCGTGGTGTTGGCGCGATGCTTGTCGATCACCGAGCACGCCGCGATAGCCGATCTCCACGCTGTCGACTGCCGATTTCGGCACGCCGCCATCAGAGAGAAACAGCCCAGCGACCACCCCGGGCGACGTCGTGCCGTGGGCGACCCCCGTGCTCGTTCTGCCCGTCGCTGCACCGTTGTGACCCGCACCCGAGTGGTGTGCCGCACGCGCGAGGGTTGCAAGCGGCGCCCACATCTCGCGCAACGCTGTCTGCAACGCGGCAGGCTCGACGTGGTCAATGCGCTCTGCGGCTTGCTTGCCGAGTTGCGTCACCCGCTCGAGCGGTGTGAGCGCTGGGTCATCGCTGCCAGCCAACGGCGCAAAGAGCCGCGCGAGATCGTCGGCGGCCCGTTGTTGCGCTTCGGGCGAAGGGCTTGCACCGTGCAGGTGGTGACCAAACACTTCGCCGAGCAGCAGCACGGTGCGGTGGGCATCGGTGCCCTCGTAGGTGTAGTGGTCGACGATGATCGTTGAGCGAGCCATGCGCGTCAGGTGCCCAGATACTTGCGCAGATACGACGCGCTGAGGGCAATCGCTGCGGCCGCATCGTCGAGCAGTTCACTCATGCCAAAGAAGGCATGAATCTGACCGCGGAACCGCACCACTGACGTCGGCACGCCAACCGAGTTGAGCCGTGCGGCGTATTCTTCTCCTTCGTCGCGCAGCGGGTCGTATTCCGCAGTGATCACCAATGTCGGCGGTGACTTTTTCAAGGTGGCATCATCACTGAGCAGGGGTGAATACAGCGGGTCGTGCCGCTTCGTGTCATCACCTTGCAGATAGTGGCCGATGAACCACTTCATCGAATCTTCGGTGAGCAGGTATCCCTGTGCGTTTTCTCGGTGACTCACCTGCCCCATGCGCATGTCGGTGGCCGGGTACACAAGCAACTGAAAGACCGGCTTCACACCCGCATGCATCGAGACGACGGCAGAAAGATTGCCGCCGGCTGAGTCGCCGCCGATAGCGATGCGTGCAGGGTCGACCGCGAGCGATGTGGCATTCGCAAAGATCCACTTCGTCGCAGCAATGCAGTCTTCGTGTGACGCCGGTGCTGGGTGCTCGGGCGCGAGACGGTAGTCAACGGCAATCACGCTGCACTTTGCGTCGCGCGCCAACTTGCGACAGATGTCGTCATGCGACTCAAGGTCGCCAATCACCCAGCCACCACCGTGGTAGTAGATGAGTAGTGGTGCCGCATTGTCATCGGTCGAGCGATAGAGCCTGCAGCGCACACCGCCCGCATCGAAGTCACGAATCTCATGCAGTTGCACCGTTGAGGGCACTCGCATCGCCAGATAGTTCGCGCGCCCCTCAGCCGGCGTCACTTCGTGCAGCGGCGGGGTGCCGAGTTGTTTCATGAAGTCGAGCACTGCGGCTGTTTGCGGGTGAAGGGCCATTCCCCAATCTTGGCAGGCGTTAGCCTTTGGCTC
>RFMM01000127.1 GCA_009927665.1 Actinomycetota bacterium
TGGGTCAGACGCGCGGGTGGTGGCAGGCCACGAACTGACCGGGCGACACCTCACGCAACTGCGGCTCTTCGGCGGCGCACTTGTCTGAGGCAGCCGGGCAGCGGGTGCGAAAGCGGCAGCCAGATGGGGGTGCAACGGGCGACGGTGGCTCGCCCTGCAACGGCACGGTCACCCGCTTTCGGGTGGGGTCAGGAATGGGTACCGAGTTGATGAGCGCACTCGTGTAGTGGTGCGCCGGCGTGGCGTAAATCTTCTCGGGATCGCCCACTTCGCAGATCTTGCCGAGGTACATCACCATGATGCGATTGCTGACTGCCTTGACCACCGCAAGGTCGTGACTGATGAAGATCATCGTCAGGCCGTAGCGATCTTTCATGTCTTGCAGCAAGTTAAGGATCTGTGCCTGAATGCTCACGTCGAGTGCGCTGACCGGCTCGTCGCAAATCAGCATGCGTGGCTCGAGCGCCAAACTGCGGGCAATACTGATGCGCTGGCACTGGCCGCCCGAGAACTCATACGAACGTCGATTGAGCACCAGTTCAGGGTCGAGACCAACGTTGTTCAGCAATTCGCGCACCTTGGCGGCACGCTCGTCATCGTCACCACGGCCCCATACCCACAGCGGCTCTTCGATGAGGTCACGCACCGTCATGCGCGGGTCGAGCGATGAAATCGGGTCTTGAAACACCATCTGCATCGCGGTGCGTGCCGAGCGCAATAGTTCTTTCGGCAACTTCGACAGGTTGGTGCCTTCGAACACCACGTCGCCGGAGTTCGGCGGTGGCAACTGCAACACGGCCTTGCCGAGGGTGGTCTTGCCGCAACCTGACTCGCCTACAACTGCGAGGGTCTCACCACGACACACGTCGAAACTGATCTTCGACACCGCGTTCACCACACGACCGCCACCAACCTTGAACTCAACAACAAGGTCGCGCACTTCGAGCACGACTTCGTCGTTGTTGCGCATGTGCGCGGTGCCTGAGCCAGCCACTACTGCTTCCTCGCGATCGTATGACCGAGCGGATACCAACAGCGGTAAAGATGGCCGTTGCCCGCATCGACGAGCGGCGGGTGCTCGTCGTGACACTTCTGTTGTGCGTAGGTGCATCGCGTGACGAAGCCGCAGCCCTTCGGGCGGTCGACCGGGTTGGGCAAGCGACCTTCGATCACCTTGAGTCGCGCACCGCTCTTCATCTCAATGTTCGGAATCGACTCGAGCAAGGCCCGCGTATACGGCATCTTCATGTTGGCGAACAGCTCGGTGGTCGACGCCTGTTCGACAATCTCGCCGGCGTACATCACAGCCACAAAGTCGGTGTGGTTCGCAACGACACCCAGGTCGTGGGTAACGAGCACCATCGACATCTTTAGGTCACGACGCAGATCAGAGAGCAACTGCAAGATTTGCGCTTGTACCGTCACGTCGAGCGCGGTGGTTGGTTCGTCGGCAAACAACAGCTCAGGGTTGCACGAGATGGCGATGGCAATCATCACTCGCTGCCGCATGCCACCCGACAACTGGTAGGGAAACTTTCGCAACATCGCCTCAGGGTCGGGAATCCGCACGAGCGACAAAAGTTCGGCACTGCGTTGCATCGCCTGTTTCTTGTCCATGCCGAGACGCACTCGCAGACTCTCAGAAATCTGGGTGCCGACGCGCCGCACCGGGTTGAGCGCCGTCATCGGGTCTTGAAAGATCATGGCCATGCCGGTGCCAAACTGATTACGCACCTCTTCTTTGCTCATCGCGGTGAGCTCGCGACCGTTGAACACGACCTTGCCTTCGCGGCGCACGTTCGAACCCGACAACAGGCCCATCGCGGCACGACTCATCACGGTCTTGCCCGACCCCGACTCGCCGACGATGCCAACGCTGGCACCCGCTGGTATCTCGAGGTTGACACCGCGCACGGCTTCGAGCAGACCGAACGGCGTTTCGAATCGCACGTACATGTCGCTGATCGACATCATGGTGGTCACAGGCGACCCTCGCGACGGTCAAGGCCACCGCGCAGCACATCACCCACGTGGTTGGTGCTGATCACCGTGAATGCGAGCGCAATGATCGGGATGTAGAGCGCGTGCGGGTTGTACTCGAGGTCGTTGCGACCACGCGCGAGCATGCCGCCCCACGAGGCTCCATCCGGAATGCCGACGCCGAGCAGCGAGAGCGACGCCTCCGCGATGATGACGACACCGACTGCCAAGAAACCGACGGCGATGAGCGCCGGCAGCACGTTCGGCACGATGTGCCGCTTGATGATGTCACGATCGCGCATGCCCATTGATCGGGCGGCGACGACGAACTCACGACCAGACCAAGCCAAGGTGGCTGCGCGCGCGATGCGCCCAAGAATCGGAATGATGACGACGGTCAACGAGATGATCAGCGTCACCAACCGCCGCCACGTGGGAACGGCCTCGTTGATGTCGACGTTGGTGGCGAGCACCGCCACGAGCGCGAGGGCGAGCACCAGGTTGGGCACCGAGAGCACCACGTTGAACGTCGAGTTGATAAACGAGTCGTATCTGCCGCGGTAATAGGCCGCGGTAATACCGAGCAACGCCCCAATCGCGCCACCGAGACCGACCGAGACGATGGCGATGAACACCGACAACCGTGCGCCATTGATGATGCCCGAGAAAATGTCGTAACCGTTTGAGTCAACACCAAACCAGTGCCCGGGGGTGAGTGGTGGCGAGTCGATGAAATCACCGTGAATCACCTGATAACCATCGACCGGCAAGAACGAGCCAAAGATGGCGAGAAACACCGCAAGCCCGAGCCATGCGAACGCAAAGTAGGTGGGGATGGTGTACTTGCGCTTACGCATTGACGCGACGATCCCTCGTGCGTGGGTCGACATACCCGGCCAAGATGTCAACGATCAGGTTGAACACCACATAGAAGATCGAAATCAAGCCGACAATTGACTGCAAGGCGATGTACTGGCGACCGCTGATTGCTGCGAACACTTCGAAACCGACGCCGTAGGTGGCAAAGATGGTTTCAATGACGATGGCGCCGCCAATTAAGGCACCCATGTTGAGCGCAGCAGACGTAAAGAGCGTGACGCTCGACGGCCGAAAGGCGTGCCGCCAGAGAATTCTCCGGTCGGTGAGCCCTTTCGACGCGGCCATCAAGATGTAGTCCTCTCGCAAAGCGGCAATCATGTCGGCGCGCAAGAGACGCGTGTAGGCGGCAATCAAGCCGACACTCAATGACACCACCGGCATGATCATGTGCTTGAAGTGTTCCCAAATGCCCGCCGAATAAGGCTGGTAGTCAAGCGTCGGCAGCCATTGCAAACGAACCCCAAGAATCAGCACCAAGATGAGTGCGATGGCAAAGTTCGGGATTGACGACAACGTAAAGAGCGTGTTGCTAATTGCTTTGTCGGCCCGCTTACCCACCCGATAGGCCGACCACACGCCGAGCGGAATCGCAACTGCAAGCGACAGCACCTGGGTGTAGATCATCAGCCAGATCGACCGTGGAAACGCCACCGCCAGTCGTGACGACACGGATTCGGTGCCACCTGAGTAATAGATGTCGCCAAAGTCGCCTTGCACGAATTCGCCAAGCCACTTGAGGTAGTAGCCGATTGGTCCGCGATCGAGACCGATTTCTTTGGTCAGCAGCTCCCGCTCTTCGGGCGAGCCGACGGGCAGCAAGATCTCGGCTGGCGAGACGGGCAGCAATTGCACCAGCAGCGAACAACCAAAGGTGACGCAGAACACCGTGATCAGCAGCTGTGCAAACCGCTGCACCCAGAATGACCCGCGCACGAACTCGACCTTTCCCCTGAAACTGCTACGACACTACGCACTCTCTACACAATGTGCCAAAACGCAACGCGGGTGGCGAGGCGCTAGCCCCGCCACCCGCGCAGTGCGAGTGAGAATGAAACTCGGGTTTACTTGCCCGACTTCCAGACACCGGTGAAGTCGATACCGAAGTTGGTCATCAACTTACGGGCGCCGCCATTCACCAAACCGAGCTCGCCAACACCCTTCACGTTCGTGCGGTACGCGAGGGCGTACTTCTGATACGAAATGGTGGTGAGACGGGCTTCCTTCTGAATCTGCTCGGTCGCGCGAGCGTACACCTTCTTGCGGGCCGCAGCGTTGGCGGTGGCCTTCGCCTGCCAGATCAGCTCTTCGCTGACCGTGTCAGTGAACGCCGACAGGTTGAGAATGCCATAGAGCACCGCGAGGCGTCTTGCGCAGAATGTGCGACTGGTTGCCACCCGAGGTGTCGCTGATGACGAACGGCGCAATGAAGGCGGTGCCGGTGCCTTCCATCAACAACAGCGCCATGGCCTGGAACTGTTGTGGGAATGCACGCTGGATGATCTCGGCCGTGGTGAGCGGCAGAAGGTTCATCTTGATGCCGGCAGCCGTCATGTACTTCTGAATCTGTGTGGCGTTGGCCAGCGACTCAGTCGAACCTGCGGTGTACGGGAACGAGAACTCGAGGTCCTTACCCGTCTCGGCCTTGTAGGCAGCCGCGGCTTCCTTCGCCTTCTTCAGGTCGTACTGAATGAAGCCTTTTTCGTTGTACATGATGTTGTTCGGGCCGACAATGCTCTTGGCTGGCGACACGTAGTTGCGGTTGCGCACCTTGTTGTAGTCGACACGGTCAATGGCATACGACACGGCCAAGCGAGCGTTCTTGCTGTTGAACGGTGCAATGCGGTTGTTGAGCCAGATCGAGGGGTAGTACTCCTCTGGTGACTCGATCACCGTGACGTTCTTGTTCTTCTGCAAGTCGCGAATCTGCTTCACTTCACCTGCGCTGGTGAACATCGCGATGTCGAGCGACTTGCTCTTCAGACCGCTGACGCGGCTCGCGGTTTCTACCAAGAAGGTGAACGTGATGCCATCGAGATACGGCAGACGGGTGCCGTTGGCATCTTCACGCCAGTAGTTGGGGTTCTTCGCCACCACCAGTTCGTTCAGCTTGGTCGAAACCAGCTTGAACGGTCCGGTGCCGATTGGCGTGGTGGAGCACTTTGCACCACCGAGAATCTGGCTCGGCGCGCGCACGAAGAAACGACCCGAGGCATACAGCGTCTCGAGGAAGTCGACCTGCGGACGGTACAGGTTCACCTGCACCGTGTTGGTCGACACCTTGACGACGTCAACGATGTTGGCGGTGAAACCACCGGCGGTGCCGGGGCTCGGTGCCTTACCCAGCAGGGTCAGCGCACCGCGCAGCGCCTGCAGGTTCGTGACGAGGGCATCACCGTTCACCGGCGTGCCGTCGTGGAACTGCACACCGTCACGAACAGTCATCTTCCATGACTTGAAGTCGGCGCTGTTCTCTACCGACGACAGCACGTACGGAACGATCTTGCCGTCAGCACGCTGTTCGACCCATGTCTCATAAATGGTGCGACCGGCCATGAGCGCGGAGTTGGCCAGGTTGTCGGCCATGCAATAGCCCGGGAACGAGTCGAAGATGCCGACTTGCAGGGTTCCACCAGCCTTCGGTTTCTCCGCGGCGTTCGTTGGCGCCACCTGACTGAGCGATGCGACGAGCGCAATCGCCATTACGGCAGCCACCTTGCGGCGACCACCTCGGAATAGTTGCTTCATTACGGTTCCCCCCTCGAGGTTGATGAGTTGTGAATAACTCGGGTTTCACCGTACCGCCGTGGGTGGCGGCGTGTCAATTGTCTCACGACGCCCGGCTGCGCCTTGTTCCATGGCGCACAAAGGTGCTAGCCGAGGGCGGCTTTCACGAGGGCGGCGATCTGCGACCCGTCGGCACTCGACCCCACCTTGGCCCGCACGGCCTTGACCACCTGACCCATGGCTTTCGGGCCAGTGGCACCCGCGGCTGCGGCTGCAGCAACCTCGGCAGCGATAACGCGGTGGAGTTCGTCGTCGCTCATGCGGGCGGGTAAATATTTTTCCAAAATAGCCAGCTCGGCGCGTTCGTTGGCCTCGGCTTCAGTGCGGCCCGCGTCTTTATAAATGTCGGCTGCCTCGGCGCGCTTCTTTGCTTCGGCTTGCAGCACGGCCACTACTTGGTCGTCGGAAGCGTGACGGCTTCGTCGCCGGCGACAGCCGCGTTTTTCACTGCGGCAATCGCCATGCGCAGTGCGGACTTCTCAATGTCATTCTTGGCCTTCATCGCCGCGTTGAGGTCGTGTTGCAGGCGGTCGAGCAGCGAAGTCATGGTTCCATCGTGCCACACGTCGGTACGCTCATCACGATGGCCAACGAGGCATTCGAGTTGTTCTTTGCGCTGTTGGCACTGCTCACGCTCGTCGGCAGTGTTGCTGTCGTCGTGGCTCGTTTCGCCGCTGGCGACGCTGGTCGGCGATTGCTTGGCGAACTTGCACCGTTGCGGCTCGCAGTACCTGCCCTCGTCACCACAGTGTCGATGCTTGGCAGTCTGTATTTCTCGGAAGTCGTCAACTATCGACCGTGTCTCTTGTGCTGGTATCAGCGCATCGCCATGTATTCACTGGCAATCGTGCTGGTGATTGCCGCGATACGACGTGATCGTGGCATCGCGCCGTACGCAACGGTGTTGGCGGGCATCGGCGCGACGATCGCCGGGTATCACTGGTTGCTTGAGCGTTGGCCCGCCATTGACACGGGTTCGTGTTCGGCAGATGCGCCGTGCTCAGTGCCGTACTTCGAAGTCTTCGGGTTCGTGTCATTGGCCTTCATGGCGTTCTGTGCATTCGTGACCGTGCTGGCCTTTCTCGTGGCGCTGCCCGACCCGACTGCGGCTGCGTCAAACACGGCGGCTGCGTCAGACTCGGCCGCCACGCACCCCATAGCCTGACCACCGTGAAACTGAAACCACTGCATGTCGTGCTCATCGGTTTGGCGGGCGGCATCGCCACCTTCGGCATCTACGCCTTCACCGCCAGCACCGACCAAGACGCCAGCGTCGCTGGAGCCTCAGAGTTCCAGAACGTCGTGGTCGAAGGTGACGCGCTGCCCGAGTTCGGCGATGGCGCCGACGCTGCTATCGGCATGACGGCCCCGGTTCTCAACGGTTTCGGCTTCCTCGGCAACGAAGTGAATACCACACCAGGCGCGCCGATGTTGATCGTTTTTCTCGCCCACTGGTGCCCGCACTGCCAGGCCGAAGTGCCCGTGCTCGTGAAGTGGAACCAGAGCATGCTCGTGCCCGACAACCTCGACGTCATCGCCGTAGCAACTGGCACCGACGAGACAGCACCCAATTATCCGCCGTCGGTGTGGCTGGCGAACGAAAAGTGGCCCGAGTTGTGGCCGGTGCTCGTTGACACGAAAGATCAGGTGGCAGGCAACGCCTTTGGTTTGTCGGGGTATCCGTTTATGACGCTCATCGGCGCCGATGGCAAAGTGCTATGGCGCAATAGCGGCGAGATCTCGTCTGAAGCGCTGACCGACGCAATCAACACCGCCCTCGGCAACTAGCCGAGCCGCGGCACCGCGTCGCCCCGCCCAGCCGCAGCGCCGTCCGCACCGGACCACCGTCGCTCACCTGCGCGTTGCAACCGCCGCCCCACGACGACCCCGACCGCCTGCGCCAGCGGTCGGCCAGTCAGCCGAATGAGAATCATTCTCATTCTCGCTAGGGTGGGGGCATGACCAAACATCGCACGGCAGCCCTTGCCATCACCTTCGCCCTCGGCACGCTCGGCCTTTCGTGCTCGAGCAACGACTCTGGCACCACCGACGCAGCCACCGACGCGGCGAATGAGACCACCGCCGCACCTACCACCACGGCGGCCCCCGCTGTTGATCTGCCTGATGTCGTGGTCACCTACTCGGTGCTCGCCTCAGTCGTCAGTGAACTTGTCGCTGGCGTCGCCGATGTCGTAACGATCATTCCCGACGGGCAAGACCCCCACGAGTTCGAGCCGTCGGCCAAAGATCTCGAGACGATCAACAACGCCGTGTTCGTCGTTGCGAACGGTCTCGAGTTTGAAGAAGGCCTCGAGACACCGCTCGAACGTCTCCACGATGACGGTGGGCCGGTGTTCTTCGTCGGCGAACACATCACCGTGCGCGAGATGAGTGAAGC
>RFMM01000225.1 GCA_009927665.1 Actinomycetota bacterium
CCTATCGGAATGACCGCGCTGTGCGCCGCAGCACGATTCGACGAAGCAGATGGGGACTAGTCGTCAGCTGCGCCAGTCGTGATTGGGGCGGTCGCGATACAACCGCTCGATCTCGTAAAACCTGCGCGTCTCTTCGGCAAAGATGTGCACCACGACGTCGCCATAGTCGAGCAGAATCCATTGCGACTCGCTGATGCCCTCGGTGCGCACCGGTGAGCGACGGTGTTCGAGACGTATGCGATCTTCGACTTCGCCAGCGATGGTGCGCACCAGCCGCGGGTTGCCTGCGCTGGTCACCACGAAGAGCCCGACGATGGGCAGCACCGCCGACACATCGATGATGCGAATGTCAACCCCTTGCTTCTCGTCGGCGGCGCGGCAAGCCGTGCGAGCCAATGCGAGCGTGTCGTCGTCGATTGCGTCGGCCATTACGAGTCGTCTCGCGCCTGTTCTGCAAACTGCGAACCCAGGGTGATACGGGCTGCCACGCCCGAGACCGGTGAGCTCCACGCGGTGGATTGCAGCGTGCCGAGCGAGTCACCCAACGCTTGGCTGATGGCCGCGGTGACGTCAGCATCACCGGCCAACGTGGTCACCGACTCTTCACGCGCCGATACCTCGCGCATCACCGCCACACCGATACCCGCATCAAGCAAGCGTTGCACGGCGGCGCGACTGACGACGGGATCATTGAACGGGCTGTCGACCATCACCGAAACCGGCAAATCGGCGCCGCTCAGGGCACTCGGTGCGACGGAGGCAAACACCATCACCACCTCTGCTCTGTCGAGGGAATACATGTCGACACGCTTGGGGTTCAGCGTCTTGTCGAGCACGGGTGCTGCAGAGAGTTGCCACACCTGCACCGCACCACCGAGCACACGCCGCATGAAATTGGTGGCATCGACAAGCCCTGCCGGCGTGGTATCGACCTCAGGCGCAATCTCGATGCCTGCACCGACTCGCTTGACGACTCCGTTCCACACTTCGCGGTGGCGAGCGAACCGGTCAGACTCTTTCTCGTTGGGGCGTCGCGCAATGAGGATGTCAACGACACGATCGACGGTGAACGACTGCTCACCAGGCCCTGCGAGTTGTGTCGGCGTACCGTCGACCGCCACGGAAACCACTGGGCGATCAAGCAACACGTCAACGCCGCCAAGAGGAGCAAACACGTTGATCAACTCGGTGCGGGTGAGTGCACCGACAGACACGAACGAGACGTCGAGCAAGCCCTGCACTTCGTTGGCCAACCCACCCAAGCCATCGCGGGCATAGACATCGGCTAATCGTTCAGCGCTCGCGGCAGCGGCCGCAGATTCGTCGTTGCCGGTCGCGTCGACTGGCGCTTGCTCGGTAGCTGCCCCGATTGGTAGCAACACGATGGTGCCACCAACCCCGCTCGCGTCAAGCGTCGCAACCCAAACATGACTCAGCTGTCCGCCAGCGCCGAGCGCAGCTACCAATGCCGCTGGCGTTTCAGGAATCGACAACGACTCGACCGCCACCGTCGTAGACGCACGAGAGTCGAGCAGTTGATTCCATGCGAGTACACCGCCGACCGGCAACGCGGCAACAGCAACGACGGTTGCCGCCAACGCCACGCGGATGGCGCGACGCTGTCGCGCAGCCGAGACACTCACCAACGCACCATCACGAGAGCGACACCACTACGACAGCACAGCCGACTGATAGAGCCCACGAACGCGTATCTCGCGCAGCACCGCAGGTGCGACACTGTCGCCGACATCACGACCGGCGAGAAGTGCATCGCGCACTTCGGTGCTGCTCACATCAACCTGCGGCACGGCGAGCGATGTCCATCCCTGTGGAAGCGGTGACGAGTAGCCCGGACGATCGAGCACCACCATTCGAACGAGCCGGCCGATCTTCCACGCCTCGTGCCACGTGGCAAAGCCTTCCACGAGATCACGGCCAATCAACAAATGCAGCGTCGCGCCCGGAAACCGCTCACCGAATTCACGCACGGTGTCGATGGTGTAACTGGCTCCGCCACGGCGGATCTCACACTCGTCAGCCACGAGCCCCTCTTCGTCAGCCACCATCGCCTGCACGAGCGCAAGTCGGTCAACGGCAGCAGTTACCCCATGCCTGGTCGGCCTTCTGCCAAGGATCATTGGCCACCACGAAATGCACGGCGTCGAGCCCAAGCGTGCTGCGCGCCGCCCGCGCCACCGCAAGATGCCCACGGTGCGGCGGGTCAAACGTGCCGCCGAAGACTCCGAGGCTGGCCGGCACGCTCGCAGTCTACGATTCGACCTGCCGACGAAACCCAACAGCCACGCGGTTTCCTCAGTTAGGCAAGCGGTCGAGCGGCGCTTCTATCAGCTTCGGGGTGAAAAAAGCAACATACCTCTTGACATCGTGCGTGACAATCCTGTAACTTCGAAAATCCCCGAATACCCCCGCAATCCCCCAACCCCCCTCGACGTCACCTGAAACCCCCCGCGGGTGTCGGCGTGTCGTCACCACCAGAAAGCACCCACTATGTCTGACTCCATCGGTCTCTACCTCAACGACATCGGCAAGGTTCCGCTGCTCACCGCCGAGGACGAGCGCGTGCTGTCAAAGGCCATCGAAGCCGGTCGCGCCGCCGAGGCGAAGGCAAAGAAGGGTCAGCGCAACGCAGCAATTCGCAAAGATATGCGTGACGCCAAGCGAGCCAAAGATCGTTTCATTCGCGCCAACCTGCGCCTCGTCGTGTCGATCGCTCGTCGCTACCCGCTGCCACAGGGCATGGATCTGCTCGACCTGATTCAAGAAGGCAACCTCGGCCTCGAGCACGCAGTCGACAAGTTCGACTGGCGCCGCGGCTTCAAGTTCTCGACCTACGCAACGTTCTGGATTCGCCAGGCCATCGGTCGTGCGCTTGACCAGAAGGCGAGCCTCATCCGTATTCCTGGTGACCGTTCAGCCAACCTGCGCGCCGCGTTGCGTCAGGGTTCTGGCGATGCCGAAGGCCTCACTGCAGAGAATGCCGAACTGCACCGCCTCACGACGCCGGTGTCGCTCGACAAGCCAATCGGTGACGATGGCGACGCGACACTCGGTGACCTCGTGCCCAACCACGACATGAGCCCAGAAGAAGCCGTGATGTCGCGCGCTTCTGACGACATGCTCAACAAGCTGCTCGACACGCTCGACCCCCGAGCGCGATACGCCGTTGAAGCACGTTTCGGTCTCTTTGGTGGCGAGCGCAAGAGCTTCCGCGAAGTTGGCGAAGAGCTCGGCGTCACTGCCGAGGCTGCGCGCCGCCTCGTGAGCCGTGCCGTCGAGTCGCTGCAGGCCGACGCCCCCGACTACCTCACCGTCGGCTAAGTCGCCGCATCGGCATCATGCCGCGCAACTGGACCAAATCGTCGTGGCAGGCGCTGTCTGCTGCGCAGCAGCCCGAGTGGCCCGATGACGCCGAGTTGCAGCGCGCGCTGAAGCAGATCGAGTCGTATCCCCCGCTGGTGTTCGCTGGCGAGGCACGCACGCTGTTGGCGTCACTTGGTCAGGTGGCGCAAGGCAACGCGTTTTTGTTGCAGGCCGGTGACTGCGCTGAGAGTTTCGAACAGTTCACGGCGGTGAACATTCGCGAGAAGTTGCGTGTCATCTTGCAGATGGCGGTGGTGCTCACCTATTCGATGGGCGTGCCGGTCGTAAAGGTCGGCCGTATTGCGGGTCAATTCGCCAAGCCGCGCTCGTCGGCAACAGAGAAGGTGGGCAATCGCGAGCTGCCGTCGTTTCGCGGTCACATGGTGAATGACCCGGCGGCACACGAAGAAGCCCGCGTGCCTGATCCGCAGCGACTCGTGCAGGCCTACCACCAGTCGGCAAGCACGCTCAACCTGCTGCGCGCCTTTACCAAGGGTGGTTTCGCTGACCTCAGTCGCGTGCACGCGTGGAACCAAGAGTTCGTCTCATCGAGCGCCGAGGGTCGCCGCTACGAGCAAGTCGCCGCCGAAATCGAGCGTGCCCTCGCGTTCATGCGCGCTTGTGGAGTCGACACCGAAAGCAACAGTGCGCTGCACGAAGTCGATGTCTTCACGTCACACGAGGCATTGATTCTCGGCTACGAAGAGTCGCTGACGCGCCAAGATTCACTTACCGGTGGTTGGTACGACTGTTCAGCGCACATGCTGTGGGTCGGTGAACGAACACGGCAATTAGATGGCGCACACATTGAGTTCCTTCGCGGTGTTGGCAACCCGATTGGTGTGAAGATCGGACCCTCGACCACCGCCGACTATGTGCTGTCGTTGTGCGAGACCTTGAACCCTGCGCGTGTTCCAGGGCGCCTCACGCTCATCTCTCGCATGGGAGTCGACAAGGTCGATGCCGCGCTGCGGCCGCTCTTGCGCGCAGTGCGCGATGCCGGACACCCCGTCGTTTGGGCCTGCGATCCGATGCACGCCAACACCTTCACCGCCGATAACGGTCGCAAGACCCGTCACTTCGACGACATTCTGCGCGAGATCGTCGGCTTTGTCGGCGCGCACCGAGCCGAGGGCACCTGGCCCGGCGGCATTCACATCGAACTCACCGGTGAAAACGTCACCGAATGTCTGGGCGGAGTCGAAGCAGTGTCGCAAGATGACCTCGACACGCGATACGAGTCGGTGTGCGATCCGCGACTCAACGCCCGGCAATCGCTCGACTTGGCATTCCACGTCGCGGAGTTGATTCGCAACAAGGCGTAACTGATGCGGGCATTCGATCTGCTTGCGACATGGCCCGTTGAGCGCGTGGCGGCGGCGGTGATTGACCGCCGCGGCGAAATACACATGCACGGTGACGAGACGCACGAATACCGACTGGCGTCAATCTCGAAGGTGATCACAGCGTGGGCGGTGTTGATCGCGTGCGAAGAGGGCACCGTGTCGCTTGACGATGCTGTGGGTCAAGAGGGCTGCACCCTGCGCCATCTGCTCGCGCACGCAGGTGGCTACTCATTCGACGGAGACCTACCCATCGCCGCCCCAGGCAAACGGCGAACCTATTCGAACACTGGCTACGAACTGGTCGCCGCACATCTCGCAGATGCAAGCGGTTTCGACTTCTGGCAGTACGTGAGCGAAGCAGTGTTTGCCCCGCTCGGCATCGTCGCGAGCAAACAGTCGGGCTCAGCGGCGAAAGATTCGCGACTTGACATCATCGGGCTTTCGTTGTTTCTTGCCGAGCTACGTCGACCGCGATTGTTGTCGCGTGAATCATTCATCGACGCAGTGAGCCCACAGTTCGCCGAGCTCGAAGGTGTAGTGCCGGGTGTGGGGCGATTTGATCCGTGCCCGTGGGGCCTTGGGCCCGAGTTGCGCGGCGAAAAGTCGCCGCATTGGACTGCACCGTCAAACTCGTCGGCAACCTACGGGCACTTCGGTGGCAGCGGAACCTTCGTTTGGGTCGACCCACTTGCCGACGTGGCGTGCGCGGTGCTGACCGAGCGCGAATTCGACGAGTGGGCACTCGCCCACTGGCCCGCGTTCTCCGACGCGGTGCTCAGTGAGTTTTCGCGCTAGTTGACTCGTTTGGCACGCTGACCGACGCGTTTCGCGCGAACGTGTGTGGCCTAGTTGAGGCGCTCGACGATCATTGCCATGCCTTGGCCACCGCCAACGCACATCGTCTCAAGACCGAATCGCTTGTCGCGGTGTTGCAGCCCATTCAACAACGTCGCCATGATGCGTGCACCCGTCATGCCGAACGGATGACCAAGGGCGATTGCGCCACCGTGCACGTTGAGCTTGTCCATCGGAATCTCCAGGTGCTTCGCTGACGGAACCACCTGCGCGGCGAACGCCTCGTTGATTTCCACGAGGTCGATTTGATCCATCGTCATGCCGGCGCGCTTCAGTGCCTGACGTGATGCATCGATTGGGCCGAGCCCCATGATCTCGGGGTTCAAACCGGAGACTCCTGACGACACCACTCGTGCGATGGGCTTGAGCCCGAGTCGCTTGGCTTTCGTGTCGCTCATCACGAGCACAGCGGCCGCACCGTCGTTGAGTGGGCATGCATTGCCGGCGGTGATCTGACCGTCGGGGCGGAACACCGGCTTCAAACCCGCAAGAGCCTCAACCGTGGTGCCCGCGCGTGGACCATCGTCTTTGCTGATGACGCGACCGTCGGGCAGCGTCAGCGGAGTGATCTCTCGATCGAAAAAGCCGTTGTCGACATGTTCGCAGGCGCGCTGTTGCGAGCGGGCGGCGAATTCATCCATCTCTTGACGCGTCACGTTCTCAATCTCGCGCACGTTCTCGGCGGTCTGACCCATCGCGATGTACATGTCAGAAATGCCCTGAGGTGGAGTCCACACACCCTGACCGCCAGCTGAGCGAGATTTCGTGCGTTCACCCGGAGTCTTGAAGATCGGGTTCGGCGCCATGTCACTTGCGCCGCTCGCGTAACGGCTGACCGTCTCAACACCCGCGGCGATGAAGCAGTCGCCCTCGCCCGATTTGATCGCGTGGGCGGCCATGCGAATGGTCTGCAGACTCGACGAGCAGTACCGGTTGACGGTGACGCCAGGCGCGTTGTCGAGCCCCGCCAACATCGCGACGATGCGACCGATATTGAAGCCGGCTTCACCAGCGGGTTGACCACAACCCATGATCAGGTCTTCGATGTCGTCGGGCTTGACCTGTGGCACCTTGGCCATCAGTGCGCGCACGATCTGGGCGCTCATGTCGTCGGGTCGCAGGTCAACGAGTGATCCTTTGTTGGCCCGGCCGATGGGGCTGCGGGCGGTGGCGACGATTACGGCTTCAGTCATGTTGGGGTTCCTCTCGAACTCGTGCCACGGTACCATTCGGACATGCAGTTGACCCCAGTGAACGTCGATTCCATCGACCTCTCTGACCCTGAGTTTTGGGTCGCCCCGCGCGAACATCGCGAATCGGCGTTTTGGTCTCTGCGCCGCGAAGCCCCGGTCAAGTTTTTCAACGAGATGCCGCTCGCCAACTTTCCGCCTGGGCCGGGGTACTACGCCCTCACCAAACATGAAGACATCTGGGCCGTGAGCCGCAACCCCGAGTTGTGGTGCAGCGGACAGGGTTCGAACATCACCACGTTGACGCCCGAGTTGAACGAATTCTTCGGCTCAATGATCGCGATGGACGACCCGAAACACTTCCGCCTGCGCTCAATCGTGTCGAAGGGCTTTACGCCGAAAGAGATCACGCGCGTCGAGGAATACGTGAAGAGCAAGGCACGCACGTTGGTCGATGAAGTGCTCGAGCAGCACGGTGATCGAGAGTTTGATTTCGTCGAGAAACTCGCGGCGCCGTTTCCGCTCGAAATCATCTGCGACATGATGGGCATTCCACGCTCTGACGCCAAGCAGATTCTCGACTGGACAAACGTCATTCTCGGCGCCGGCGACCCTGACTTTGGCGGCACCTTGGAAAACTTGATGAAAGTTGCACTTGAGATCTTTGGTTACGCCCAGGCGCTCGGCGAAGCGCGCCTCAAGAAGCCGACCGACGACCTGACTTCGATCATGATGCAGGCCGAAGTCGACGGTGAGCGCATGTCGAGCCAAGAGTTTGGCAGCTTCTTCATCTTGCTCGTCGTGGCTGGCAACGAAACCACTCGCAACGCCATCAGTCACGGCATGTTGGAGCTCACGCGTCGCCCCGACCAGCGACGCACCTGGTTCGGCGACTTCGAGAAGCACTCGCGCACCGCGGTGGAAGAAATCGTGCGATGGTCGTCGCCCGTCATTCACTTCCGCCGCACCGCCACACAAGACACTGAGCTGCGCGGCGTCAAGATGCCCAAGGGAACCAAGGTCGTGATGTGGTACAACTCGGGCAACCGAGATGAGGATCTCTTCGAAGACCCCTATCGCTTCGATGTCACCCGCACGATTCAGCCAGCGCAGATCGGCTTTGGGGCGGGCGGCCCACATTTTTGCCTCGGAGCCAACCTCGCGCGCCGCGAAATTGCAGTGATGTTTGACGAGATTCGTCGACGCCTACCGAACCTTGAAGTAACCGGCGAACCGGCGTATCTGCGCAGCAATTTCATCAACGGCATCAAGCGCATGCCGTGCCGCGCGGGCTGAAAA
>RFMM01000246.1 GCA_009927665.1 Actinomycetota bacterium
TTAGGCGTTAGGCGCGAGGCGCACGATGCGGGCAGCCATCGCGTAGGCGATTTCTGCTGGCCCCTTTTCATCAGGGCGCAACAAGTTGGCCATGATGCGCAACACCCATTCCATCAACGTGCGGCTGTGTATGCCGACGCGTGACAACTCGCGCATGAGTGCCGGTCGGCCGATGACTCGGGCGAAAAGACGTGCCACCTTGAAATACTGCCCGTACTCGGCGTCGAGCAACGCGGGATACTGCTGCAATGCCGACGCATCACCACTCGTCAGCGCGTCGTGCAACACGCCCGCGGCGATGCGCGCCGTCTCGTAGGCATAGTCGATGCCCTCGCCGTTAAACGGGTTCACGCTGCCAGCGGCGTCGCCAATCATGAGGTGCGTCGCGCCAACCTTCGGAAAAATCGAACCACCCATCGGAATCTTGCCGCTCGTCGCACGACATTCTGGCTTGCCAGGGTCGATACCCCAGCGGTCTGCAATCATGTGCGCGTAGGAATCCAAGAGGTGCGAGGTGTTCACGTCTTTGAACTTCTTGAATGTCGACAACAAACCAACACCACATTGATCGTGCCGTCACCGACGGGGAAGATCCAGCCGTAGCCCGGCATCGAGTTGCCGTTGCGATCTTGCACGTCGAGCGCCGACTCAATCCACGGCTCGTCATGGCGTGGGCTCACCCAGTAGGTGCGAATCGCGGTGCCGTACGGCCACGCCTTCGTGCGTGCTGTGCCGAGCGAACGACCAAAGCGACTGTTCGCACCATCGGCCACCACTACATAGTCGGCGCGAATCGCCATCTGTCGACCCTCATCAAGATCATTCACCACTGCGCCGCGCACACAACCCTTGTCAAGAATTGGCGTCATGGCTTCATGGCCTTGTAGCAGTGCCGCGCCCGACTTCTCGGCGTTGAATGCGACCATCGCATCGAGTTCGCGACGACGCACCACGTATCCGTGTCGCGGATACGTCGGATGCGTCGGCCACTGCAACTCAAGTTCTTTGCCGTGCGCCGTTGCGCGCAAGCCTTCGTAGCGATGAAACTGCTTCAGCCGCTCGCCGAGACCCATGTCATCGAGTTGCTTCACCGCGCGCGGCGTCAAACCATCACCACAGGTCTTCTCGCGGGGGAAGTGCTTTCGTTCAACAATCGCCACCTCATGACCTTGTTCGGCAAGCCAGTAGCCCATCGCGGCTCCAGCCGGACCTCCGCCAACGACGAGCACTTCGGTTTCGCGCGTCGGCAAGGTGGCGACGTCGTCGGGCGACACCCGCTCGGCGGTGTTGAGTGACTCGTTCACAGTGACTTCAGCGTAAAGACGCACACGGCGACATCACCGACGCAGCGCTGTGGCAGATGACGCCTGTCGCACACCAGAGCGTGCGCGCCGTCGTGCAGCGCTCAGCCCGAGCTATTTGACGGCTGGGCGCGGCTCGGTGCCCACGGCACGTGGGGGAGTCTCGAGCATCTTGAACGAATCGGACAGCGTGTCGAAGTCGACCGTGCCCGCCTCGAGCGCAGCAAAGATTTCTGAGTCTTCTGAACACCACGTCGTGTACTCCGCAATCCATTGCTCGCTCTTGGGGTCGGCACCGCCGATGGCATACCGTTCGTGGCACACCACACCGAGAATCTCATAGTCGGTGAGACCACCGCCCCACTTCTCGCCTTGTGATGGCATCGCGTTGCCGTTGTACGACAGCGGTGCGTGCGCGCCACCTTCGCGGTTTGGGTCACCGTACACCTCGAGCCCGTCCGACACGAACGGCTGGCTGCCGGTGTAGACGAAATTCAACATGTCTTCAATCTGTGGAAAGGTCTTCAGCACTTCGCCTTCGTGCAGCACTCGACCGGCGCCACCCTGGCCAGCCGCACCATGGCAACTTGCGCATGCGCTGTACACCGCTTCTCCGATGGCCATCGGGCCGGTTGCCTCACGCTCTTGCGGTGATACGGCGAGCAGATACATGAACGCCCACACCGGCAACAGGCTGAGCGTGGCCATCGCCCAATACGGAATCTTCTTGCGAGTCTTTGCCGCGACAACATAGGCAGGATCGGGTTTCGGAGGTGGCGGCGGTGCGACTTCAGCGGGCAGCGCGGGTGCAGCTGACGACGTCGCGGTCTTCGCAACTTCTTTCGAAGCAGGTGCATCACCGGTCGGCGTGCCGCCTTCGAGCACGGTGCGACGATCTTTTGACCGCTTGAGGAGATAATCAGGTACTTCGGTCAACCGTGCGCTCCGTTTCGAACAACTGCGACGCAAGGCTAGCCAGTGCACACGCGGCGGAAGCTTCTGCACGAACGCACGTGATTCGCAGCGTGCGAGTGTCACGCATCACGGTGAGGCTCGAAATGGGTCGGAGACTAGGCTTCGGAACGCATGATCGCTGTCGACATTCTCCGCTGGCCAGGGGTGAATCAGGCGTTCCTCTTTTCCTTCTTCGTGACGAATATTTTGGCCTATCTGATCATCGTTGTCGGCAAGCGACGCCCCGTCGACCGGCAGGCCACGTGGGGCGAGGCAATGTTCGGCAGCGCATACGTGTTCTTCGTGATCTTTCTCGCGTTCGGTGTCGTACCGCACCAGTGGATCGACCACGCCGACAAAGAACTCGGCTGGCGCAAAGACAAGCTCATCTTCGGCCCCTTTGACATTCTGAAGCCGCAGGAGTTCGGTGGCCCGTTCCCCTTCACCATCAGCTACGAAGCGTTACGCGACATCGTCGTGCTGGTGATCCACGGCATTTACATCGGAGCCTTCATCTACCTCTTTGCCTGGTGGCAGAAGCGCGGCGAAGTGAAGCAGGTTGCGCTGCCGACTAGCACCTATGGCCGACCACTCGTGAAGAAGACCTGACGCCATGACACGCACCGACGCCAACCCACCGATGATGCCGTTCACCGACGAGTACACGCTCGTTGAAGTTGACGCCGAGTACCTGAACAAGGCGGTGAAGCCCAAGCAGTTCATTCACATCGACCAGAGCGAGTGCATCATGTGCGAGGGCTGCGTCGACATCTGCCCATGGAAGTGCATTCACATGGTCAACCCGTCGGCAATTGTCGACTCGACCGGCACCGAGATGCCGGGTGCCGACCCGAGTGACCATGTGATCTTCACGATCGACGACGACATCTGCACACGATGTGCGTTGTGCGTCGACCGTTGCCCGACGGGTGTCATCGTGCTCGGCAAGGTTGGCGTTGCACCAGCCACGGGTGATCCGCACGCTCGCACCAACAACCATGGCTACGCCTACGGCATGAGGTTCTAAGGAGGAGCAATGTCGAGCATCGTCGAAGAAACACCTCGCCCGTCGCTGAAAGAGCGCGCCGCAAAAATCGGCGAGCAGGTGCAGGGCAGCCAGGTGTGGGCGTCGATCTTCCGTCCGGGCTCAATTTTCCGCAAGGGTTACACCGACTCACCGCGCAACCGGTCGTACGTCGTGATGAACTCGGTGCTCTATCACTTGCACCCGGTCAAGGTGAAGCGTCACGCGGTCAAAGTCAGCTACACGTTGTGCCTCGGTGGGCTTTCGTTCTTCCTCTTCATCCTGCTCACGATCACCGGCATCTTCCTGATGTTCTTCTATCGGCCGACGGCCGCCAACGCGTGGGACGACATTCAGTCGCTGCACACGTCGGTGACCTTCGGTCTCATGGTGCGCAACATGCATCGTTGGGGCGCCCACTTGATGGTGTTGTCGGTGTTCTTGCACATGGCGCGAGTGTTTTATCACGGGGCCTACAAGGCGCCGCGCGAATTCAACTGGGTGGTCGGCGTCATCTTGCTCACGCTCACGTTGCTGCTTTCGTTCACCGGGTATCTCTTGCCATGGGATCAGCTCGCGCTGTGGGCAGTCACCGTCGGCACCAACATGATGGGGTATTCACCCATCATTGGTTCGCAAGTGAGATTCGTACTGCTCGGCGGAACCGAAATCGGCGCAGAAACTCTGTTGCGTTGGTACGTCTTGCACGTGCTGCTCTTCCCGTTCGTCACCGTGATCTTCTTGGCAATTCACTTCTGGCGCGTCCGCAAGGACGGCGGCATCTCCGGGCCGCTCTGAGCGAAAGGCAACGACGATGACGGAAATCCCCGAACACCTGCTCAAGCGTGCGAAAGCCGCGCGCGAGAAGTCGGAGTCGACCGACG
>RFMM01000154.1 GCA_009927665.1 Actinomycetota bacterium
ACACCACTGCCGCCATCGTCTCGGCGTCGAGTTGGTCGTTGCGCGGAAACGGAAACCATGACCCGAGAAATGCCGGCACGAACCACGGATCACAAACGATGGTTGCCTGCGGGCAACGAATCAGAATGCCAGCGTGACCGAGCGAGGTGGCCCGCATCGGGCGTCAGGCCACGGGCGGGTCGGTGAACTGCTGGCCGCCACGGGCGACGTGCTCGGTCCAGGTGGTGCCGTTCCAGTAGCGAAGCTCGTAGCGGCCCGACGGGTCTTTGTACCACGCGGCAGGTACGGCAGGTGTAGCCGTTGCGCCGGCACCTGCTGCGTAGCCAGTTTCACCCGACGGTGTCGCGGCAACGGTCGACGCACTCGGCGTGCTCACGCTGCCAACACTTGCGGCGCTCGTCGTCGAGCGCACGGGTCGACGCAGGAAGGCGCAGAACCTGCCGTCGTGCGTGGTGGTAATCGACACGACTTCCCAACCTTCTGCTGATTTGCGCGTGAGTTCGGCAGCGAGACCTTCTGGGCTGGCGTTGAACGGGTTGAACGCGGCGTACTCGAACATGGCTGGCAGGCTATCGCTGGCTCGTAGCCTTAACGAAGTGACGAACGCACGTCGTGTCGGTTATTTCGGCCCCGCTGGCACCTTCACCGAACAAGCGTTGCTCACGCAACCCGATTTGGCAGCTCTCGAGCTCGTGCCATTTCGAACTGTGCCCGATGTGCTCGATGCCGTCGAATCAGGCGAGGTCGACCTCGGTTTTGTGCCGATCGAAAACTCAATCGAGGGCACCGTCAACTTCACTCAAGATGCGTTGGTGTTCGACCACGACCTGCTCATTCAGCGCGAAGTGGTGCTCGATATCGAGCACTGCGTCTTGGCTCGACCAGCAACCAAGCTCGCGAACGTCAAAGTCTTGTTGTCTATTCCCGTTGCCACGGCGCAATGCCATGCTTTCATTCGTCGTGACATGCCCGAAGTCGAGGTGCGTGCAGCAAACTCCACCGCCGAAGCGGCTCGCCTCGTGGCCGAAGATTCGAGCGACACGGTCGCCGCGATTGCGCCCGAGAACGCCGCACGCATCTACGGCCTCGAAGTGCTTCGCCGCAATGTCGCTGACCACGAAGGCAACCAGACAAGGTTCGTCGTGGTCGGCAAAAACCGAATTCCCGCCCGCACGGGCAATGACAAGACAGGTCTCGTGGTGTTTCAACGTGCCGACGAGCCGGGCAGCTTGATTGGCATTCTGCAAGAGTTTGCTGCTCGACGCATCAACCTTTCGCAGCTCTTGAGTCGTCCGACCAAACGTGGCGGTCTTGGCGACTATTGCTTCATCATCTACGCCGATGCGCATGTGAGCGACGAAGTGATGGCTGACGCACTGCGTGATTTGCGAACCAAGCAGGGCGACGTGAAGTTCCTCGGCTCGTACCCGGCTTCGTCACCGCACGCTCATGTGGCGCGAGATCACGCCGACCAGCGTTGGCGCGATGCCGACGACTGGTTGAACGACATTCGGTCACGCATCGACGGGTGACCACACCGCCCACGTCACATGGTGGCCGCACTGCACCCACAGGTAGCGTGAATTACGGAACGATGGCAGAGCGGACGATTGCACCTGTCTTGAAAACAGGCAGCCCACAAGGCTCGGGGGTTCGAATCCCTCTCGTTCCGCCAAGCGTCTGAAAAATCCTGCCCGACAATCTGGTGGGTACACTCACAGCACGGTTTCTCGTGAGAGATGCACGACATGGAGAGGTGCCAGAGTGGCCGAATGGGGCGCCCTGCTAAGGCGTTGTCCGTGTAAAGCGGACCGAGGGTTCAAATCCCTCCCTCTCCGCCAGATGAGGTGCCGTAGTGGCGCATTGCTTGCCGTGTTCGCACTCGCTTTTGTGCTGGTGCCTGCAGCCCCAGCTGGGCTGCCGCATGCACGCAGGTTCACACCGCCAAGCCGAACGATTCGTGGACTCGCATCTCCGCCCGGTTTGGTGTTGCGATGCGCGAACTTCTCGCAATCAATCAAGCAACGCCAGAAACCCCGATCTTCATTGGTGACGAGCTGTGCATCTCGGTGCAACCGGTGGTGCAACGCCCTGCAATCACCTACACACGAAAGCAGGTGCGCTCAATCATTCGTGAGGTGTGGCCCGATGAACTCGAAGAGACGGCTCTCTTTGTGGCCAAACGAGAAAGCAATCTTGTGCACACGGTGATTGGCGGCAAGAGCAACTGTTGTTACGGCTTGTTCCAGATGTATTGGTCAGTGCATCGCGCGTGGCTGGT
>RFMM01000059.1 GCA_009927665.1 Actinomycetota bacterium
AAGATCTTGCAGCCACTTTGAGACGTTGCCGTTTGGTGCAAGCGGTATTCGCCACGCCACCGTGCGAATGAGAAAGCTCGTGAAGCTCGGCACCACCACCGCTGCCAGCACGATGGCTCGCCACTTCTCGCTCACCTTGAAAGCTGCGAAGTACGCAACCGGTAGGCCGATTAATAGACACAGCAGCGTTGCAGTAATCGCGATTCGCACCGTGCTGCGAAACACGGTGAAGAACGTTTCGTCAAAGACCTCGACGTAGCTCTGCGTTGAAGGGTTTGAGAAGTCGACGGGCACGAGCTTGCTCGTGTCTTTGGTGCCGAACGAATAGACAACGACCAACGCGATCGGAATGATGAAGAACGCGATGTACCAAACAATCGAGGGCAGAGCGAGCGCAAATTTGGGCGCCCGCATACGCCGTCGACCTTCTGGTGCGACCGTCGCGGTCACGTTGTTGTCAGGCTCCGACGTTCGGCCTTGGCGCGACGATCAGGCTCCGGCTTTCGCCTTGACCTTGTTGTAGATGTCGACCATGCGATCGAGCGACGGCGCAATCTCCTGCGTTTGGAAGGTTGCCACCTGTTCGTCGCTGAAGAAAATCATTTCTCCGCGCTCGAGATCGGGTGCAAGTTCGGCAACGAGCGAAGACATGTTCTTCATGCCGGTGTTGTAGCCGTGATACTGCAGGTCTTTGATCGAGATTTCTGGCACGAGTTCCCAGTTGATCCATGCATGCGCAGCATCGGGGTTCGGTGCGCCTGCGGCGATGCAGTAGTTGTCCATCCACAATTCGGTGGCTGGCGCACCAAGCACCCACACCCACTCGTCGGGGTTTCCGCCAGCATCGGCGATGCGCACGTAGGCCTGACGAAGGTCACCGTTCCAGCCCATCGCCAGGCTGTAGGCGCCTTCGGCGAGCTTGGTGCTCGGGTACGAGTCGAACGCTTTGATGTGCTGCGCGAACTCATCGACGAGGAATTTCTCGCACGCGTCGAGCTTGGCGGTGTCTTGGTCGTTCCAGTTGTGGCCGTTCGCCCAGTACCACATGCCGCAGAGGTTCGGCGCGGTGTCGATCATCGAGCAGTTGCCACTGCCTTCGTTCATGCATGCGTCGATGAAGTCTTGCCAGGTCTCCATTTTTCGGGTGATCTTGTTCTTGTTGTAGAAGTAGCCCGTGCTGCCCCAGTTCTTGCAGACGGAGTATTCGTTGTTCGGATCCCACGCCTGCGAGACATAGGCCGGATCAATGTTGCTGAAGTTCGGAAGCTTCGACATGTCGAGCTTCTGAATGAGACCTTTCTCAATCATCTGTGGCACGTACGGGCCGGTTGGCACCACGATGTCGAAGCCGCTGTTACCGTTGCTCGCGGCCAGCTTGGTGATGAGATCTTCATTGCTTGGGTAGTAGTCGACTTTCATCGTGACGCCGAGTTCGCTCTCTGCGAGTGCACCGACGATCTCCGGGTCGTTGTAGTCACCCCACGTGTACATCGCGAGTGAACCTGACGACGTGTTGATCACACGGCTGTAGTCACCTGACGCAGCTTCACTGCCGCCGTCGCCGCTCGATTCTTCTTCTGAGCCACCGCAGGCTGCGAGCACCACGGCAAAGCCCGCTGCTGCGGTGCCGCCGGTGATGAACGCGCGACGTGAGAGATGCTCGCGAAATGCTTCTGGTGCGAGCATGCGGAGTTGCTTGGCCATGAGATTTCCCCTGTGGTGCGGCCGGCGACGGGCGCCGACGGTTTTGCCCAAGTTAGCGCATT
>RFMM01000206.1 GCA_009927665.1 Actinomycetota bacterium
GCCCGCGCCTCTGGTCGCTCGCGGCGCCGCCACCTCGTCGCGCCGTCATCGCCCGCGCCGCCGGCATAGCCGCTAACAGCGCCGCCGCCTTATTGCGACACTCAAGATCTTCTTCATCAGGGTCGCTATCGGCCACGATGCCTGCCCCCGCCTGCAGATACGCCTTGTCGCCAGCAGCAAAGAGCGTGCGAATCGCGATCGCCATATCAAGGTTGCCGCTGAAGTCGACATAGCCCACGACACCGGCATACGGGCCGCGCTTCACGGGCTCAAGTGCGTCGATGATCTCCATCGCGCGCACCTTCGGGGCGCCGCTCACGGTGCCCGCCGGCAGCGTTGCCCGCAAGACGTCAATCGGGCCGAGCCCGTCGCGCAACTGCCCTGACACTTGCGACGTGAGGTGCATCACGTGGCTGTAGCGCTCGAGGGTCATGAGTTCGTCGACCTTGACGGTGCCAAACTTCGCCACGCGCCCCACGTCGTTGCGCGCAAGGTCGACGAGCATCACATGCTCGGCACGTTCTTTCGGGTTCTCGCGCAGTTCGCCGGCGAGGCGTCGGTCGTGTTCGTCATCGCGTCCGCGTTTGCGTGTGCCAGCGATTGGCCGGCTGGTTACTCGACCGTCGCGAAGTTGCACCAATGGTTCGGGAGAACTTCCGGCGATGGTCAGCGACGCGTGCCGCACGAAGTACATATATGGGCTCGGGTTCACTTGCCGCAAGACGCGGTAGAAATCGAACGGGTCGGCGTCGAGCGTGAGATCGAATCGTTGCGACAACACCACCTGAAAGATGTCGCCGGCGACGATGTGCTCTTTCGCGACCGCACCGCCTGCTGATACCTTCCGTTGGTCATCGACGACGGTGGTGCAGCCAACGTCTCGCCGCTCGGTGGCTCGGCAACATCTGCAACGACGGCTTGTGCCAGGTCGCGCACCATTCGTTGCACCGATACACATGCGTCGTCGTAGGCCTTGTCGATTGCTGAACCGTCGAGCCCCAGCGTCGCCACGCTCTCGATCAGATAGGCGCGTTGCTTCCAGTGGTCGAAGGCTGCGAGCGAGCCGATCATTGACATCGCCGCGTCGGGCATGTGGCGGTCATCGGTCGGCGTGTTCGGCAGACGCTCGATTTCGCGCACGACGTCGTAGCCGATGTGACCGATCATGCCGCCTTGCAGCGGTGGCAACTCTTGAACAACCGGCGACGAATAAGCAGCCAGCATCGCCTCGAGTGCGACAAGAAACCCGCGGTCTGTCGGAACACTCGCAGGCACGGCACCACTCGCGCGCACCTTGCCGTCGATGAGCGCAAGCTCGGCGCGCGGGCGACACCCAACGAAACTGAAGCGAGCCCAGCGCTCGCCATGTTCGACCGACTCGAGCAAGAAGCCCGGCTCGTCACCCACCAAGGCGAGAAATGCGCCAACCGGTGTGTGCTGGTCAGAGACCACCTCGCACCACACAGGCACCACGCCATGCGTCGCGGCTTGTCGGCGGAACTCTTCGCGACTCGGCGAGATGCGCACGCGACCGCCTACAGGTACAGACCGGTGCTCGCCTCGATGCGCGAGGCCGCAACGGCGTGCAGATCGCGCTCGCGCAACATGATGTAGTCGCTGCCACCAACCTCAACTTCGTATCGGTCGTCTGGGCTAAAGAGCACCCGATCGCCCACTTCGGCGGCTCGCACGCTTTGACCCAGCGCTACGACCTCTGCCCACACGAGTCGCTTCGCCACTTGGGCGGTCGCCGGAATCAGAATGCCGCCACCCGACCGGCGCTCACCTTCTGATGTCGGAATCTTGACCAGCAGCCGATCATTCAGCATTTTGATCGGAAGTTTTTGGTCGTCAGACATCTGCGTCAGGCTATCTATGCGCTAGCGCGCGGGCCCGGGCGACACCGCGTCTCTAGCGCGCGGGCCGCACACGCACGCCACGTGCCGCCATCGCTGCCTTGGCTTGCGCAACGCTGAACTCTCCGAAATGAAAAATCGACGCAGCCAGCACCGCATCTGCCCCGCCGATGAGCACACCGTCGGCGAGGTGATCGAGTGTTCCCACACCACCACTTGCGATCACCGGCACGGTGACCGCATCAGCGACCGCCCGCGTCAACTGCAGGTCGAAACCTTCGCGCGTGCCGTCGCGATCCATCGAGGTGAGCAGAATTTCACCCGCGCCGAGTTGGGTGGCGCGCGCGGCCCACTCGACGGCATCGATGCCGGTGGCGGTGCGACCGCCGTGCACGTAGACCTCGTAGCCGCCAGCACGACGCTTCGCATCTGGGTCAGCCCGACGCTTTGCATCGATTGCACACACCACGCACTGGCTGCCGAAGTCGGCGGCGATCTCCGCAATCAACTCGGGGCGCTGCACGGCAGCGGTGTTCACGCTCACCTTGTCGGCTCCTGCCCGCAGCAACGCGCGGGCCGCTGCCGCATCACGAACCCCACCGCCCACCGTGAGCGGAATGAACAACTGCTCAGCCGCTCGCGCAACAACATCGAGCATCGTGGTGCGCTGGTCACTCGACGCGGTGATGTCGAGAAACACCACCTCGTCGGCGCCCTCGGTGTCGTAGCGCATGGCGAGTTCAACGGGGTCGCCGGCGTCGCGCAACCCAACAAAGTTGACACCCTTCACCACACGACCATCAGTCACATCAAGACACGGGATCACCCGCGCGAACGTCGCCGCTGACGTCTCGCCACGCGTCGTCACCGTGTCACCAGGCGTCATCGTTGTAACGCCCGATTCGCATCGCGCACACCGAAGCGACCCTCGTAGATGGCCTTGCCGACGATTACCCCGGCGAGACCGCGCACGGTTTCGCCGGCGGCAACTCGCACGTCACGCAACTCACGCAAGTCGCTGAGATCGGCGACGCCTCCGCTCGCAATCACTGGTATGGCGGTCACGGTGACCAACTCGCGTAAACCGTCGATATCAGGGCCGGCCAACATGCCGTCACGCGAAATGTCGGTGACGATGAATGCCGCTGCCGATGGATACTGCCCCAGCGCCACCTGCAACGTGAGCGACGAGCCGCGCAACCAACCGTCGGTTGCAACTTCGCCGTTGCGGTGGTCGAGCCCCACTGCCACATCAATCACTTTCGCGACGACATCAACCAGTTGCGGGTCGCGCACCGCAGCAGAACCCATTACCACGCGAGCGACACCAGCGTCAGCAAGCCGTTGCGCATCATCAACGCTGCGCACCCCACCACCGGTTTGCACTCGTGCTCCACTTAGGCCGGCGATCTGCTCGACCACCGCACGATTGTTGCCCCTGCCAGCGGCGGCATCGAGGTCGACGACGTGAATCCACTCTGCGCCTTCGTCAACAAATGACCGAGCTATGGCGAGAGCATCGTCGGAATAGTTGGTTTCGCGCGCAAAGTCTCCTTGTTCGAGCCGCACCACCTTGCCCCCACGCAAATCGATGGCAGGAAACAGCAGCACGTCTACGCCGCGACGAGACGCGCGGCATCGACGAAGTTGCCGAGCAGCGCCAAACCGTCAACCGCAGATTTCTCAGGGTGAAACTGCACCGCGAACACGTTGCCTTTGCGCACTGCGGCAGTCACTGAGCATCCATACTCAGTCGTGGCAACGACACACGCCTGGTCGAGCGGCACGGGGTGCAACGAGTGAACGAAGTACATCCATGGTTCGTCGGGCAGGTTGGCAAACATCGGGTCGGGTTGGGTTATGCGCACATGATTCCACTGCATCTGTGGGCGCTTCACGGTGTCGGGCAGATATCGAACGGTTCCGCCAATGACGCCGAGGCCCGTTGCGCCCGGGTTCTCTTCGCTGTCGTCAAAGAGCATCTGCATGCCTACACAAATGCCGAGAAAGGGTTTGCCGCCATCGATGCGCTCGTGCACCAATGATTCGAGCCCCGATTCACGCAAGGCGGCCATGCACGCACCGAATGCACCCACACCGGGCAGCACGACGGCGTGTGCGTCACGCACGAGACCCGCGTCGTTGGTGAGGCGGGCGTCGGCTCCGACTTTCTGCAGTGCCTTTTGTGCCGAGCGCAGGTTGCCGATGCCGTAGTCGAGCACCGCGATAAGCGGAGCGGTCACAACGTGCCTTTGGTCGACGGAACTCCGGTTGACTCGACGCGCACCGCATCGCGCAGGCAGCGAGCCAACCCTTTGAACGTCGCTTCGACGATGTGATGAGCGTTGGTGCCGGCTCGCTTGGTGACGTGCAGCGTGATTGCTGCAGCAGTCGCAAACGACGACACGGCATGTTCGGCAAGTTGCGGATCAAACGGTGGGTTTCCCAACGGCAACACTTCAGGAATCTCGACATTCCACGCGACGAATGGTCGACCGCTCAGATCGAGCGACACTTCGACCAAGGCTTCATCAAGCGGAAACGCCCCGCTCGCAAATCGTCGAATGCCTGCCTTGTCGCCGAGCGCTTCACGAAACGCTTCACCGAGGGCGATCGAAACGTCTTCGACCGTGTGATGGGTGTCGATGTGGAGGTCGCCTTGGCCTGCACCTTCAGACCGAAGCCGCCGTGTTTCGCCAACTGGTCGAGCATGTGATCAAAGAATGGGATTCCCGTCGAGATGTCGGAACTCGATGGCCCATCAAGATTGATCGCGACGTCGACCGAGGTCTCTTTCGTGGCGCGCGAGCGACGACCGAGCCGAGACATGGCGTTCAGTCTCGCGCCTGCAACGCTGACTGCAACACGAACGGCAACGCTGACTGCAACGCCGCCAAGAATGCGTCGTTCTCTTCTGCCGTGCCGACCGTGACTCGCAGGCAGTCAGTGAGACCCTGCCATGACGAGCAGTCACGAACAAGCACGCTCTGGTCGAGCAGCGCCTGCCACAGCGCCCGCCCCGCGCCTGCGGGGCGGAACAGAATGAAGTTCGCGTCGCTCGGCCACACCGTGAGCGGCAGTTTCGCCATCGCTGCAACGAGTCGTTCGCGCTGGGTCACCACTTCGCGCACCGCGGCTTCCATCTGCTTTACATAGCGCAGCGCGGCACGACCGGCCGCTTGCTTGAGTGCATCGAGCCGATATGGCAACGCGACGATCTCGAGATCGGCGATCATCCACGTTGGGGCGACGAGATAGCCGAGTCGCGCTGCTGCCATCGACCATGTCTTTGAATACGTGCGACTCACCGCGACACGCGCATCTTCGCGCACTAGCTCGAGCGCCGAATGCGGCGAAAACTGCGCATACGCCTCGTCTACCAACACGATGCCTGGTGTCGACTCAATCGCTGCCCGTAGCACATCGGGTGATTCGGCGAGCCCGGTCGGATTATTCGGCGAGCACAAGAACGTGACGCTCGGTTCATGCTCGGCGCACACGCGACGAACCTCGGCCGCATCGAGCGTGAAGTCGGCGTTGCGTTGACCGCTCACCACTGTTGCTCCGGCGATGCGGGCGATGTGCGAGTGCAATTGATAGGTGGGCTCGAACGTCACCACCTTGCGACCCGCGCCTGAGTACGCGAGCAAGAGTGACTGTAACACTTCGTTGCTGCCGTTCGCGACGAACACGTTGTCGGCCGACACGCCGTGCAGTGCCGCGATGTCTTGGCGTAGCGCTGTGGCGGTGCGGTCGGGGTATCTGTTCCACTGCACCTCGTGCACGGCAGCAGAGACCGCTTCGACGAAGTCAGTGGGTGGCGCGATTGGCGACTCGTTGGTGTTGAGCCGCACCTTCACCGACACCTGGGGCGAGTGATAGCCCGAGAGCTCGCGCAGATCGTCACGCTTCGGGTAGATCGCCACGCATCAAGGCTAAGAGAGGCTGCTGGGTTCAGCGGGCGCTACGCAGGCATTATCGGGCTCAGCGGGCGCTACGCACCGCTCGCTGCAACAGCCTGATCGCGGTGACAAGCCGCGCTCAGCTTCGAAGATCGACACCAGCAGCGAGTCGGCATCATCATGCTCGTTGCGCAAGGCGGCATTGCGCCGTTCGGCAAGAGCCGACAATCGCGCACGGCACGCTTCAACGGCATCGACCAGTGCCGCGAGTTCAGCAGCAGCGCTGGCGTTGTCGCTCGGTGTGGGCATTACTGTCTCGACGGGCAGACTGCGGCGAGTCGACATTCGCCGCACAGTGGTTTTCGCGCATCACACACGCGGCGGCCGTGCAGAATCAACCGCAGGCTGAACTCGCCCCACTCTGCAGGCGGCAGCAAGGCGTTGAGTTCATGCTCAACCTTCACTGGGTCGTCGTTACGAGTGAGCCCCAGACGTTTCGACAAGCGCAACACGTGCGTGTCGACCGGCAAGCCAGGCAGATTGAACACCACGCTGCGCACGACGTTGGCGGTCTTTCGGCCGACGCCTGGCAGGGTGACGAGGTCTTCGATGGCGGTCGGCACGTCTCCACCAAATCGTGTCATCACCGCGTTGGCCATGCCGATGAGATTCTTTGCCTTCGACGCATAGAACCCCGTCGACTTCACCAACTGCTCTACGTGCGAGATGTCGGCAACTGCGAGCGCTTCTGCCGTGGGATACGCCGCGAACAAGGCGGGCGTCGTCATGTTCACTCGGGCGTCGGTGCACTGTGCCGACAAGATCGTGGCAGCCAGAAGTTGAAACGGCGAGTCGTGTGTGAGTTCGCAGATGGCGACGGGATAGTCCTTCTTCAACCCGCGCAAGATCACGCGCGCGTGGGCTGGCAGCTCGGCCTTGGTCGGGCGCTTTGGGCGAGCGGAGGTTGCGCTGCGCTTGCGCGACGCCGCCGGCCGAGCGGGCTTCTTGGTCACGCGTGGCACGCGCCCCACGGTAATCTTTCGGCGTGTCGCGAATGGAAATCTCGCGCATCAACCACGGTTGGGTGATGCGCAGCCACGCTCACGTGGCAGAGGTCGAGTTCACCGCGGCGATTGCGAACATTGCCGCAAATGGCGGTGGTTCGGTGCGCTGGTTCGTGTGCGAACCGAACGCCGACGAGCAGCGATTCGCCACTCAGCACGGGTTGGTCGCTGATGTTCCGCTGCTGCACATGCAGTGCGAACTGCCGCTCGCCGAGCAGCATCGGGTGCCTCTCGGGTTTGTCACGCGACCTTTTCGCCCGGGCATCGACGACGACGAATGGCTCGCGGTCAACGCGCGGGCATTCGCAAGTCACCCCGAACAAGGCGAATGGACTCACGCGGTGCTCAACGAACGTCTCGCCGAATCGTGGTTCGACGCTGCAGGGTTTCTGTTGCACGAAATCGACGGGCGCATCGCGGGATATTGCTTTACCAAGGTGCACCGCACGAATCCGCCCGTAGGAGAGATCTACGTGATTGGCGTCGACCCCGCACACCATGGCAAGGGCCTCGGTCGTGCGTTGACCGTTGCCGGTTTCGCCCATCTCTCGGCAAGCGGGCTGCGCCACGGAATGCTGTATGTCGCGGGCGACAATCTGGCAGCCATCGGGCTCTACGAATCGTTGGGCATGCGAGTGGCGCACCGCGACGAGGTGTTTGTCGGCACGGTGTCGGCGAATCGCCCATAGTCTCGCTGCATGCCTGAAACACCCGCACTTCCCCGTTGGAGCGTCGCTGACGTGCACGAGTCATTCGACTCGCGCTCATTCGCCGACGCAATGGAGCGCCTCGGCGCCGACGTCAGTCGCCTCGCTTCGCTGTTCGACGAACACGAGATTCGCGGTGTCGAGCCGCGCACACCGACTGCCAGCGACGGCGCGGCAGCCGACGCGGTGATTTCCGCCTTCAACTCGGTTGCCGAAGCCAACAACATTCTCGGTGCCTATGTGTATGCAACGGTGAGCACCGACTCGCGTCACGAGCGTGCGCAAGGGTTGCTGTCTGAGCTCGAGGTCACCGATTCGAAACTGTCTCCACTCGTCGCGCGACTCGCCGAGTGGGTGGCGTCGCTCGGCGCCGACGGTCTGGCAAAGGTGAGCGACCAAGCACGCGAGCACCTCGGACCACTTCGCCGACTGCAGGCACGCGCCGAACACCAGATGAGCGAGACCGAAGAGCATCTCTATGCCGAACTCTCGACCACCGGCTCGTCGGCGTGGGGCCGACTGCAGGGCGACGTCACGTCGCAGTTGAAGACTCGCGTCGAACTGCCTGATGGAGCCAAAGAGTTGCCGATGGCGGCGATTCGCGGCATGGCGAGCAACCCTGATCTGCAGGTGCGAAAGGCGGCTTACGAAGCCGAGATGCGTGCGTGGCCGACCATCGGCACCGCGTGCGCGGCTGCGATGAATGCAATCAAAGGTGAAGCCAACGCAGTGAATCGTCGTCGTCAGTGGTCGTCGCCACTTGATGCGTCGCTCTATGCCAACAGCGTGAGCCGTGCAACCTTCGACGCGATGCAATCTGCGGTTCACGCTTCGCTGCCCGACTTTCGCAGGTGGCTGCGCGTCAAGGGTCGGCTCAACGGCGATGCCAAGGGCATTTCATGGTGGAACCTCATGGCGCCGTTGTCGTTTGCCCCAAGCAACATCTCGTGGAATGAAGGTGTGCAACTCGTGCGTGGTGCATTCAGCGCCTACAGCGACGAACTCGCCGGGCTCGTCGATCGTTCGCTCAACGAACAGTGGATCGATGCCGAACCACGCGAAGGAAAGGTCGGCGGCGCCTTTTGCATGTCGTTCGTTGGCGACCGGTCACTCGTGTTGCTCAACTGGAGCGGCAGTGTCGATTCGGCACAAACCACCGCCCACGAGCTCGGCCACGCGTATCACAACACGCAACTCGCCCATCGCACGCCGATGCAACGCAATCTGCCGATGGCGCTTGCTGAAACTGCAAGCATCTTCTGCGAGACCCTCGTGGTCGAAGAGGGGCTCTCTCGTCTGCAAGGCGATGAACGTTTGGCGCTGCTCGATGTCGACTTGCAGGGTGCGGCACAAGTGGTCGTCGACATTCACAGTCGTTTTCTCTTCGAATCAGAAGTGTTCGCGCGTCGTCAGAAGCGCACGCTGGGCGTGAGCGAGCTCAACGAGCTGATGCGTGAATCACAAGATCGCGCTTACGGCGACGGCATCGATCAGTCGACCGCGCATCCGTATATGTGGATTCTCAAGCCGCACTACTACGGCAGCCACTTCTACAACTGGCCGTACACCTACGGGTTGCTGTTCGGGTTGGGTCTGTATGCGCAGTATCAGCGCGACCCCGAGAGATTCCGCAATGGTTATGACACCCTGTTGTCACGCGCCGGCATGGATTCCGCCGAGCAACTCGGGGCATCATTCGGCCTCGACGTCTCGAAAGAAGACTTCTGGACCGCCTCGCTCGACGTCTTGCGTGCCCGAATGCGCGACTATGAGCAACTGGCTGCGCCACACTTGAAGGGGTGAACAGCGACTCAATTGCGCGCACGCTGTATGACGCCAGTCGCGACGATCTCGCGACGCTGTTGAAGGGCGAGCCCGCCTATCGCGTCGAGCAGATCTGGAAGGGGCTGTACGAGTCGTTTGCCGAACCTGCGAACATCACCACATTGTCTGCGGGGCTACGTGCAACGCTGACCGAGCAACTGCCGACGGCGCTCATCCCCGAGCGTGAGAGCGTGAGCGACAAGGGCGACACGGTGAAGTTTCTCTGGCGACTTGCTGACGGCAACCACCCGATTGAAACGGTGCTCATGCACTATGCCGATCGCGCGACAGTGTGCGTGAGCACGCAAGCGGGGTGCGCGATGGCCTGCGGGTTCTGCGCGACGGGCCAAGCGGGCTTCAATCGCCAGCTGACTGTCGGCGAGATTGTCGAACAGGTGGTGCGTGCGGCGCGTCACGCAACCAAGCGCAAACAGCGCGTGGCGAACATCGTGTTCATGGGCATGGGCGAACCGCT
>RFMM01000145.1 GCA_009927665.1 Actinomycetota bacterium
CGCCAACGAACCCGCGGTGTGGGGTGCCGTCGAGCGACTGCATCACGACATCGGCATCTCGGCGCGGCACATCACCATCTCAACGGTCGGAATCGCACCCGGCATTCGCACGCTCGCCAAGCGCCCCTTGCCGGTGAACCTCGCCGTTTCAATGCACGCTGCGCGCAATGAATTGCGTGACCAGCTGGTGCCGATCAACAAGCGCTACCCCATCGACGAACTTGTCGATGCGTGTCGCGATTATCTGAAGGTGCGCAATCGCCGCATCAGTTTTGAGTGGGCATTGATTGCTGGTGTCAACGACACCGCACGCGATGCCACCGAGCTAGCGCGGCTCACCACGAAGCTGCGACCGTCGGCGCACGTCAACTTGATTCCACTCAACCCGACACCAGGGTTTGCAACTCGCGGCACCGATGTTCACGGTGTGCGACGGTTTGCCAAGCGCTTGCAAGATCTCGGAGTCAATGCGACCGTGCGACGCAACCGCGGCACCGACATCGACGCTGCATGCGGCCAGTTGGCGGCGGGTCAACCAGTGGTGCTGACGGCACGACGAACGATCTAGCCCCACCACAGCGGCGCGGCACGGCACAGCGGCGCAGCACGGCACAGCGGCGCAGCATGGCGCGCGGCGCGCCAACTAGCCCCCGAGTAACGCACCGAGTTGTTGGCGACCCTCGTCGATGTGCTGACGCAAGATCGATTCGACGACACCAACGAAGAAGCGACCGTCATACGACAGGTGCATTGCAAGCTCGCTTCCCTCTGAAGTTGGCAAGACGGTGACGGCAAGTCGCCACTGCGCGTGCGAACGACCATCGAGCTCGTGACGCTCGAACACGATGTGTGCGGTGAAGGAGTGTTGGCGGCAGGTGATGCAGCATCAACCTGCATCACGGTTCGCACCATGCGCAGACGCTTTGACCGCGCAAACGGCCCGACACGAGCGCGAAGTTCGACCGACCAGGCAACGGGGTTGCTACCGAGTTCGGGTGTGGCGGTGTGCACGAGCGACATCCACTGCGGATACGCGTCGAGTTCGCGCACGTAGCCGAGCACCGTGCTAACTGGCGCGGTCGTGCGCAGAGTGGCACTGAGTTCCATGATTCGCCCGCGTGGGCTACTCGACGTGTTCGCCCTGATGGAAGTCGTCGATGTGATCGCCCTGCGGCAACGAGTCGGTGTCGCTTGTGTTGGCGGGTCGTTCGATCGGCTTGGTCTGGCTGTTGAAGGCACGTCGCAGCAGTCGACCGGTGGCGTTCAACACTCCACCAACATCGCTCGTGCGATCGAAGCGCGGTTCGTATGCGGGCGTCTCGGGCGTGTCGGACGTATCGGGCGCGTCGACGATTTCGGGCGCGGCGTCTACTGGGGTGGTCTCGACCGCGAGTGGCGCAGCCATCGACTCAGTCGCCCGCGGCATCACTGGCGTCATCGGCATGGTTGGGTCAAACAGCCCCGGCCCGTCATATCGCTTGACTGGCGATGATGCGTCGCGCGAGGTGCGTCGCGGCACGCTGCCGGTCTTGTTGCCCGACTTGCGCGCCGGTTTGGCGGAAGCGGTGCCCGTCGGTTGCGCTGC
>RFMM01000252.1 GCA_009927665.1 Actinomycetota bacterium
GATGACGGCCATGTTTCGCATTACCCGTGACGTGATCACGGCGCACGGCAAAGATGCCCGCAGTTTTCTGCACTCACAGTTGAGCAACGACATCGCGAGTCTTGCCGAAGGTGCATCGCGCTATGCGTTCGCACTCGAGCCCACCGGCAAGATTGCAGCCTTCTTGCGGGTGCGGTGTATGGCTGACGATCATTTCGTGCTCGATGTTGATGCGGGGTGCGGCGAGGCGGCGCTTACGCGCTTGAACAAATTCAAGATTCGTGTGGCGTGTGATTTCGTTCTTGAGTCGCGAGACGTCGTTGCGCTACGCGCGCTCAGTGCAACCGAGCGCACAGCTGAGTTGGCCCGAGCGGGTGCAGTGGCCGCGTGGCGCGAAGCCGATGGGGCAGTCGACATCTTCACCGCTCCGCCCGCAATCGCCGGCACGCTCGACGAGTTTCACCGCGAACGTGTGCGCAGCGCCTGGCCGATCTTCGGCGTCGACATCACCAGCGACTCGCTGCCGGCAGAAACCGGTCTGACCGACGTGGCCGTCTCGTTCACCAAGGGCTGCTACCCGGGTCAAGAGCTGGTCGAACGCATGGATAGCCGCGGCTCGACTGCGCCACGGCGTCTCATGCGTCTGCCGAGCAACCTCGCAGCACCGACGGCCGGCGGGGTAGTGGCGGGCAATCGCGCGGCGGTTGCGGGCGCACCGTATGTTCTCGCTGACGGCACCGAAATCGGCACGTGCACCTCGGTGGCAGGCGACTATGCACTCGTCATGGTGCTACGAGCGCACCTCGGCACCGCTGAGCAACTCGCGCGCTCGTAGGCTTGACCGAACGTATGACGTATATCTACGCGTTTGACCACAAGCACCGCAAGGCCCCGATGAGCATGAAAGACCTGCTCGGCGGCAAGGGCGCGAACCTCGCCGAGATGATGACGGTGCTCAAGTTGCCCGTGCCGCACGGCTTCACCGTCACCACCGACGCCTGCCGCGACTACATGCGCGGCGGATGGCCGAAGGGGCTCGACAAAGAAATCGCCGCCCACGTCGCCTCGTTGGAAAAGAAGATGGGTCGCAAACTCGGCGACGCCAAAGATCCACTGCTGGTGTCGGTGCGTTCGGGTGCCAAATTCTCGATGCCCGGAATGATGGACACCGTTCTCAACCTCGGCCTCAACGATGCGAGCGTGCAAGGTTTGGCGCGCAGCACGAACGATGAGCGCTTCGCCTACGACAGCTACCGCCGTTCATCGCGATGTACGGCCGCATCGTGCTGGGAGTCGATGGTCATCACTTCGAGCATCCGCTTGAGCAAGCCAAGGCTGCTGCTGGCACGAAGAACGACGCCGACCTTCCTGCTTCGAAGCTGCGTGAATTGAGCGAGCAATACAAGGCCGTCGTCAAGCGAGAGACCGGCAAAGACTTTCCACAAGAACCCGCCAAGCAGTTGCGCGGCGCGATTGAAGCCGTGTTCCGCTCGTGGAATGGTGCGCGCGCCATCGCCTATCGCGTGCGCGAGAAAATCAGCCACGACCTCGGCACGGCAGTGAACGTGCAGGCAATGGTGTTCGGCAATCGCAACAGTCAGTCGGGCACCGGTGTGGGCTTCACGCGTAACGCCGCAACGGGAGAGAACAAGCCCTACGGTGACTATCTCATCAACGCCCAAGGCGAAGACGTGGTTGCCGGCATTCGCAACACCGAAGACCTCGACGCGCTCAAGCGTCAATTCTCCGGCGTGCATGCGCAGCTGCTTGAGATTTTTGCGCGTCTTGAGCGTCACTACAAAGACATGTGCGATACCGAGTTCACGATCGAAGACGGCAAGTTGTGGATGCTGCAGACACGCGTCGGCAAACGCACCGGCGCAGCCGCTCTGCGCATGGCGGTTGAGATGGTGAAGAACGGTGGCACCGGCAAATACAAGTGGAAGATCAGCAAGAAAGAAGCGCTCATGCGCATCACCGCTGACCATCTCGACTCGGTGCTGCACCCGCAGTTTGCGAACAAGTCGAAGGCAATTGCGAAGGGTCTCGCTGCGTCGCCGGGTGCGGCAGTCGGCAAGGTCTATTTCACCGCCGACGATGCTGAAGCAGCGGCGAAGTCGGGCGAGGCCGTCATTCTCGTGCGTAACGAGACGAGCCCCGAAGACGTGCACGGCATGATGGTGGCCAAGGGAATCCTCACCGCGCGCGGTGGTCTCGTGAGTCACGCCGCCGTCGTGGCGCGCGGCTGGGGCACCCCCGCAGTCGTCGGTGCCGATGCGGTGAAGATCGACGGCAAGCAGTTCAGCGTCGGCGACACCGTGGTGCGCGAAGGCGACACCATCTCACTCGACGGCGCAACCGGCGAAATCATGCTCGGCGCGCTCGCTATGGCAGGTTCAAAGCCGCCGGCAGAATTCCACACGATTCTCAAGTGGGCAGATGAGATTCGCAAAGGCAAGTTGAACGTGCGCGCCAACGCTGATACCGGTGACGACTCGAAGGTCGCCCGCGACTTTGGTGCCGAGGGCATCGGGTTGTGTCGCACCGAGCACATGTTTTTGGCGCCTGATCGCTTGCCGGTCGTGCGTCGCATGATTCTCGCTGCGACCGCCGCCGAAGAAGCCGCAGCACTCGAAGAGCTGCGTGCGGTGCAGAAAGAAGACTTCGCGGCAATCTTGCGGGCAATGACGGGTCTGCCCGTTACGGTGCGTCTGCTCGACCCGCCGTTGCACGAGTTCTTGCCGCGAGTCGACGAGCTTGAAATCAAGGCAGCAACCGGTGGCCTTTCGGCAGAAGAAAAACAGCTGCTGAAGGCCGCTCATGCCTGGGCCGAGGTCAACCCGATGCTCGGCACCCGTGGCGTGCGACTCGGTGTCATCAAGCCGGGCCTCTATGCCATGCAGGTACAGGCGTTGATGGAAGCTGCCGATCAAGTGGCAGGCGAGGGATACCAGCCGGTGGTCGAAGTGATGATTCCGCTCACGGTGACCGACGACGAACTCGCGCTGGCACGCAGTTGGGTCGAAGGCGTGTTGCGCGACTTCGCCGCACGGCCGCGCACCACACCGTCTGGCAAGAAGGCCAAGCGCCCTCAGGTCACCATCGGCACGATGATCGAAACACCCCGAGCTGCGATTCGCGCCGACGAACTGGCGGCGCATGCCGACTTCTTCAGCTTCGGCACCAACGACCTGACGCAGATGACGTTCGGCTTCAGCCGCGACGACGTCGAAAGCCGCATGATGCCCGCCTATCTCGAAGCCGGGTTGCTGAAGCGCAACCCCTTTGAAACCATCGACCAAACCGGCGTCGGCGAACTCGTCGAGATGGCCGCAAAGCGCGGTCGCAAAGCGAAGCGCAAGTTGAAGCTCGGCGTTTGCGGCGAACACGGTGGTGACCCAGAGTCGATCGGGCTCTTCTATCGTGCAGGGCTCGACTACGTGAGTTGCTCGCCGTATCGCATTCCGATTGCGCGACTTGCGGCAGCGCAGGCGATCATCGGCGGTGCGAAATCTGACACGAAGTAGCGCCTGGCACAACTCGGCGGGCAGCAGACGTGCAGCAAGGTAGTCACTTGACGCTGTAATTGTCACTAGTGTTCGTCGGAATATGATCCCCCATGTCTTCGGCGTGGCAGTTACTGCCGCGGCCGGCTCTGGCAACTACGTCGACGTTGATATCCCTTGGTGGGGCTGGGAGATGCTCGTCGGAACCATCGCGATTGCGTTGCTCGTTGACCTTCTTGTATTTCATCGCAAAGCGCACGTGGTTCAAATTCGAGAAGCTGCAATCGAGAGTGCGGTGTGGGTGGGCCTCGGCCTCGCCTTCACGGGTGTCATCGCCTGGATGTTCGCCGGTCAGGGTGAGGGTGGTTCTGCGGCCGTCGAATACCTCAGCGCCTACCTCATTGAAAAGAGCCTTTCGGTCGACAATGTGTTCGTGTGGGCGGTCGTATTCAGTCACTTTGCCGTGCCGCGCCAGTACCAACATCGCACGCTGTTTTGGGGAATTTTCGGCGCCCTCATCATGCGATTCATCTTCATCTTGGTCGGCACTGCGGTGATCAACCGGTTCAAGATTCTGTTGCTGGTGTTCGGAGTCTTCCTTGTTTATACGGGGTGGAAGATCGTCAGCGGTAAAGACGAGGAATCTGACCCGAACAACAGCAAGACGATGCGTCTCTTCCGCCGGTTCATCCCTTCCATCGACCATTACGACGGTCAGAAGATGATCACCAAAATCGATGGCAAGCGCTTTGCCACCCCGCTGTTGGCGGTGCTCGTAATCGTCGAGGTCACTGACGTGATCTTTGCGGTCGACTCGGTGCCGGCGGTGCTCGCTGTCAGTCGTGAGCAGTTCATTGTGTTCGCCTCAAACGCCTGGGCCATTCTCGGATTACGGGCCTTGTACTTCTTGCTCGCCGACATGCGCGAGCGGTTCGTCTACATGCCACAGACCATTTCGTCGCTGCTCATCTACGTGGGTATCAAGATGATGCTTGCATGGCGTTCTATCCATATTCCGGTTGCGTTGTCGTTGGTGATCATCATCTTGTTTTTGACGACTGGTGTAGTGGCATCAATTGTGGCGAATCGCCGCAAAGGACGCGACCTCAAACCCAACTAGCCTCTCGCCAATGGGCATCGCCGAAGACGACGTCGAGCGAGTGCGTGCAGCACAGCCGATTTCGGCGGTGATTTCGAACTATGTCGCGTTGCGTCGAACGGGTCGTAACCACGTCGGGTTGTGTCCATTTCACGCCGAAAAGACCGGGTCGTTCAACGTGCGCGACGAGACCGGCCGTTACAAGTGCTTCGGCTGCGGGGCATCGGGCGACGTGTTCACCTTTATTCAAGAAGTTGAGCGGGTTGATTTCGTCGGTGCCATTGAGCACCTCGCGGGCAAGGCCGGCATCACGCTTACGTACACGACGGGTGGTCAGCCGCGCGACCGGCAGCGTGGCAAACAGCTCGTCGAAGTGATGGCGCAAGCGGTCGAGTGGTATCACCAACGACTGCTGAACGCTCCAGATGCCAAGGCGGCGCGCGACTACCTGCGTTCTCGCGGGCTGAGCGGTGACGTGGCCCGACAGTTCAAACTCGGCTGGGCGCCCGACGAGTGGGATGCGTTGTCGGTCGAACTCGGTGCCCCTGCCGACATGCTGAGCGACTGCGGGTTGTCATTCATCAACTCGCGCGGTCGTGCGCAAGATTCATTTCGTGCGCGCGTCATGTTTCCCATCTTCAAAGAGAACGATGACCCCGTGGCATTCGGTGGCCGTGTGTTGCCGGGCAGCACTGACCCAGCGAAATACAAGAACTCTGCCGAGTCGAAGATCTACGCAAAGTCGAAGACGCTCTATGGCTTGAACTGGGCGAAGAGCGATGTCGTGAAAGCCGACGAAATTGTCGTGTGCGAGGGGTACACCGACGTGATCGGGTTTCATCGTGCAGGTTTGACTCGCGCTGTGGCAACCTGCGGTACCGCGCTTACCGAAGACCACGTGCGACTCATGAAGCGGTTCGCCAAGAAGGTGGTGCTGGCGTTCGATGCCGATGCTGCCGGTCAAGGGGCGGCGGCGCGTTTTTACGAGTGGGAACAAAAGATCGGTGTCGACGTCAGCGTCGCGCGAATGCAGGGCGGCAAAGACCCCGGAGACATGGCTGACAGCGACCCGCAGGGCCTGCTCGATGCCGTCACCAACGCTGAGCCGTATATGAAGTTTCGAATCGAACGCACGGTGGCGGCGGGAGACCTCAACTCGAACGAAGGCAAGGCGTCGTTGGGCAATGCCGTCGTGGCGGTCATCAGCGAGCACCCCAATGACGACGTTCGGCGGCTCTATGCCGGTGAACTCGAGCAACGACTCGGCCTGCAACGCGGCTCGTTGGCCTCGCGGGTCGAGCGACGCGGTGGCTCGCGGCCCCTGGTCAGCCTGTCAGATGTCGTGACGACTGTCGTTCAGCGCGCACCCGATTCGGCCGAAATCGTGATGCTCGCCCTCATGTGCACCCAACTCGACGACGTGCTCGCCATCACGTCTGAAGAAGTGTTCTCTGACGACGCGCAACGCGGGGCGTTTCGTGCGTTGAAGGCGAGTGGTGGCAATTTGAACATGGCGATACGTGACGCCGACCCAGATGCGCGAGCGGTGCTCGAGATTGTGGGCGTGGCTGACACCACGGGTGATGCGTTGAAAGAGGGCATCAACCTGTTGCGTGCGGCCGTGCGTCGCGAGTTGACGCGGCGAGTGACCGACACGAGCCCTGAGGTGATTCAGCGTGACCGACGCATCAAGCAGTTGAGTGATCAGTTGACCGACAGAAATGTGGCAGACTCTGTCGCAGCGGAGTTGTTGGCATGGCTGTACGACGTATCACTCATGAGCGAGGCGTAATCCACCAGTGAGTGGCCCCCACATTCGCGGCGGTGATACGCCCGATACCGTCCGGCAATACCTGAACGAGATCGGGCGCTATGAACTGCTTACGGCAGCCGAAGAACGCACATTGGGCAAGGCGGTGAAAGACGGTCAGAAGGCGGCGGAACGTCTCGCCAAGAAAGACGTCAAACTCGGGGCTAAGGAACGGCGCGACCTGAAAGAGGCGGTTCGCGCAGGCGAGGTCGCCAAAGAACGCATGGTCAATGCAAACCTGCGGCTGGTCGTGTCAATCGCGCGGCGCTACGACCGCAAAGAACTGCACCTGTCTGACCTCATACAAGAGGGAAACATCGGCTTGATGCACGCCGTCGACAAATACGACTTCGAGAAGGGTTTCAAGTTCTCGACCTACGCCACCTGGTGGATTCGCCAGTCGATGACGCGCGCCATGGCCGATCAGGGCCGCAACATTCGCATCCCCGGCCACATGATGGAAATCGTCAACCGCATACAACGCGCCGAGCGAGAACTCACCTCAGAGCTGAAGCGTGACCCATCGCCAGAAGAAGTTGCGCAGCGTTGCGACATTTCGCTCGAAAAGCTGTTCGAGATTCAGCAACTTACGCTCTCGACAGCAAGCCTCGACGCACCGGTCGGCGTCGACATCGACGACTTGACCGTGGGCGAGACCATCGCCAGCACCGATGCGAGCGACCCGCTCGACCAGACGATAAGTCGCGATCTCATCAGCCAAGTTGAAAAATCACTCGGTGATCTGCCCGAGCGTGAGCGGCGGATCATGTCGATGCGCTTTGGGCTCGGTGATTTCATCGGCAAGCAGCACACACTCGAAGAAGTTGCCGAAAAAGAAGGCATCACCCGCGAACGTGTGCGCCAGATTGAGCAGAAGACGCTGGCACGCATGCGACACCCGCACAACCCGAGCAGCCTGCGGTCGTTCGTCGAAGACGAATAAGTGCGACGGTGCCGTCGGGCGTGTAGGTGAGACGTCGACTACGGGCGTGGCGTGCCGGCGAGTAGCCTGAGTGAGCCTTTCCGGGGTAGCTCAGTTGGCAGAGCAACGGACTGTTAATCCGTCGGCCGTGGGTTCGAGCCCCACCCCCGGAGCCATACCGACTTACCGGGGCCAGTAGCTCAGTGGTCAGAGCAGGGGACTCATAATCCCTTGGTCGTAGGTTCGATCCCTACCTGGCCCACCAACTTACGCAACCCGCATGTTTTTCACAGGAAGTTACTGAGCGAACCACAACAGAAAGTTGCGTTTCGTTCACCTTTGCACCTTACGTTGTCATGCGTGGCCGTCGACTTAGCACTGCACCTGCTGCGCAGATTCACCTACGGGTCGACCATTGAGCTGCTCGCAGAAGTTCGCGCAACAGGTGCAGGCGCATGGTTCGAACAGCAGCTTGACCACCTGGCTCTGCCCGACGTTGAGTGTGACGCGATCTTGGCGAGTCATCCGAGTTTCGGCTGGGGTCAACTGCGCGATATTCGCGAGGTGACGTCGGTTCGCCAAGCCCTTGCTGCACCTACACCTCCGCCGCTGTCGGTGTTTCAGGCAGCGAAGCGAAATGTCAACTATGTGCGGCGAATGACCAGCACTCGGCAGGTGTTCGAGACCATGGTCGAGTTCTGGTCAGACCACTTCAACATCAACGACGCAGTTTCGAAGGGTGGTGGTTTGCTCAATGCCTACGGTCTCGACTGGGAGGTCTCCGTGGTCAGGGCCGGGGCACTTTCGTCGTTTGGGTCGCTGCTTCGTTCAGTGGTGTATCACCCGGCGATGATCGTCTGGCTCGACGGTGAATATTCCCAAAAGTCGAAGCCGAACGAAAACTTTGCGCGTGAGTTGCTCGAGCTCTACACGGTGACTCCTTCGGGTGGCTATACCCAAACCGACATCGAACAAGCCGCAAAGCTGTTCTCTGGGCTCCGCGGGCCCGTACAAGGGCAAGCCTTGACCGATCGTTCGACGATTTCCACGATGTATCGCGTCAACGATCAGACGTTCATCGACACCAGACAGCAGAACTACGGAACCTTTCGTGTCATGCAGTGGTCGGCGACCGCGACTCAACCAGCCGAGATCGTGAAGGCAATCGACTCGCTCGTCGCCTACCTGGCGGCGCATCCGAGCACGGCACGCTCGGTTGCAACCAAATTGGCTCGGCGCTTCGTAGCCGACCAGCCATCAGAAGCTCTCGTGAGCCATCTTGCTAGCGAGTTCACGGCAAGTTCGGGTGATATCCGACAGGTGTTGCGACGCCTTACGGCGCACCAAGAGTTTTACGCTTCCGTGGGGCGCAAGACCAAACGACCCACCGAAGACGTCATCTCGTTGACTCGAGCGCTGAAGATGACTCCCGACCCAACGCGGTTCAACGTCGCCGGGCGGGCCGACAACCTTGCCAGCGTAAATTGGGGTTTCGACAGCTTGCACTTTCGACTTGGGCACCAACACACACGCTGGCCACTGCCCGACGGGTATCCCGACACCGATGACTACTGGAATGATTCGGCGTCGCATGTTGCGCGATGGTATGCACATCAAGTATTGGTCGGAACCTCGGCGAATTCGCTTGCAGGTGTCAGTGGTGCCAAGTGGTCTGAATTGCTGCCAGCCAGTGCAACTATTAGCGCTGCAGCGATAGTCGACGCGTTGACCGCTCGTCTGTATCAAGACACGATTCCACCGGCCAGCCGTCAGGCTGTAATCGAAGCTGTGTCACAAGGTCGCCCCACCGTCACGTCAGCGAATCGCGACACGACGTGCAACCTCGCAGCTTTCCTACTCGTCTCTCTACCGGAATGGGTGCAACGATGAAGCAGCAAGACACTCAGATCATCTCGCGGCGCAACTTCTTAGCTGGCTCTGCCGCGGTCGGAGCCATGTTGGTGATGCCGAGCGGCGTACGTGCCGCGTTCGGTGCGAGCCCCGCGACGGGTGACGTCGTCGTCGTCAACATCTGCATGCGCGGAGGTTTCGACTCATTGGCGGCGGTGTTTCCGCTCGGCAACCCCGACTTGACTGCTGCACGTCCGAACCTGAACGTTCCCGACTCGGTCGCATTGCCACTCGGCAACGGTTGGGGGCTGCACCCAGCGTTGGCACCGTTGACGCGGTCTTGGTCTGCAGGTGAACTCGCACTCGTCGTTGCAACAGGTGCCCCGACGCATACACGCAGTCACTTCGATGAAACGAGCTTCATGTCGCGTGCGAGTTATGGCAGCACGGCGCTCTCGCGTTCGGGTTGGATTGCACGTGCCAACGAAGAACTCATGCAAGCTTCGGCACTGCAGAGTGTGTCAGTCTCGTCATCGACCCTCACGAGTCGAAATGGAACGCGCCCGGCACTAGCGGTGGGCAAACTTTCGAACACGCGATTTCCGACCGTGCCAGGTCTCACAAATGCAGGCTTTGAAAACTTCTTGCGCCGCGTCGGAAGCTCAACGGCGACACCCTGGTCGAGTCGCGCCACTGCGACGGCAGATGCGGTGCGCCAAGTTGATTCAGCGCGATTGCGGGAGACTACGGTGCAATACCCAACGACAGAGTTCGCCGCACGACTTAAAGACGCCGCCGCGCTCATCAAGAGCGGGCTCGGTGTTCGCTTCATCGACCTCGACTTTGCGGGCGACTTTGACCTACACGTCGACTACGGAACCGTAAACAGCGGATCAATGCACACCCTGCTGAGTGATCTCGCGACCGGGCTCGCTGCATTTCGTGACGACGTCGGCGATCGATGGGCCGACATCGTGATTTCCACGGTGACCGAGTTCGGTCGTCGGGTCGGGGAGAACGCGAGTTACGGCACCGACCACGGCTGGGCATCTGCCATGTTCGTGCTTGGTGGCAGGGTCAATGGAGGTCGGCTCTTTGGGGAATTCCCTGGGCTGCATCCGACTCAACTCGACAACGGTGATGTGCGGGTCACGACCGACTATCGACAGGTATTGGGCGAAGTGCTGACGCGGGCGGCAGGTTTCTCGACCGAGGCACTCGGGCGCGTGTTCCCAAGGTTTGGCTTCCAGTCGATGGGCGTCATTCGATAGGCGAGGCTCCGA
>RFMM01000164.1 GCA_009927665.1 Actinomycetota bacterium
GGTCGGTTCGGTCGACGACGGCAAGTCGACGCTGATTGGTCGCTTGCTCTACGACTCAAAGAGCATCTTCGAAGACCAGCTCGAACACATCGAGAGCGTGAGCAAGCGCCGCGGCACCGATTACGTCGATCTCTCACTTCTGACCGACGGCCTACGCGCCGAACGCGAACAAGGCATCACTATTGACGTGGCCTACCGATACTTCGCCACGCCGAAGCGTTCGTTCATTATCGCCGACTGCCCAGGTCACATTCAGTACACCCGCAACATGATCACTGGTGCCTCGAACGTTGACTTGGCGATCGTGCTCGTCGATGCGCGCGCCGGCATCGTCGAACAGACTCGTCGCCACAGCCTGCTCGCATCGCTGCTTGGCGTGCCGCATCTCGTGATCTGCATCAACAAGATGGACTTGGTCGACTGGTCGCCCGAGGTGTTCAACCGCATTCGCCATGAGTTTGAAGATTTCGCTTCGCGGCTCTCGCTGCGCGATGTGACGTTCTTGCCGATCAGCGCTCTGCTCGGCGACAACGTCGTGAGTCGCTCACCCAACCTCACCTGGTTCGAAGGCCCAACACTGCTTCACCACCTAGAGAACGTGTATACCGCCAGCGACGACAACCGAGTCGATGCGCGCTTCCCCGTGCAATACGTGATTCGCCCGCAGCGCGCCGAACACCACGACTATCGCGGCTACGCGGGCCGGGTTGCCGGTGGTGTATTTCGCGTGGGCGACGACGTGATGGTGCTGCCATCAGGTCTCACCACGACGATCACCGGCATCGACACGCCTGACGGTGCGGTCACCGAAGCGGGCCCCGGGCACGCAGTGACGCTGCTCTTGGCTGATGACCTCTCGGTGTCGCGCGGCGACATGATTTGTCGCCCGAACAACCGACCACGCCAATCGCAATCACTCGAGGCAATGCTCTGTTGGATGGATGATGCCGCACCACTGCAGCCAAACCGCATTTATTCACTGAAACACACGAGCAAGGTGGCGCGCGCGAAGGTAACCAAGGTGCTGTATCGCCTCAACATCTCCACGTTGCATCGTGAGCAGGGTGTCGAGTCGTTGACGCTCAATGAGATTGGGCGCGTCGAGCTGCACACCACTGCCCCGCTGTTTTTTGACGACTATCACGTGAATCGCACCACGGGGTCGTTCATTTTGGTCGACGAGAACAGCGGGCAGACCTGCGCTGCTGGCATGCTGCTGTCGCCGCGTACATGACGCAACCGAATCAGCCGGTGTGGCATGAGCCGGCGGTGTCTCGCGATCAGCGTTGGGCGCATCACCGGCTGCGCGGGGCGACGGTGTGGTTGACGGGTCTGTCGGGTTCTGGCAAATCGACCATTGCCGACGGTGTGGCGCGCGAGCTGCTGGCTGTCAACGCTCTCGCCTACGTGCTCGACGCCGACAATCTGCGACACGGACTGAACGCCAACCTCGGCTTCAGTGACGTTGATCGAAGTGAAAACGTGCGACGCGTTGGTGAGGTTGCGAAGCTGTTCGCCGATGCCGGTGTGGTCGCCATTGTGCCGATCATCAGCCCGTTTGCCGCCGACCGTTCTCGTGTGCGAGTCGCTCACGAAGCCACGGGCCTTGACTTCATCGAGGTGCATGTGGCGACATCACTCGCCGAGTGCGAGCGCCGCGACACCAAGGGGCTCTACGCCAAGGTGCGCACGGGCGAGATGCGTGGGGTCAGCGGGGTTGATGCGCCGTACGAAGCGCCGACGGCGCCAGATCTCGTGGTCGCGCACGATGGCGAAGGCGTGACAGAATCAGTGCGGCGCGTCGTCGAGCATCTACGCCAGCTTGGTGTGCTCGTCGCGCGCAACGCCTGAACGATGAGCACCTTCCCCAACGACACCTCGCTGCTTGCGATTGGCGGGCTCACGCTCGTGGCGCCCTCACTGAAGATCATGTACACCCCCACCCCGAAGGTGGCGTGCAGCACCATCAAACTGATGCTGGCGACCGCCGAGGGCACGCATCGCACCGACCTCATTGACCAGATCACCAACCCGAGCGTCTCTCGGCCCCAGACCATTCACGACCCGGTGATCAATGGTCTGCCGCGACTCGTCGAACTACCCAAGCGAGAAATCGACAACATCTTTCGCTCACCCGATTGGTTACGCGTCGCCGCACTACGCGACCCCGTGGCTCGTTCATATTCAGCGTGGGAAAACCGCATTTTCCGTCGCGCCCCCGGAGAAACGGCAAAGGCAATCGAGTTGGCGAAAGACGTGCTCGTTGATGGCCGCATCGACATGGCGGGCAGCTTTGCCCTGTTTGCCAAAATGCTCGGCGAGCACACCGACGCATTCACCATCGACCAGCACTTCTTGCCGCAAGCCCACATCGTGCGCACCGACGTGATCAAGTACGACATGTTGATTCGAGTCGACAAAAAGGGTGATATGGATCGCCTTGCCGCTGTGATCAGCGAGCGCTCAGGCAGACCCATCGCACCGTCGCGCTTGAACGAAGGCATGAAGGTCGACCTCTCGCGCATCTGCGACCAACACACCGCCAATCGCCTGATGGCCACCTATCACATGGACTATGAAGCGTTCGGCTTCGAACGACGCGAGTTCGCCGCGTCGGTCGAGCCGTATCTGCTGAGCACCACCGAGACACAGCTCGTGCAACAACTGCGCGGTGTGATGGAACGTCTGCTCAGCGTCTCGCAGGCATCAGCGAAACAAGCAGGTGCACGATATGGTCTGCGCCAAATCGCCAAGGCGCTACAGCGCCGAATTTCGGGTGGCACCACGCCCGTCGACTACCGGGTTCTTGACGCATAACGATGACGTCGCCGTTTCCGCCCGATTCTTCGCTCGCCGCGCTGACGCGCAAGACCTTGGTAGCGCCCCGCATGAAGGTGTTGTACACACCGACCACCAAAGTGGCGAGCACGACCATCAAGTGGATGCTCGCTGAAGCCGAAGGCACGCTTGACACCTCGGTGATACCGCGGTTGATGGCGGCGATCACCAACCGCAGCCAGACGATTCACAACCGTCACGTAAGCGGGCTCGCCAAGCTCTCTGATTACACCGAGCGCGAGGCGCGGGCGATGCTCGAGTCGACCGAATGGCTGCACGTGGCGGCACTTCGCGACCCGATCTCGCGGGCATATTCTGCGTGGGAAAACCGCATCTTCATGCGGGCGTCTGGGCGTGTCGTCGGCGGCTTTGATCTCACGCCTGATGTGCTCGTCGACGGACGCATCAATATGACCGCATCGTTTGCCCTCTTTGCAAAGGCCCTCGCCGAACAAACCGACGCCTTCATGGTCGACCATCACTTCACGCCCCAAAGCCACATCGTGCGTAGTGATGCGGTGCGCTACGACCTGCTGGTGCGTGTCGACGAACCGGGTGGAGTCGACTCGGTTGCCGCCCAGTTTCGGGCGCGTTCAGGCACGAACGTGCAGCCGCGACGTCACAACGAGAGCATCGGTGTTGAGCTTGCCCGCGTGTGCGACCGTGACACTGCGAACCTGCTGATGGCGACCTACAGCATGGACTATGCAGCGTTTGGTTTCGCGCGACGCAACTTTGCTGATTCACTCGAGCCCTATCTGTTGAGCGACGCCGAGACGCAACTCGTCACGCTCGTGCGCCAATCGGTCGAGCGAGTCGCCAGCGTGTCACGCGCCGCCCAATCGAAGATGTCGGCGCGATACGGATTTCGCCAGATTCGTAAGTCGTTCATGCGCAAAGCGACGTTCGGCCGCATGTACTCAACCCCCCGCAGCATGCACTGGTAACCATGGCGAAAGGCGCTGACCCGCTGCGAGTTGTTGCCGGGTTGGCATTGGTCGCACCACGCATCAAGGTGATGTATCTGCCGACTCCGAAGGCTGCGTGCACCACCATTAAGTCGATGCTGGCTACCGCAGAGGGCTCACATCACCCCGAGATGGCCGAACGATTGGCAGTGATGCATGTGTCGCGGGCACAGACGATTCATCATCCGAAGGTGCACGGTTTGGCTCACCTCACTGACCTGACACAAAGCGAACAACACGAAGTGCTCTCGTCACCCGACTGGTTGCGTGTCGCGAGTATTCGCGACCCCATCTCACGCGCCTATTCGGCGTGGGAGAACCGCATCTTTCTGCGCGCCCACCGCCGCAGCACGACGCTCGCCGAGCTCGCTCACGATGTGCTTACCGACGGCAGGGTTGATCTTGCGGCGTCGTTCGCTCACTTTGCCAAAGTGCTCGGTGACAATGCCGACCCGTTCATGGCCGACCATCATTTTCAGCCTCAGGCATTGCTCGTTCGGCCCGATCTCGTGAACTACTCGTTGCTGGTTCGAGTTGACCAGCCCGGTGAGATCGATTCGCTGGCCCAGGTGTTGAGTGAGCGATCAGGCAAGCAGATTCGCGCCACGCGACTCAACGAAGGTCTCGGTATCAAGGTTGAACGCGTGTGCGACATACACACCGCCAACCGACTGATGGCGACCTACCAGATCGATTACGAGACCTTCGGGTTTGCACGACGAGCGTGGTCGCCGGTCGTCGAGCCGATGCTGCTGGGTGATATGGAAACTCGACTCGTGATGCAGTATCGCCATCTCTTCAACCGTGCGGTGAGCGTGTCGCGAGAGTCGCAACGTCGCGTCGGCGCGCGGTACGGTTTCGGGCAGATGCGACGGGGCTTGTGGCGATTCGTGCGGCGCGAAAACTCCCCCTATGACCCGCGCGAGGTGCAGCCGTGACCGTCGTCGAATCAACGGCGGGTGGTCATAACGCCGTAGCGCGAATCGGCATCGTTACCGTCAGCGACAGGGCATCTGCCGGGGTCTACGAAGATAAGGGCGGGCCTGCGATTCGTGAGTTTCTCTCGCAGCATCTCACGAGCGACTGGCAGGCCGTCGCGCGTGTGATCAACGACGATGTACACACCATTGCGCGCACGCTGCGTGATCTTGCCGACCTCGAACACTGTTGTCTCATCGTCACCACCGGTGGCACCGGCCCCGCGGCTCGCGATGTGACACCAGAAGCCACCGAGATGGTGTGCGCGAAGATGATGCCTGGTTTCGGCGAGTTGATGCGCGCGGTGTCGCTGAAGGTGGTGCCTACGGCGATCTTGTCGCGCCAGACGGCGGGCATACGCGGTTCGTCGCTGATCGTCAATCTGCCAGGCAAGCCGTCGTCGATTGCCGAATGCCTCACCGCAGTGCTGCCAGCGATTCCGTATTGCGTTGACTTGATTGGCGGGCCGCGCCTCGAGGTTGGTGGCGGGCTCAGCGCGTTCCGGCCCAAAAGCGCGTAGCGCCGCAACAACACAGTCGCGTAGCGCCTCAACAACACAGTCGCTCGCGAGCAGCACGGCGCCTCGCGCGCAGCCGGCGCCTACAACTTGGTGGGGTTCGGCGCGTCGCCGTAGACGGCCTTGGGGTCGAACACCTTCTCGGTGATCGTGAAGTGCATCTCGAGTGGGCCGTCGGTGGCCGGAGCAATCGGCACGCTGCGATAAAAACACGAGCGGTATCCGACGTGGCAACTTGCGCCACCTTGTACATCGACCCGCAGCCACACCGCATCTTGGTCGTCGTCGACCAGAATCTCGCGCACCTTCTGCACCAGACCACTGGTCGCACCCTTGTGCCACAACTGCTTGCGGCTGCGGCTGTAGTACACCGCCTCGCCCAACTCGATGGTCTTGGCGAACGCTTCTGCATTCATGTTCGCCACCATCAACACTTCGCCGCTGTCGTAGTCAGTAGTCACGACAGGAATCAGCCCGTTGTCGTCAAACTTCGGGGCGAGCACCCGACCCTCTTCAACTTGCTCGACGCTCGTTCGCGCGGCATACCAACGATTTGCTGAGTTTGTCACCTGACTAAGGCTACGAGCCGCAGACGTTTCGTCGGCGCGAACCAGCCGA
>RFMM01000095.1 GCA_009927665.1 Actinomycetota bacterium
TTCTCGGCGATCAGATCCTGGGTCGCTTGCGAGACCGACGAGCCGAAGGTGCCGAGCGTGATCATTCCGTCAGCCATGGTGCCGTAGTAGGGCGTGTTGTCACACGTTCCTGCAGCGACATCTTTGCCGAGCTTCACGTAGTGCGGGCCCCAGTTCCAGACCGGGCCGGTGAGCCACGTGTCGGGGAAGTCGCCGGCCTTGGTGTCGGAGTTGTATCCGACCCACTTCGCGCCGGCTTCCTTTGCGGCTTCACCAGGAGCAGTGGTGTCTTGGTGCTGAGCAATCACGTCTGCACCAGTGGCGAGCAGCGACTGCGCGGCTTCTTTCTCCTTGGCCGGGTCGAACCAGGTCGACGTCCACGCAACCTGCACGGTCGCGGTCGGGTTCACCGAGCGCACGCCGAGCGTGAAGGCGTTGATGCCGCGGAGCACTTCTGGGATCGGGAAGGCTGCGACGTAGCCGAGCTTGCCGCTCTTGGTCGCTGCGCCAGCGGCGATACCGGAGAGGTAGCGCGCTTCTTCCATCGCTCCGAAGTAGTTGCCCATGTTGTCAGCGGTCTTGTAGCCCGAGGCGTGCTGGAAGCACACGTTCGGGTACTTCGCGGCGACTTCGAGCATCGGGTCCATGTATCCGAACGAGGTGCCCATGATGAGGTTGTAACCGTCGCGGGCGAGCTTGTCGAACACTGCGACAGCTTCTGCACCTTCCGGCACATTCTCGAGTCGCGTCACGGTGATGCCGAGCTCGCTCTCCATGAACTGGATGCCCTGCTCGTGCTGGTACGTCCAGCCGGCGTCACCTGGCACGCCGAGGTAGACGACAGCGGCCTTGACCATGCTGTAGTCCTCGGCTGGCGCCGTGGTTTCTTCGGTGGCTGCTTCAGTCGACTCGGTGACTTCTTCAGTCGCCTCTTCGTCACTGCCGCACGCTGCGACGGCGAACATCGCCACCGCTGCGAATGCTGCAGCCCATACCTTTCGTTGCTTCATTTCTGCTCCCCTTTTGGTTGTGAGACGTACGCCTGATGGCGTGGAAATGAGAATAACACGGCTGCAATTTGTAACTCGTCTTCAGTCGGCAACTTGTATGAAAAGTCATCGCCATTGACGAAATCGCGATGGCGTAGTGTTTTTGGGGTGAAATCGGCGTTGCGCGGGCTGGTCGACGAGTCGGTCACCATCATCCGCGAGGTAGCGGCTGAGTTCGAGCGCCCAGTCATGCTGTTCTCAGGCGGCAAAGATTCGGTGGTCATGTTGCACCTGGCGGTGCGGGCTTTTGCCCCCGCCCGGGTGCCCTTCCCGGTCATGCACATCGACACCGGGCACAACTTCCCCGAGGTCATCGAGTTCCGCGACCGAACGGTGGCGGCTCTCGACGTGCGGTTGATCGTGGGGTCGGTACAGGCGTCAATCGATGCCGGACGCGTGCAAGACGCCACCGGCCCGCGCGCCAGCCGCAACCCGCTGCAGACGGTCACCCTGCTTGACTCGATTGCCGAGCACAAGTTTGATGCCGTATTCGGCGGGGCTCGCCGCGACGAAGAACGAGCGCGAGCCAAAGAGCGCGTGTACTCGTTCCGTGACTCGTTCGGGCAGTGGGACCCGCGCACCCAGCGACCCGAACTTTGGGGCATCTACAACGGCCGCCACCAGGCTGGCGAGCACTTCCGCATCTTCCCGCTGTCGAACTGGACGGAGCTCGACATCTGGCGCTTCGTCGCGGAATACGACATCGAGTTGCCGAGCATCTACTACGCGCACCGTCGACGAGTGTTCCGCCGCGACGGAATGTGGATGGCGGTGTCGCCGTTCTTGCAGCCAGGGGCTGATGAACAAGTGAGTGAACAGATGGTTCGCTTCCGCACGGTCGGCGACGCCACCTGCACTGCCGCCATCGAATCCACCGC
>RFMM01000120.1 GCA_009927665.1 Actinomycetota bacterium
TGGTACATGTTCGCGCGCGCTGCCGCTTGGAGCCAAGCCGCGACCACCAACGGCATCGGGTGGATTGCGCTCGCCCTCGTGGTGTTTGCATCGTGGCGTCCGTTGCGCGCAATCGGTGGGGCAGTGTTGTTCGGCTTCTCGCTACAGGTGCCGTTCACGCTGCAAGCGGAGCAGATTGACCTGCTGCCGCCGACCATCGTTGCGATGTTTCCGTATGTCGTGACGTTGGTGGTGCTCGTTCTTCTTTCCACACCGCGAGCCCGACGACTGCTTGGTGCGCCGAAGATGCTCGGCCAGCCCTTCGTGCGCGACGAGCGATAGTCACGACGCTCCTCGTTCGAGTGCCCCGTACCCTGAACGTTCGGTAATCGCATGTCGAAGATCTCGGTCGCCTCGTCGAACGACGACATTCTCCGCGTTCTCCACGAAACCGCCGATGCGGTGTACGGCGTGTTGAGCACCAACACCGATTGGGGCCCCTCGGGCCAACGCGCCACGCAATATGCCGTTGACCTGCGCGCCGACGCTGCTGCGCTCGAGGTGTTGCACGCAGCTGGCTGTGCCGTGATGTCAGAAGAAAGTGGTCGCACCGGCGAGTGGAACGACGACTCCATCATCGTGGTGATGGACCCACTCGATGGTTCAACGAATGCAAGTCGGCGAGTGCCGTGGTATGCCACTGCGCTCGCGGCGGTCGACAAGTCGGGCCATCGAGCTTCGTTGGTGGCGAACCAGTTCACGAACGAGAACCGCTGGTCGGCCACTCGCGGTGGGGGAGCCTTTCACAACGACGACCGCATCGCACCGTCGCGCTGCGAGCGACTGTCTGACGCCGTGGTCGGCATATCGGGAATCCCCAAGAAGCATCCGGGTTGGGCGCAGTTTCGCGCGATGGGTGCCGCTGCGCTCGACATCTGCCTCGTCGCGCAGGGCACGCTTGATGCGTGGGTCGATATGTCGTCACATGGTGCGTGGGACTATATGGCGAGTGTGCACGTGTGCATCGAGGCGGGTGCGCCGGTGGGTGAACTCGGTGGTCGTGACCTCATCGTCACGCAACACGGCGAGCGACGATCGCCAGTTGTCGCTGCGACCCCAGCGTTGTTCGAGCAAGTTCGTCGCATTCGTGAACTGACGTAGACGATGGCTCGCACGCTCGCCGGCTCGCATGTGGTGGTGGTTGGGGCAACTGGGGTGCTCGGTTCGAGCATCGCCGTTCAGTTGGCAGCTGCCGGAGCCAAGGTGTCGGCAATCGTGCGCGATCACACACAGCTCGACGGTGCGAGCGTCTCGCAATACGCGCTGGCCGACGTCACCGACCATGCCGCACTCAGCACGGCGTTTGCGTCTGTTGCGCCGTTTGATGGGGTAGTGAACGCAACCGGTGTCGTTGCATTCGGCAACATCGCAGAATTGGATGACTCGACGCTTGCCGCGCTCTTCGCAGTCAACGCCATTGCGCCGGTGGTGATGCTGCGCGAATCTGCACCGCACCTTGCAGACGGCGGATTCTTCGTCAATCTCTCGGGTGTCGTTGCGACGCAACCCGTTGCCGGCATGGCGGCCTACAGCGCATCGAAAGCAGCGGCGTGGGCGGCGATGTCCGC
>RFMM01000057.1 GCA_009927665.1 Actinomycetota bacterium
CAGCGTTCGTGCGGCAAACGCACGGTTGCGAGACGGTAAGTCTATGAACATCAGCTCAACGCGTATCTCAACACACGGTGGCCGAACTTACGCTCGCCCACCCAGAGGTAACCGTTCGCCACCCACAGCGACGCCGCCCAACGAAGGTCGGTGGCAGAGTGGGCTGGCGATACATCGGTCGACGATGTAGCGCCAAGGTACGCGTCTGGCGAAGCACCAGCCAATGCCGCCGAGATGCTGTTCCAAACGAGAACTCGATGAAACCCTGTATCAGCAACATAAAGAACGCCGTTAGCAACCAGAGCATCTTGCGGAAGATTCATGCGGAAGCCAACAGTGCCCGTGGGCGCAACGTTCTGACTCAACGATGAGACGGGCCACACCAAAATGTTCGGTGACGTATAGAGGCTGGTGCCGATCAGCCACGTGCCATCCGATCGAATTCGGTCGACTGTCGCACTAATGGTGAAGTCAGGGCTGTCGTTCTTGTCGGCAGGCAGTCCGGCCCACACATAGATCACCTTCTTCTCGCCGTCGAGCAGGTAAAAGTACTTGTTGTCGGCGGCTACGCGTAGTTTTCCGCCGAAGGTGACGTTGCCGATGGAGTCTTTGATGTTCAGCACCGGGCTGTCGGTGGTGGCAGTCGGGATCGAGCGCCACACGACGAAGGTCTTTTCTCCCGCAAGTGCAAACAACGGCCGACCGTCGGCCGCCGTGGTCGCGGCATTCGAGTCAGGTTGAAAATCCATTGCGCGAAGCGGGTTCGAGTCGTTCAGGTTCTGGGTCTTCCACACCAAGTCGGGCTTGGCGCCGTCGGTGGCGGGGATTTTCTTCCAGACATACAGCTTGCGGTCAAAGTCACTCGAGATGGCCATCGCGCCGCCGAGCGTCGCCACCTGCGGGTTAGTCACAAGATAATTCGTGAGCAATGTGTTCACGGGGGTTCCGGTCGAGTCTTCACCGGGTGAGCCGAGATAAAAGGCCGGCTTTGCGGTTGCGGCTGGAATTCCCTTGAAGACGGCGAGCCGGTTGCCGTTGTATTCCGTGACATAGGTGTAGCCGTTGACGATTTCGACATCACCACCGTCGCCACCTTCGAAGCTCGTGGTTGTCGCAATCGGCGTGCCGGTGGGCATCGATGCCGGTGCGCTCGGGTACTCCATGAGCTTCTTCGACAGCAGATACAACTTGCCGCTTGATGAGTCAAAGGCACCGTGCGGCCAGGCGTAGTTGGCATCATCAGGGACGATGTCATAATTCGGCACCGCCGCCGACGATGTAGGCCACGATGCAAAGACGTGCGCCACTGAACTATTGGCGCACTTGCCGTTATGGTCACCGGTCAAGATTGCTGTGCCGTTGCTCACGATGCCACGCGGAGTTCCGAGGCAATTCGATGTGTTGCCAGAGATCGTGATATCGGCAGGTTCGCTGCCCGTGGTCGGAAACGAATTCCAGATCTTCAACTGCCCGCGGCCCGTCAGCGTGGCAGCCACCTTGGTGCCGTCAGACCACACGCCCCACGGCCAGGCATCGGCTCCGAGGTCAATTGCAAAGTTCGCAGCCTGACCTGTGGCAGTCGGAAACGTTGTCCACACAAGAATTCGATGGTTGTCAGAGTCAGCCACGAGCAACTTTCCGTCGCGCGTTACGACCGCATCACTCGGCCAATTGCACTGAGCGAGACCCGAACCGCTCGCCGTGGAAGTCGTCGAGGGCTGGCAGAGCACGAAGTCTGGCAGGCTCGAGCTTGACGTCGGGGCGGTGTTCCACACGAGCAATCGGTTGTTGCCACGATCGACGAGCACAAGGTTCGTGCCATTAGAAGCGAGACCGCTCGGGTGGTCATACAGCGAGGTGCCCGTGGTGGAAGCGAGCCCCATCGCAGCGAGATAGCCCGACGGCACTGCACCGGCGGCAATGCGAGTGAACGGCGAATCGGCGAGAACGGCGTAGCTCGATGACACCTCGGTGACGAACGACGACGTCGACGTGCCTCCCGCCGGAACCGTGGTGGACGTGGTACCCGTGCCTCCCGCCGGCATCGTGGTAGCCGTGGTACCGCTTGAGCCTCCACTCGCACCCGTTGTGCGCACCTGCCATGTTGTCGTCTTTCCTGCCTTGGTGCAGACGAGCGTGGTGGGCACCTTCTTGATCTTGACGCTCAGCACCTGACCGACCTTCTTGCAGGTTGCGCCTGGGCGATTCGCCGAGGCAGCTGTGGCAGGAACCAATGTGAAAAGTAGTACGGCCATGACTGCGCGGCTCACGAGTTTCAGCATGAGCGTCAAGGTAGTTGCCTCGGGCAGCCAGTTGGTGGATTCAACCGTCGCAGCGTGTCACCTTGCGGGTTCGCCTTTGAGCGCCATGGGTTGCTATGTCGCAAACGCTTCAGCGGGCAAGTCGCGCTCACCAGTTGCGACTGCCGCCACGATGCGAG
>RFMM01000196.1 GCA_009927665.1 Actinomycetota bacterium
GCTAGCGACCCGTAGAGGAAGTTCGTTTTTGAGTCCGAAATTCGGATTGATTGAACGTCCTCACTTGCTTAACGAATTCTACGGCTTTAGGAGACCCTGAGAGGTGCCGCAATCACACTTTGGGAGCTACAGATTGATGCAAAGACGCGCAGGTACTGCAGTTAGCCGCTACTTGGACTCGTGTGACGACTATCCCGGCGAGAGTCCGCTCCGCTTCTGGAAGTTCATCAGTGCCATCTGGTTTCGACGCAGCATCTGGTTGATTCGATCCAACCAGTTCAACCTGTAACCGTAGTGACGGCACCTGCGACGTCGTTCCTGTGCGGTGCCTTTCATGTTGTTGAAGAGCGACTCAATCTCGGGGCGAGCGTGATACAGCTCGAGAAACTCATGGCTGGTGGGGTCGACTGCTCGGAGATATTCCCCAAGTGGGACCCCAGATGCTGACTTATCGAGGCGAATGTCGAAGACATGTCCGTGCAGACGCGGATCGCAATCAATCTCCGCTGTAATCATGTAGCGACCGTACGGAACCAACTTCGCGTCACGCTTATGTCGACGAAATTTCAGACTCAATGGCTTAATCTTGCGGAAAACACCTGGTGCGGTTTGGAGGGCAGGAGATCCATCGGCATAGACGTCAAACTGAACTTTGCCTCTCTTCATCCGCCTCATCAATACGGGCTTCTTGTTCTCGAACAGCGGAATTATCGGGGTATATCCGAGTTCCCACACCCGATTCACATTCACGCCTCGAATGGCTTTGTCATAGATGAGTCCATCAATTTCGGGCAATTCTTTCTTAATCCAACTTGCTGACTTAAACAGTAAGTCAGGTTCGCTGTTTCGATCATCAACTTGCTTCAGTAGGGGGAGCACATCCAGAACAATTCGCTCGTTCGAGAATGTGTTCGAGGAGAGCAACGACACGACGAATTTGTATCCCGGACCTGCGTACTTCTCGTCTGCCTCTGACGTCTTCTCTCTACTTCTGGTGTTCTTCTCATCGTATGGTGAGTGGTAGTGAGCATCAGGATCAACTCTTCGATTCCGAATCTCACCCGTCTGTTTGTCGACAAACGTTGACTTTGGAAGATGCGATGATGCAGCCGACCAAAACGATCCGTCCGCGATGAGGCACGCAGCCTTGTTCGGCAGCAACAGTGACCCCTCTGAGTTGTCGGGCAAACCGAGAATCTTCGCCTTTTCAACGGCATCCTCTCGCGCAACTTCATGAACCGCTGAAGCAATATCTTCCGAACAGTGTCTGATTTTTGCCAGAAATCGCTTCAGAGCCTGAACTGAAGGAATTGGAGAGTCAGCTGCCAACCCATCAGACCAGCCACACGAACGCGAAATCGCGGTAATCACCTCGGCTCTTTTCAGCTGAAGAGCTTGAAGTGCACTCTCCGCTGTTTCGTCCTGATGTAGGTAATGAGCGGCGACCAGAAGTGGCAAGGCGTACCTTCGGGGTCGACCGACTCGACTCGGCGGCAACGACTCTCCTATCAGCTTTACAACGTCACGGAACGCTCGAGAACCGAAATAAGCGAGGTCTGTCTCGGCTACTGAGACAACCGAGTTATGACTACCCCGCTTTTTTCGGCTGACTAGTGGGATTGCTACCGGTGCCACTCGATGCGCCTCTCAGGTAGGACCCAATTCGCAACTATCTCGTAGTTAGGTTCACCTAGGAAAGCGCTAGTAGCAATTAGTTTTTCAATACTTACTTCACTGTCATATTTCCTTATCGCACTCCATCGACGAATCGAATCGATGGAAATGACCTTTCGCACACCTGCAAGGATCCGAGTTTCGGCAAACGCATTCGAAACGGACGCTGATGCTGATGAGACGTCCTCGGCGCGAGTGACTAAGCCTTCTGATGACTCTTGGGCGGTCTCCACTCTTCTAGCAAGATCATCAATGCACCAACTATCGATTCTGTTCGTGCGGGCATTGATTCGTCGGTGCCCAGGCAAATGAATCGTCTGACTATCGAGATCTACATCTCGAACACGGAGCATCGCAATTTCATGACTTGTCGACCCGGAGAGAGATAGCCCGATTATCAGGGAGTTTCGTGAGCACACTCCGAGACTCGGTGCTGCAGCCTTGAGGAGCTCCATCTCGTCATCTGTCGGGATGACAGGAACACCCCGAGGCGGAGCGGGAATCTTCTCAAATGCCAATGGATTCCCATACGTGTACCCATGTCGTGTGAGTGTTTCGTACAACTTGCTTACGACACTCTTTCTTCCTCGTTGAGTTGCGCGTTCTGGAGGACGTGACTTTCCACCTCGATGGACTGGTCGATCAAGGTATGCACGAAGGTCGCCCTCGCTCACTTGGCTCATATACGTTGCTCCACAGTTCAACAGAAGGAACTTCAGGTCTTCGAGGTATGCAATCAAGTTGTTTGCGTAGAGCTGGGACAGTCCGGAGCCTTGAATTTCATGCTGCGTGATATCAAATGCTGCTTCAACAGTTACGTCATCGCTGACTGATTCGATCATCGCTGCAATCTTTCGCAGTCTGCGCGCTGCATCCAGTCGTTGGAAATGTCGGATGTCAAAGAGACGTCGGTCAATTGACAAAACATCAGATTGATTGACAAGGAGTTCGACGAGCATGATGAGCCACTCTGGGATATCACACCGGGTGCAGTTTCAAAAGCACCTATTTCAGTAAACGATGTCGCAATCTCGTCAACTCGCCGAGCAAGCCGAAGTGCGTTGTAAACAAATTCTGAGATTTCAAAAGGCGTACGTACGAGAAATTCGGAGGTATCACTAAACCTCGGCTCTAATGAGCTTCCGCTTCCACCTATAACGATGACCGGTGGACGCTTTCGAGTCTCTAGACCAACGGAATAAGCAAACAAGAGCGTGTGCAGCACCGCCGTAATGACAACGAGTCGTACAAGAAACCTTGACCAGGGCGACTCCATCAGAACCACTCCGACGGTCTCATCTGAGCAAATGGGCAATCTGCTAGTTCTGGACACCGAACACAGTGGTCGCCTGGCGTTAAAACTTGTGTCTCGTTGTTCAATTCCTTGATGAGTACTGGCAGCGCAGTGAGAAGCCCACCTACTGGCAACTCCACCCAGTCGCGCTCGACTTCCATTCCCGTTCCAAGACCTGAAAGCAGTCCAAACACCACTACCCGTGCTGGCGGACCACCATGATTCAGCGCATAAATGAGGGCCGAGTACGCAAGTCGATCCAAGTCATCTCCAGTCGGTCGACTGGGGACAAACGACACGAGTATTGACCCTGGCCAGAAGACGCCGTCAACGGTCTCCCCCTTGCCGATAACAAGATCGACATCGTCACTAACAAGTGTTACATCGTCGACTTTCGCTGTGAATCGGCTGACCACATCGACATCTCGCCGAATCTCTGGGTATCCGAACGAGTCTGCGACTCTATGAATTACTGCGGCAATCTCGCCGACCGTCTCAATTCTGGCTTCGCGTTCTTGGGTGCTCAACCAATTGACCAAATCTGGTGGCATGGACTCGTAGTTGTTGAGGGCGAGGGCTACATACTGAAACGGCCAGATTTCATTCCCGCTCTTTAGTGCCGTAAACCATCTCTTGAGGAGTGTGTGCGTGAGTTTCGCCTGCAATCCTTCTTGATGACTTATAGGTTCGTTCTCGCGTTTTTTCTCCGCCCTATAGAGCCCGACGCAGCTGATGAGATTCAGGACATGGTCGGTTGTCAGGATGAGATCGGTGGCGAAGGGGGCATCACCACCGATCTTCATCCTCAGGTTTTCCACCCATTGGGGCGGATATCCGAGAGCCGTATTGCCCAAGCCGGTCAGCGTTTTGAGGGTTTCTGTCATAACTTCTCCTGTTGTGTTGGTGTAACCGTTTGTATACACTATACGGGTGATGACGAACGATTACAACCCACACACCCACGAACTAATCTCAGCGCGTGGGCAAGAAGGTGGACGTCGAGAATCTTGTCGGCGCGCACGAGATTGCAAAGCGACTAAGTCTCAAGAATCCACACACGATTCACGTGTGGCGGACCCGGCACAAGGACTTTCCAAAGCCCATAGCAAAACTAAAGACGGCAATGATCTGGGATTGGAATGACATCCAATTATGGATCAGTAATCGTTCCAACCGTTCATGATTCGATGTGAAGAACCTTGATCACCTGGTTTGAGAAGTAGCCGCATGCTCCGATTTTTGGATCTCTTTGCGGGAATTGGTGGCTGTATCCAATTGATTCAAGACCTGGTCCTACAGTCGCGAGTACATCAGTGCTCGAGAGCCCATTTGTAGGGGTTCCAATTTTCAGTAAACAGTCCTGAAACACGCCTATAACCGCCTGCTGATGCTTTGTGGATGGACGACTCCCGGGGAAGACACACCAACGAAGTTCGCTTTTCATCGCTTTTTCGGCTTTCCAGTCAACTTATGTTTAGTTACTGAGTATTCGTAAAGATACTGAACTGGGTTGACCCTGCCACGACGGGTCAATAAACGCGTCCCTAGCCTCATCCAAAAGTGGGCTGGGACAAGGGAAATGCAATTTCGGACTTCCCCTAGCGACCCTCGGCGTGGGAGGCGGAACGGAACCCAGAGCGAAACTCACCCGGAGACCCGAATACGACCGGTTATGAGTGTAGTTCGGGGGAACTCAATCCAAACAAGGGTGAGACGGGTCCAGATAGATCTAACCAAAGTCAGTTGGATTTATCTGATGACCTCATCTGTGTTGGGGCATAGTTCACCCTTGGAGCTCAAAAAGTAAGAGATTCCTTCTCTACGCGGCAGGTGGCGAGGCCGTCCGCGCCAACTGCGTGCGACGCCGGTACAGAACTAGCGCACGGTCGTTTCGCATCAGCAACATGATCATTAGGTCAATCCATTGATGATTGAGGTTCAACGAGCGAGCACGCTCTCCTCTGCCTAAATCATTCTTAATGACCGAGTTCAACGATTCTGCCAAGCTGCGATTTCCATACAGATTTTTCCAATCTGGCGAACCTGGCGCATGCGCACGAATGTGTTCGCCGTATGTGAAGTCCGCTTTCTCAGGCGAGTTCAAACGCTGGGTGCATTTGCCATTCCATAGTCGAACATCACAGTTACTTCCTTCGGGAACGATGTAGTCGCAATACACACGGCAGGTTGATTTTGCGTTGTGTTGGAAAACAAGTTTGGTTGCGCGTAAAGGAATGAATGCACCATCAATTGCCTTGATGGAGACTGCTCCGCGAAATGCAAAGACTGCGGTCTTAATCCCGTTGATCATCTTGTAACCAAGCGACACTTGTTCTGTCGTACGACCAGACTTGTCGTAGACACCAATCATGGGCATCATCTCCATGTCCCAGATTTCTTCAACAGTTTTTCCGCGTAGGGCTTTGTCCCAATGCAACATTGCCATGCCGGGTAGTTCTTGCTTGATCGCTCTCGCGAATCCCAACGCAAGTTGAGCCTCCGTAACGTCTCCACCTTTTCGAATTGGGCGAATCCCAAACGTGATGTGCTCAGAGGGAATTCCAGTCCACGCCGACATGTGCGCGAACACATTGCCGTATACCTTCCGATTCATTCCGTCGTAGTGATACGAAGCGTCGGGATCAAAACGGCGTTGCTGAAAGTAGCCGTGCCGTTCATTGAACCCCATGTCATCTTTCTTGTATTTAGTCATCGGACGTATGACGACACCGTCGCCATACATGCCGGCCTCAAGACTCGGATTCAAGAGAGTTCCGTAGTTGGTTCCAATTCCCATTTCTTTGGCATGCAAAATCGCGGAGGCATGGAGGATGCGGCCGATCTTCTCGGCTTCACGCTCACCGAGATGGTGCTTCAACCGTCGAATCGCTGACTTCGTTGGCGGAGGTGCTCCATTAGTGAGTAGTGGGTCATCTGGAAATTCAGATGCCAATAGCCGTCTAAAGCCATTCCAGTTCGTTCCGTATCGGAGATACTCCTCCGCTTCTGCTTGAGAAGTCATCGAGAGTGACAACAGATAGATGAACGCAACGGATGCGACCGAATGAGTCCGTGGCCGTCCTGTGGGATGTTCAGGCATAGCGTTGTCGATGACGGCAACAAAGTCTTTGAACCAGCCTTGACGAATATTGAAGCGCATTCGCTCATGCAGATCTACACGACGGTCTCGTCCTCGACGAGTACGCCTATCTGAAATGTACAGAGGGTTCCAAGTCATACGGTCTGACGCCACTCCAAACCGATAAGCGCAACAGCGGAGTCAAGAGACCGATGTCCGAGAAAGAGAGCCGCATCCTGAATACGACCGGTTTCCTGATAGATCCTGCGAGCACGCCATGCCCGAACAGAGTTGATGTTGAAACCGTTTCGACCCACGTTTCCATATGCAGCTATGTGACGGAACATCTGACTAACTGATGCCTCTGACACTTTGGTCCCGTTGCTGTTGACGACCACATAATCATCACCACTCACATGAGCGAATCTTTCCCGAAGAACCACTACTCCCCAATCAGACAACTCATTAATGCGCTCATCTACTCGTGCATTACCCGGCAATCGCACAACGCGTTCTTCAAGATTGACATAACTGACACGAATTTCCTTTACTTCACCGTTTGTTGCACCTGCTTCAGCAAGCGCAAGGAGTGCAGCATTGCACGAATCGAATAGACCGATTGGAGCACCTTCACGCAGTTTCTTGATGTCTTCATCACTGCACACATTTGCGTCAAGCGTTCTATCGAGCAGGGCAACAACATCAATAGTGGGGTCTGGTAACTCATAGCCCATCTGGCGCAGTGATCGAAATGCACGACGAAGAGAACTCAAGCGATTGCGCTTCGTGGACGATCCCGGGGTTCGAGCGCGCCCACCCATCATCGTCGGCCAATTCACGAAGGCTTCTACGTCTTCGCGTTTAACCAACGTGATGTCATCAATCTCATTGATTCGACACCACTTTGAAAACCTCTTGATGTGGCTCACTGCTTCACGACGAGTTGAATGTTCTCCATCAGGTGAATTCAGAATGTGTTCGGCGACAAGCAATTCGAATGCATCAATGTTTGTTGGAAAGTTGTCATCAATCACTCGAGTGACCAACCTCAACAACACACATGCAAGACACGCACACATGTTGAACAGGTCGAACTGTTCGTTGTGTTGAGGTCTGCGTGATTGCATGTCCTTCATTATGGTCACGAACATATGTTCGCCAATGCAACTCTTGGAAATTTTTTGGAAATTTTTTTGTGCAATAACCCTTGACAACATTGGCTATGTGCAGTGTGCTGCTCACAAACATGACAAGTGTTGACGCGTTAGAACGGATACTCATCAGCCTCACTCACGTCGCAACTGTCATTGAATGGACATTGCACGCAATGCTCTCCACCAGCGACGACAACACCTCGGTCGTTTCGAATATCGGCAATTGCTTCAACGGCTGCCATGACTCCGCCCATTCCCATCTCAAGCCAATCGCGTTCAACATCCATTCCAATTCCTTTGCCTGATCCAAGTCCGAAGACAACAAGTCGTTGAGGTGGACATCCAGTTGCAAGTGCGTGCACGACAGCACCTAACCGCATCTCCTCCAACTCCTGCGGACTTGGAGTTCCGGGTACAAGTCGCACCAACACGGCTCCCGGCCACATCACTTCAACGCCAAGACGATGATCGCCAAAAGTGACGTCAATATGGTTCGCCTCAAGTACGACTCCGCCAACACTCAGACTGTGGAGCACTGGCCCGAATGTCACTTGAGTCGCATCGGTGATCTGTGGCCAAGCTTCCAATAAATAGGCAATGGCCATTGCCAACTCGTTTGCAAGTTCAGTTCGCTTAAATTCATTCTGAAGGAAGAGCCACGTCGCTGTCAGGGGATCAAAGTTCACTTCAGTTGTCAAATAATCGTGGACGTAGTCGATGGGCTTCTGCGGACCCCACACCATGGCGTGTTCCAAATACTCCATGGTGATGTTGTGGATGAGTTTCCGACGTAGCCAGAACACATGGTCAGGGCTAGGTGCGACCACCTCCTTCCCCTGCCAAAGTCCCCCACAAGTGAGCACATCTGAAATCGATTCAGAATTGAGCACCAATTGACCACAATCTGCTGGGACAGCGTCTTG
>RFMM01000054.1 GCA_009927665.1 Actinomycetota bacterium
CCCGCCAAGAAGGCATCGCGCGACCTTGGCGCACCCGTGACCGCCCAGCGCATGTTCAACCTCGCAGCATTGTCAGAAACCGTGTCGGGCCCCGGTGTTGCCGCGTCACTGCCGCAATTCGTGCTCGCGCGAGGCAAGAAGGCCTTCATCGTTACCGACCAAGGCGTGCGCGGTGCGGGCATCGTGGCACCGATCGTCGACGCGCTTGAGAAGGCCAGCGTGCAAACGCATGTGTTTGATCAGGTGTCACCCAACCCCACCGACGTGAATGTTGCGGCAGGAGTCGCAGCACTGAATCGATTCGGCGTCGAGGGCACCGTCGTGGTGTTCATCGGTGGCGGCTCGGTGATGGACTGTGGCAAGTACATCGCACTTGCTGCACCAAACGGTGTCGACAACCTGCATCTCGCGTTCGCGCCGAATCTTGACGCCAACGACCGCATCGACTTCGGCACGCTCGCCCGAAGGCGCAAGCGTCGAAGCCTGGGTTGCCGACGATTGCGATTCCCACCACGTCGGGCACTGCATCAGAGACCAACGGCGGCGGTCTCATCACCGACACGCTCACCAACCCGAAGGTGCACCGCAAGCTGACGTTCAGCAACCCGACGGTTGCACCCGTGGCGATTCTGCTCGACCCGACACTCACCGTCGGTATGCCCGCGCGCGGCACCGCCGCCTGCGGCATGGATGTGCTCACGCACGCCATCGAGTGCTACACCTCGGCGAACTCAAACCCATATGCCGATGCACTCGCACTGCATGCGATTCGCTTGACCGGGCAGTGGCTGCCGAAGGCAGTCGCTGACGGCACCGATCTTGAAGCACGTGCACAGATGCAGATTGCGTCGCACCTCGCGGGTCGAGCGTTTTCATCGGGCCCGCTGCTCGGGCTGGTGCATGCGACTGGTCACCCGATTTCTGGGCAGTTGCACCAAGCACACGGCCAGACCTCGCCACGATGTTGCCGCACGTCATGCGATACAACCGCGATGTTGTGGCGCGTCGCTATGCAGATGTCGGCGAAGCACTCGGGTCGGAATATGACCCCGAAGCAGGCATTGCCGCCGTGGAGAAGTTGTCGGCGAGCGTCGGCACCAACAAGCGACTACGCGAGTTGGGTGCGAGCAACGACAACATCAATGACCTCACGCAAGATGCGTTGCGCGACTTGATCATCTTGAATACGCCGAAGTATCCGACGCGTGGCGACATTCACGAGTTGTACGCCGTCGCGCTCTAA